>JBKDKG010000038.1:0-26652 GCA_046345095.1 Flavobacteriia bacterium | reverse complement strand
CAAGAGTTCCAAAAGAATGTGGATAAATTGAAAAAGGAAGTGTTGAATTCCAAGAAAAATGACTGGAATAAATTGAACCAAGTCAATCAATTGAAGGAAGAACAAAAAAGCATTTTAGAATCGCTTGAACAAATGCAACAGCTCATGGAAAAAAGTGCTGAAGAAAAGAATCAACTATCAGAAATGGATAAAGAGCTTTTGGAGAAACAAGAGCTTATTGAAAAATTGCTTGAAGAGGTCATGGATGATGAGTTGCGAAAGCTCTTGGATGATTTGGAAAAACTCATGTCTGAAAACAATAAAGAACAGCTGAAAGATAAACTAGAGGATGTTGAGCAGAGTTCCGAAGACATGAAAAAACAGCTCGATAGAAGTCTAGAGATGTTAAAGAAATTACAGTTAAATGAGAAAATTGATGATTTAGAGAAGGAGTTAAAAGATTTATCTAAGGAGCAATTGGAATTAAAAGAGCAGATTGAAAACAATAAATTAGACAAAGAGCAATCAATTAAGAAACAAGATGAATTGAACAAGAAGTTTGAAGAACTTAAAGAGGATTTGAAGCAATTAAAGGAATTGAACGAGGCTTTAGAAGATCCTATGGAGCTAGGAGATACAGAAAAAGCAAAAGAAGAGATTTCTGAAGACATGCAAGAGTCAAGTGAAAACTTGCAGAACTCAAAGAGTAAAAAGGCTGGAGAAAGTCAGAAAAGTGCTTCTGAGAAAATGAATAGTTTGGCTGAGCAACTTGACATGATGCAAGAGATGGCAAATCAGCAGCAACAGGAAGAAGACATGAATTCGCTTCGTGCTATTTTGGAGAGTTTAATGACATTAAGTTTTGATCAGGAAGACGTCATGCAGCGGTTTAATAAGGTTGCTGATTCTGACCCATCGTATCGGCGCTACGGACGCAAACAACGCATGTTAATTGATGAAACAAGGATTGTTCGGGACAGTTTACTAGCCTTAGCAAAAAGACAGCCTAAAATAGCCTCTTTTGTAGATAAAGAGTTAAATGACATCAAAAACAACCATGCGCTTTGTTTAGAGGATATTGATGAACATAGGAAAAGGGACCTTGGTGTACATCAGCAAAAAGTTATGACAGCATATAACAATCTTGCTCTCTTATTGAATGAAAGTCTGCAAAGTATGCAGCAGCAAATGCAAAATAGTAAACCGGGGCAGGGCAGTTGCGATAAGCCTGGTGGTAAAGGCCAGCCTAAATCCGGCCCTTCTATGTCTTCAGGGGATATGAAACAAATGTTGAAGAAGCAACTCGAACAGATGCAAAAAGGTCCAAATCCTAACGGTAATAAACCTGGAGATAAACCGGGTGAGAAACAAGGTGAAGGTGGTACTGGAATGCCGGGGTTGGGCAACAAGGAGATAGCGAAAATGGCAGCAGAACAAACAGCAATTCGACAAAGATTAGAGCAGTTAAGAAACGATCTAAACAAAGAGGGAAATGGAAAGGGTAATAAGCTGAATCCTCTGATTAAAGAGTTAGAAGAACAGGAAAAAGAAATTATAAACAAGAAGTTTTCAAATGAAACAATTAAACGTCAAAAGGATATTTTAACCAGACTTTTAGAATCTGAAAAGGCCATAATGGAAAGAGGGTTTGAAGAAAAAAGAGAATCTGAATCAGGAAAAAATCAAAATTTTAGTAACCAAATACGGTTTGATGAGTATAACCGACAAAAGCTTCGGCAAATTGAATTATTACGATCCGTTGACCCTGTCTATAAGAAGTATTACAAGGATAAGGCAAATGAATATTTCAACCGTGGCTTGTAACTGATGAATGATAATTGTTCGTTATGAGAGAAGGTTTTACAATTATAAATAAACTTGCAATACCCTCCGATTTTGAGGCCTTGGGTCAGGTTGAAATGTTGGTCGATTCAGTCTGTAATGAGCTGGGTGTGAACGAGGAGTTTTATGGTAATGTGTTGATTGCGGTAACTGAGGCGGTTAACAATGCTATTGAGCATGGTAATCTGCAAAATCATGCAGCTGAAGTAAATGTTGCCGTAGGTGACAATGCAGCAGAGTTTTGTTTTAACGTGAAAGACCAAGGGAAGGGTTTTGATTTTATAAATCTCCCTGATCCTACTGCACCAGAAAACTTAATGAAAGAGAATGGAAGGGGTATATTTTTAATGAAAAACCTTGCCGATGAAGTCGTTTTTGAAGATGAAGGGAGCAGTGTAAATATTTATTTTAATAAGTGATAGAGTTGCATTTTATAGATGTGGAAGTTCCGGGTTTAAACTCGGAACTTCTTGTTTTATGGCTGTGTGAGAGCATCCTAAGGGAAGGTAAGATGGTGGGTGACATTAACCTTGTTTTTTGTGATGATGAGCATCTGTTGGGCATTAACAGGACCTATTTAAACCATGATTATTACACTGATATTGTGACTTTTGATTATTCCCAAGACGATGCAATTAATGGCGACCTTTATATTTCAATTGAAAGGATTACAGAGAATGCGACTGAATTAAACGAAGTTTTTGATGTTGAATTCAAACGTGTTTGTGTACATGGTGTGTTGCATTTATGCGGATACAACGATAAGTCGATTGAAGATGAGGCTCTAATGAGAGACCGAGAGAATTTCCATCTAGACAAATATGTTTCACGTGAAACATAGGCGTTTTGGTAATTTTGTTTCACGTGAAACATATCGAAAATGCTGAAAAGATATAATGTTATTGTAGTTGGTGGTGGACATGCTGGTTGTGAAGCTGCCAATGCTGCTGCTAAAATGGGTAGTTCGGTTTTATTGGTAACAATGAACATGAATACAATCGCGCAAATGAGTTGTAACCCAGCAATGGGTGGTGTTGCAAAAGGTCAAATCGTGAGAGAAATTGACGCTTTAGGAGGTGGTAGTGGTATTGTGAGTGACAAAAGTGCAATTCAGTTCAGGATGTTAAATCGATCAAAAGGCCCAGCAATGTGGTCGCCTAGAACTCAGAATGATCGCATGTTGTTTGCCGAGGAGTGGCGTTTGTTGCTTGAGTCAAATGCGAATGTTGATTTTTGGCAAGACATGTGCAATGGTTTGATCATTGATGGTGGTCGTGTTTTGGGTGTTAAAACGTCACTTGGTGTTGACATATACGGTGATGCGGTTATTCTTACAAATGGTACGTTTTTAAATGGTCTGATACATTTGGGAGAGAAACAGTTTGGAGGTGGGCGTGTGGGTGAAAAAGCTGCAACTGGAATCACTGAAGATTTGGTGAATCATGGCTTCGAATCAGGAAGAATGAAAACTGGTACCCCGCCGCGTGTTGATGGCCGTTCTTTGGATTATGCAAAAATGGAAATACAAGAAGGTGATGCCAATCCTTCGAAATTTAGTTTTACGAATACCAAAGCTTTAAGTGTGCAACGACCTTGCCACATTACTTATACGAATGATGTTACTCATGACTTATTAAGAACTGGTTTTGACCGTTCTCCGATGTTTAATGGTTCTATTAAATCGACGGGCCCAAGGTATTGTCCAAGTATCGAAGACAAGATCAATCGTTTTGCTGACAGAGATCGTCATCAAATTTTTGTGGAACCAGAGGGTTGGAAGACAGTTGAAATTTATGTAAATGGATTTAGTACGTCTTTACCTGAAGATGTTCAATACAATGCAATGAAAACTATTCCTGGATTCGAGAACGTGAAAATGTTCCGTCCTGGTTATGCTATAGAGTATGATTATTTCCCGCCCACTCAGTTAAAACACACGCTCGAAACGAAACTAGTCGAGAATCTTTATTTCGCTGGTCAGATTAACGGCACAACGGGGTATGAAGAGGCGGCTTGTCAAGGTTTGATGGCTGGAATTAATGCGCATTTAAAGGTGAAAGAAAAAGCACCGTTTATTTTAAATAGAAGTGATGCATATATTGGCGTTTTAATAGACGACTTAATTACGAAAGGTACAAAAGAACCATACAGAATGTTCACGAGTCGGGCGGAGTTTCGGATTTTATTAAGACAGGATAATGCAGATATACGTTTAACACCAATCGGATATGAGCTTGGTCTTGTAAGTGAAGAGCTGTTAAAGCGTGTTGAGAAAAAGGTTGCTGGAACGAAAGATTTGATTCAAGAATTAAAGAATATTGGTGTCTCTCCTGAAAAAGCAAATCCAATTCTTTCAAGGAAAGATTCGGCAGTGTTATCGCAACAAGTAAAGTTGAATGGTTTGGTATCGAGGCCTCAGTTATCAATTGAGGATGTTTTGGAAATGTCTGAAGAAGCAAATTTGAAGGCTCAAAAGTTATTATTGGATCACGAAGAAATTGTGGAGCAGGCAGAAATTCAAGTCAAGTATGAAGGGTATATTTTACGGGAGGAAGAACAAGTCAACAAACAAAATAGACTTGAAGAAGTCCAGATACCTTTGGATATTGACTATAGTTTAATGAAAAGTTTAAGTATTGAGGCAAAAGAGAAATTATCTCAGATTAAGCCTGTAACTATTGGTCAAGCTGCAAGAGTTAGTGGTGTTTCTCCAAGTGATATTTCTGTTTTATTGATACATATGGGTCGCTAGTTTCACGTGAAACATTGATAAAAAAGAAAGGTCCGATATTTAATATCGGACCTTTCTTTTTTAAATGAACTCTTTATTTAAGATCAACCCAGTCGCCATTTTCTTTAATTAGGTTGATTAATTCATTAACCGCCTCGTCTTCTTGGACGTTTTTCTTTACAACTGTTTTTTCCTTGTATAATGTGATTTTTCCGGGACCAGTGCCTACATATCCGTAGTCGGCATCAGCCATTTCACCTGGTCCATTGACTATACATCCCATTATTCCAATTTTAAGTCCTTTGAGATGCGCAGTTTCTTTCCGAATTTTGGCTGTTGTTTCTTGCAAATCGAAGAGTGTTCTTCCACATGACGGGCATGAAATGTATTCTGTTTTTGAAATGCGTGTGCGCGTTGCTTGAAGTATACCAAATGCGGTTGAGTTGACGAGTGTATTCGGCGCAACTCCTGTTATCCACAATCCATCTCCAATACCATCAATTAATAGCGCTCCTGCTTCGCTTGCTACATTGATCTGAAACGTCTCATTATCAAGAGATTCACACCCTAGCTTTAATATAAGTGGTTGATTAACAGTATTTTGAGATGATTTAATTAAGTGTTCACGAAAAACAGCCACTCGGTTTGAATGATTTGTTTGAAGTACATATATCAAATTAGGCTTTGAGTTGAGATAGACATCATCTGTGCTATCGTCATCTATTAAAACAAATGTTTGTGTGTTTGTTTCAATTCCGTGCAATTTGTTGGAATGAACAAGAGGAAAGCAGCCAGGCTTTGTTGAATAATTGTTCTTCCAATTGTCATAATTACAAATTAAACCAAGAGAACCCGGTTTTTCAAAGTTTATTCGATTGTCGCCAATGAATACATAATCAGCGGCTTGCTCTTGAAGTGTCCATTTATCGAGTTCAATGGAATAGTTGTAGCCTAAGCTATAGAAATTGGAAGGTTTTATTTCTTTTTTATTAGATAAATCAGCGACAACAACGGGGACATTTTTACTGCCAATATTCCCGATTTGTAAGGTTGATCTTCTTTCATAGGAATAAGGAGAATAAGGCAGCAACGATTTGTTCACTTCAATTTTCTTGACATTGGACGTGTTTTCAAATTTGCGAGCAAGTTTTGCGGCCACTGGTATTTCCTTTTCTGGTTCTTCTGTCAAAGAAACACGAATGGTGTCGCCCAATCCATCTTCTAAGAGCGCCCCTATACCAACGGCTGATTTTATTCTCCCATCCTCTCCATCGCCAGCTTCTGTTACGCCAAGGTGTAAGGGATAGGATCGACCATTTTTGAGCATTGTTGCAGCAAGTAATCTGTAAGCTTGCACCATAACGAGTGCATTGCTTGCCTTCATGGAGATAACTAAGTTGTAAAAAGAATTCTTTTCACATATTCTTATGAATTCCATCGCAGATTCTACCATGCCCTCAGGGGTGTCTCCATACCTGCTTAGAATACGATCTGATAACGACCCGTGATTTGTGCCGATGCGCATGGCTGTGCCATATTCTTTACAGAGGGCAATTAATGGCGTAAATTTTTCTTCAATGCGTAGGATTTCAGCTCTATAACTTTCATCCGTGTAATCGATTTCTTCAAATTTCTTTTTGTCCGCATAGTTTCCAGGATTAACTCGAACCTTTTCCACAATTTTAGCTGCTATTTCTGCTGCATTTGGTGTAAAATGAATATCGGCCACAAGCGGCGTGTTGTAGCCCCTGCGCAAAAGCTCATTTTTAATATTTTCAAGATTTTCTGCTTCTTTTTTGCTTGGCGCTGTTAATCTAACTAATTCACAACCAGCGTCAATCATACGGATGGACTGCTCTACTGACCCTATAGTGTCCATTGTGTCTAAAGTTGTCATTGATTGTAAACGAATGGGCTGGTCTCCGCCCATGAGCAGTCCTCCAATATTAATTTCTAAAGTTGGAAAACGTTTTCTATTCAGAGGATCAACGCAATAGGGATCTTTGGGCTCAATATGAATCATAAAATTAACTAATATACATTCTAAACAAAAGTAGATATTATAATGTTTTATACAGGTGGTGGCGTTTTTTAAAAGCTATTAATTAGGGACTTCACAGATTTTGTGCAGTTGACATAGAAAATAAGCCTACCTTTGTACAACTATTATAATTCCAAACCTATGAATTTTACATCAGTTAAATTCGCTAAAGACCATAATGAAGAGTTTTATAAGGTCCTTAGACAAAGAGTAAACGAATACTTTAAGAACAATAATATTTCACGCCATGCAAATACAGCAATGGTTGTGAAAACGATTTGCATGTTGTTGCTATATTTCACGCCATTAGTAACATTGTTGTTTTTTGCCGAAACCAAATTAGTAGAATTCATCTGTTGGATTGTAATGGGATTTGGTATGGCAGGGATAGGACTTTCAGTCATGCATGATGCAAATCACGGAGCTTATTCAAAGAATGAAAAAGTGAATCAATGGGTTGGTTACGTTTTGTTCTTTTTAGGAGGAAGCGATGTAAACTGGAGAATTCAACACAATGTTCTTCATCACACGTATACGAATGTGACGGGTCTAGATGAAGACATTAACCCTGGAGTTGTAATGCGTTTTTCTCCTCATGAAAAAAGAAGATTTATGCACCGATTCCAGCATTTTTATGCGTGGTTCTTTTATGGATTAATGACCCTTATGTGGTTTATATCAAAGGACTACAAGCAAAGTTATCGTTATGAAAAGATGGGCTTAACAGGAACACAAAAAACAACCTATCGTAAACAAATCATAACCTTGATAATTTCTAAATCTTGTTATGCATTCTTGACTTTAGTCCTTCCATTAGTGTTGTCACCATCTCCATGGTGGTTTACTGTTGTTGGGTTTTTGGCGATGCATTTTGTTGCTGGACTTACCTTGGCTGCTATTTTTCAACCTGCACATGTGGTGCCAACTTCGGATTTTCCAATGCCCGATGATTCAGGTGTGATTGATGCAGACTGGGCAGTGAATCAATTGTACAACACGGCTAATTTTGCGCCTGGTGCAAGACTTTTTTCTTGGTATGTAGGAGGATTAAATTATCAGGTGGAGCACCATTTGTTCCCGAATATATGTCATATTCACTATCGTAAAATCTCAGAAATAGTGAAGAGCACTGCACATGAGTTCAACTTACCCTATCATTCTTATAAAACGTTTTATCGCGCTTTGGCAGAGCACACGAAGCAGTTGTATCGTTTAGGGAATTTTGACAACGCGCCAGCAATTCATTAATAGGACATGAACCTGGAGCAGTTCAGGGAATATTGTATTCAAATGCCCCATGTCACGGAGCATTTTCCATTTGACAATGAAACCCTTGTTTTTAAGGTTTCTGGAAAAATCTTTGCGTTGGTTAACATCAATAATTTTCAGTTTGTAAATCTAAAATGTGATCCGGAAAGATCCACAGAATTGCGCGAAAAGTATGATGCTATTCGTCCAGCATATCACATGAATAAAAAACACTGGAATTCTGTCTCTGTGCACACAGACGTTGAACAGAAATTGTTTTTAGAATTAGTGAACCATTCCTATGATTTGGTTTTTCAAAGTTTGCCTAAAAAACGTCGTGATGAGCTTGCGCTGGGATAAATACATATGGTCCGTTCGATTGGCAAAAACCCGTTCACAGGCTTCTGAAGCTTTGTCAAAAGGAAAGATTAAAATCAACGATAAAGAAACGAAACCATCCAGAGAGCCCAAAATTGGTGATTTGATTCAAGTGCATAAAAATGGTGCGGTGTTTAGTTATCGCGTGATTCAATTACTAGAAAAAAGAGTTGGACCAAAGTTAGTGATTGACTATTTGATTGATCTTACGACGCCAGAAGAGAAAAAGAAGTTTGATGATTACCAACTGGCACAAAGCGCTTATCGTTCTTATGGAACTGGAAAACCCAATAAAAAGGATCGACGAGAAATCGATGATTTTTTGTCAGACTGGTAATGATTTTAAATAATCTAAGGTAAACTGTAACAAATTACTCTTCTGTTCGTCTTTGCAATAAGGAATGACTATAGAAGAATACAATAGATGTGTCCACGATTTGGCTGACGGTTTATACAGGTTTGCTCTTAAAGCTTGTGGCAGCAAAGCTGTTGCTGATGATTTTGTGCAAGATGCATTTGAGCGCTTGTGGAAAAAAGTGGATGTTATTGATTTCAATAAAGCAAAGGCATATTTATTTAAAACGGTTGTAAACCTTCAAATAGATGCTGCTAGAAGGTTAAAATTAAAAAATATATACATTTCATCAATTAACAACCCAATCGCTGAGGAAAACGCCCCATTTGACTTGAAAATGAAATTAGATGAAGGTGTTCGCATGTTAAGTGATGTTCAAAAAAACTGCTTACTGTTGCGTGATTATGAAGGGTATTCTTATCAAGAAATAGCGGATATCCTTTCAATTACGGATGACCAAGTGAAAATCAATATTTTCCGCGCAAGAAAGTTTTTAAAGTCGTTTATTGGCAAAATAGAGGTGTTGGTATGAAGTGGACAGAAGAGCAGATAATAGTTATGATTGCAGATGCTCAGGAAGGCAAATTGAGCGAGACACAAAAGAAGTTGTTGTATGAATTTATTGCTGAAAACCCTCAGTTTTCTGATTATTTGGAAGATTTGCCGGTTTTAACACAAGACAACTCATATTATTCCAAAAAGACTGACCTCCTGAAAGATCAGAAATACGAGATCAGCGCTTATGCTTCTTTGGGCGATTCATTTGATGATAAGCTAATTGTTGCAGATATGGAAGGTCTTTTGACTGAATATGAAAAGCAACTTTTGCAAGTAAAATTAAAGTCGGATGAGTTTCTTGTATTGCAAAGAGAGTATTTTGCTACAAGACTTAATGCAGATAACACTATTGTCTACAACAACAAAAAACATCTTTTACAAACGAAATCAAAGATGACACCAATGCGTATTTTATGGCTCTCAATGGGGGCAGCTGCAGTGGGAGTTCTGTTTTATTTTTCGGGCTTAAATGTGGAAGGAAACAAAACCGTTTTGGTTCAAAATAAAGACAGTATATATACTAGAAAAACGCAAATAGAATCAAGTGTTAAACGAAATCAAGAAACGGAAAAGCATAGAGCATTGACATCCGCTATAAAGCATAAAAATGATACAGTATATATACCGTTAGAAATAAGTGAGAAGCCAAAGAATACGGCTCTAATTGCTCGATTAGAAACTGTTAAACTGAAAAAAATCAATATTCTGCACGATGAGGCAAAAATTGAAGCGCCTCAAAAACTCAATTTTATTCCATCAGCCATTCAAAAGACAGAATCCTATTCTAAGGAATATGCGACTGTAGGTGATTTATTAATTAAAAAGCTTAAAAAGGTTGTTTTTGGCAATGAAGAAATTGATAATCAAGAGCAATTAACGATGATTACTCAAAAAATCAATCATCAAACAGGGCTAGACATTGCGTATTTAAGAAATGAAAAAGTTGATGAATCTGGCTTTTATTTCAAACTTGGCGCAATTAGTGTCGAAAGAAAAAAAGCAAATCTTTAGAAAAGTTGTAACAATTCATGGGCGAGTTCGTCTTGTGACTAAATATAAATAGATGATTATGAAAACAAGAGTATTAATGGTGGCATTGTCAATGAGTAGCCTGATCAATGCGCAAGAAAAAGACACGATACGTGTAAATTTTGGAGAAAAAGAAATCATTGTCATTACAGTCGACAAGGAAAACGTTAAAATAGACACGGTTGATGCAGCTCCTTCGGAAGACGAAAAAACAGAAATTAATGGCCATTGGGCTGGTGTTGATTTTGGTTTTGGTGTGCTGATGAACAATCAGTTCAACACCAATTTTAATACGACGCCTTATTGGGAAAATGACCCCGGTAAATCCATGACATGGAACCTTAATTTTTTTGAGCACAAGTTTGGACGAACGGTTGGATTTACCACAGGTCTTGGTTTAAGTTTTACACAAACCGCCTTCAAGGACAACTACCTTTTAGTTTATTCTGCAGACACTTTATATGCTGAGATTGATTCTGTAAATACGTATTCAAAAAACAAGTTGCGAAGCACTTATTTGACAGTCCCACTTTTATTGGATATTTCCTCGATTAGAAATGGTGGAGATGGTTTTTATCTTGCAACTGGACTTGTTGCGGGCGTTCGAATAGCTTCTCGCATTAAAAGGATTGGTGAGTTAGATGGAAAAGAATTTCGACAAGATTTAAAAGGTGTTTATGGCCTGAATGCTTTCAGACTTGACGCTACTGTCCGCACTGGTTATGATAATTGGGGAGCCTTTGCTTCTTACAATTTATTACCCTTGTTCGAAACAAGCAAAACAGTTGCGGTTTATCCTTTGACTGTAGGGCTAACATTGAATTTTTAATCCTGAAGTGTTAAACACAAAAAAGGCTGCCCGTAAGAGCAGCCTTTCTTTGTTATATGAAGTTCACTTATTTCTTCACAACATTGAATTGAGCAGCTTTTCCGCTCTCAAGTACAACGTTAACAACATAAACACCAGCATTCAATGCAGCGATGTTTAGGTCTGTTTTACCATTTACAAGGTTCGCTGTTTTTGAAAGAACAACTCTTCCAGCTACATCTGTCATTGTGATGTTCGCATTTCCTTCTGCTTTCAATGAAACAGTAACGTTATCAACAGCAGGGTTCGGATATGCAACACCCTCAATCATAGACGCTTCAGAAACACCCAATTCAGCAGCATTGAAAACCTTAACCGCCATAGCTGGAGCATTATCAGATCCAAAACCACCAGCTGAATAAGCACCATCTGCCTCAACAGGGAACAACGGCTGTAGATAGTTGTTCACATTTGTTGTATAATCGATATCTGTGTCATAACGGAAGAAAACGTTTAGGTTTACAGTTTGAGCACAAGCCAAATATCTTTTGTTGTTTTCAAGAAGTACAGGTGTTGTAAAGGCACCATAAACCATACTATCAGCTAGGTTAGAAGGATAGTAATAGTAACCAAATGCAACCGGTGTAAGAACGTCAAATGCAAGGTTGGCATCGTTTAAATCTGTAAATACATCACCCCACTCATAAAGGTTCAATGCTATTTCTTCTCCTGTAAGATCGATACTGTCAGCAGCATTAGTAACAAGTGCAAAGTACATTCCTTCTGCCCCAATACGGCTTGCATTAGGATCTGAAATCACACTACAAATACCATAAGTAGAATTCAACGTTGAAGGCTGGTAACCTCCTGTTCCTGCTGGAAGGTTGTTAACCGAATTAAGCGCGCTATATGAAAACAATGAATCATTTACTACAAATGCTGAAGTAATTACATTATCTGAAGGGAATTCATCATTCACTTCCAAACCAACAGTATAAGTTAAAGTATAGCGTCCGGCAGGATAGCTAGATAGAGAGAAAGCAGGGAAAGATTGTGCTTCACCAGGATAAAGATAAACACTGTCAGCAGCAGCTAATGATGCAACTGTAATGGTGTTGTTGTAAACCTCAGTTCCTGTTGGATTTGTAACTTTTGCGTTTACGGTAATGTTACTTTGAGTCGCTGAACCGTCATTGAACAATTGAACTCCGATGTCAAAGCCAAACTCTGAACCGTTTTGTGCCAATTGAGAAAGAACACCAGTTGACTTAGAAATCATTGCTCCATCTGAATAGATAGCAGCATCGTTTGCAAATTGACCAACTTTGTTACCAATAAAGACAACAACTGCGCCGTTTGCCATTTCATCAACTAAAGCAGCACCGTCCAAGGCAGTTAACATAACCGTAGGAATCGTTACGTTTGCTCCATCAGTTCCAGCGCCCATTGGAATCACTTCAGGATCTCTGTTGATGATAATAACACCAATTGCTCCAGCAGTTTGAGCATTTAAAGCTTTTATACTGAAATTACAAGTGTTACGATAAATAACAGCAATTTTACCTGTTAAGTCATTGGTTAATTCGTTACAGCCTTCCTGAGAAATAGGGTGTCCTTGAGCATTTGTTCCAGCAGAACCATCTTCTACCAACATTAATTCACCTTGAACATAGGTGTTAGGAATGTTGAAATCAGGTGTTGCCCAACCGCCGGCAGGATCCGCCCAAGTGTGGTCATAGCTGCCTTCAACAGCAGCAGGGGAAATCCCCAAAACGACAGATTGCGAATAAGCCACAAAGCCACTCACGATTGCCGCGATAAATAGTAAAGTTTTCTTCATGTTGTTAATTTTTAATGAGGTTAAAATTAATACTTTATTAAAAGTGAATCAAACAGTTGAACGAAAAAAAATCACTTTTCGTTGGAAAATTAAAAAGGCGCCTACTAAACTGTAGGCGCCTTCTAATGAAATGTAACTTTTTCTTATTCTGCGGAAAGTGCTGCTTTCAAGAATTCTCTGTTCATGCGTGCGATGTTTTCCAAGGAAATGCCCTTCGGACATTCCACTTCACAAGCGCCAGTATTCGTGCAGTTTCCAAACCCCTCTTCGTCCATTTGGCGAACCATGTTTAACACACGGTTTTTCGCCTCAACTTTTCCTTGTGGCAATAAAGCATACTGAGAAACTTTTGCACCTACGAACAACATAGCAGAGCTGTTTTTACATGTTGCAACGCAAGCACCGCAACCGATGCAGGCTGCCGCCTCAAATGCTTTGTCGGCATCATCTTTCGGAATGGGAATGGCATTGGCATCCATTGTTCTACCAGAGGTATTAACAGATACAAATCCTCCCGCTTGTTGGATACGATCAAATGCACTTCTATCAACGACAAGATCTTTGATGACCGGAAAAGCTTTTGCTCTCCATGGCTCAACGTAAACTGTGTCGCCATCTTTGAATGAACGCATGTGCAATTGACACGTCGTTGTTCCTGTTTCAGGACCATGCGCGCGACCATTGATATACATTGAGCAGCTTCCACAAATTCCTTCACGACAATCATGATCAAAAGCAACAGGTTCTTTGCGCTCGTTAATCAATTGCTCGTTCAACTGATCCATCATTTCAAGGAATGAACTATCTGTTGAAACATTGTCAAGTTTATACGTTTCGATCGCTCCTTTTGAATTGGCGTTTTTTTGTCGCCACACTTTCAAAGAGATATTGATAAATTTTGATGCCATACTATTAATTTAAGTTTTTTAGTGATTAGATAATAGCCATTAGCTGATTCTCGAGATGAATATGCCTAGTTATTAGTTAATCACTGCAGTGTATCTTTATTATCTATTTTTTTAATAAATGCGGTTAACATTTTGCTTTCCTCTAAAAGTTGCTCTTTTACTTTATTCAACAATTCTTTCGAAGCAATGTATTCTAATTTTTCCGCAAGTAATAAGTGCGTTTCTAGTTCATAAAGTGAGCCTCGGGAAATTTTTACAAATTGACTATAACTTTTAGTAGATTGTCTTCCATATCCTTCTGCTATGTTAGCAGGAATGGATGAAGCAGAGCGTCTAATTTGACTTGAAAGTGCAAATTTTTCTGATTCAGGAAAATCCTTTGTAAGTTGATAGACATTAACTGCAAGATCTAATCCCTTTTGCCAAATCAATAAGTCTTTATAAGAAAGAATTCCCATTTTAGTTACTATTTCCTAATGCCCGTTTCCTATTGTTTAATTACTTGTAGTTTCTTGCTGCAATCTTTATGAATTCGTATTTCAGCTTTTCTTGGTGTAAAACTTCTTTGCTGATGTCATCTCCTTGGTATTCCCAGGCACCAACAAAATTAAAGTTTTCGTCGTCGCGAAGCGTTTCTCCCTCGGCATCTTGGTATTCCTCTCGGAAATGTCCACCGCACGATTCTTTGCGCTGTAATGCGTCCATCGCCATCAAATGTCCAAGGTCAATTAAGTCTGCTACACGAATAGCCTTTTCCAATTCAGGATTTAATTCATCCGCACTACCAGGCACGAAAACATCTTTGTAAAATTCTTCTTTCAGTTGCGCGATTTCTTGGGCGGCTTCGATAAGGCCCTTTTCATTGCGACTCATCCCTACTTTGTTCCAGATGATTAATCCCAAACGTTTGTGGAAATGATCAACCGATTTAGAACCATTGTTGTTTAAAAATTTATTGATCGTTTCCTTTACCCTGTTTTCTGCTTCATCAAATTCAGCTGAATTTGTAGGAATCTTTCCTGTTCTGATTTCATCAGCAAGGTAGTCTGAAACAGTGTAAGGTAATACGAAATATCCATCGGCTAATCCCTGCATTAAAGCAGAAGCGCCTAGTCTATTCGCTCCGTGATCGGAAAAGTTGGCTTCCCCAGCTACAAAACACCCAGGAATAGTTGATTGAAGGTTGTAATCAACCCAAACACCACCCATCGTGTAATGCACGGCAGGATAGATTTTCATTGGGGTTTCATAAGGGTTTTCGTCAGTAATCTTTTCATACATTTGGAAAAGGTTACCATATTTCTCTTCTACCCATTTTTTACCCAATTCGAGAATTTTTTCGTCCGTAGGATTGTGATCTCCTTGCGCAAATGCAGCTTGCTTTCCTTTATTGCGAATCTCAGTTGAGAAATCGAGGTAAACACCTTCGTTTGTGTCGTTTGCTTCAATTCCATACCCTGCGTCACAACGTTCTTTAGCAGCTCTGGATGCCACATCACGAGGCACAAGATTACCAAAAGCAGGATATCTTCTTTCTAAGAAATAATCAAGGTCATCTTCCGCAATTTGCGTCGGTTTTAAACGTCCTTCACGAATTGCTTCGGCGTCTTCTTTTTTCTTTGGAACCCAGATTCTACCGGAGTTACGCAAAGACTCGGACATCAAAGTTAGTTTTGATTGGTTGGTACCATGAACAGGAATACACGTTGGGTGAATCTGAACGAAACAAGGATTGGCGAATAGCGCACCTTGTTTGTGAATCTTCCATGCTGCAGTAACGTTGCTGCCCATAGCATTTGTAGACAAGAAATAAACATTTCCGTAGCCCCCTGATGCAATAATCACCGCATGTGCAGAATGTCTCTCCAATTCACCGGTAACCAAATTACGTGCAATAATTCCTCTTGCTTTGCCATCTACCTTAACGATGTCAAGCATTTCATGGCGATTGAACATTTCAACGCGGCCCAATCCTATTTGACGTGATAATGCTGAGTAAGCACCTAACAAAAGCTGCTGACCCGTTTGTCCCGCTGCGTAGAATGTTCTTTGAACCTGAGTTCCACCAAATGAACGGTTATCGAGCAAACCACCGTATTCACGAGCAAAAGGAACACCTTGTGCAACGCATTGGTCGATGATGTTTCCTGAAACTTCAGCTAAACGATGAACATTTGCCTCACGTGCACGGTAGTCACCACCTTTGATGGTATCGTAGAACAAACGGTAAATTGAGTCACCATCATTCTGGTAATTCTTCGCTGCATTGATTCCTCCTTGAGCAGCAATTGAGTGCGCACGACGTGGAGAATCCTGGAAACAAAATGCTTTTACGTTGTAACCCATTTCTCCAAGCGATGCAGCAGCAGACGCTCCTGCCAAACCGGTTCCTACGACAATAACGTCAATCTTCGGACGGTTATTTGGTGCAACAAGTTTCAAATGATTTTTATAGTCTGTCCATTTCTGAGAAATGTGACCTTCTGGTATTTTAGAGTCTAATTTTGACATAATCAAATAGTTTAATGCTATTTACTAAGGAAAATAAGTACCGGAATAATCGCAAATGCCGCAGGCACTATAATTGCGAAAATTTTACCAAACAATTTGATGCTTGGCGTGTACTTTTTATGGTTCAAACCAAGCGACTGAAACGCTGAAGAGAATCCATGCATCAAATGGAAGGATAAAACAGCCATCGCTAATACGTAAAAAATGACCGCGAATAAAGCATACTGGTTGATTGGCGCACCATTTATACTTTTTCCAAAAAACGACATAACGATTTTGTGCAAGTCTTTGTAGGTGTCTCCAACTTTTACGTTCACATCTTTGAAATAAAGTTCAGTT
Source organism: Flavobacteriia bacterium (assembly GCA_046345095.1). GTDB lineage: Bacteria > Bacteroidota > Bacteroidia > Flavobacteriales_D > Crocinitomicaceae > M0103. The sequence continues at coordinate 10,085 of JBKDKG010000038.1, read as the reverse complement.
CCGTTTTTAACAACAATCATTGGGTTTGTTGGAACGGGTTGTAAGCTTGGAGTATGCGTGTAATACAATGTATCCGTTTTTGCCTGACCTGTTTGATCTGTTGAACTCACTACATACGTGTGTATTGGCATTGGTTCAGATGAGTACTTCATTTTCCACCAGAAATTCGCCATGTGAATTACAATGAATACCAAAATAGCAGTGCCGAGAACAGCCATTTTTCTAGCCGCTCCGGAAGAGTTAGCTGAAGGGTTGTTGTACGCGTAATTCACAGGACGTGCCTTCTTATTTTGCAACGCAAGCATTAGTCCATCCACAGCGTGAAACAAAATGGAAATGTAAGTGGCATAGGAAAGCACCTTGATAAAAATATTATGCGACATGAAGTACGCATATTCATTAAATGCGCGGCGACCTTCTTCACCGGTTTTCAATACCAGCTGCAAATTCCCCAGCAGGTGACCAACGAGAAAAAGACAAAGGAACAAACCGGTAACGGCCATCCAATATTTTTTCGCAATGGAAGATGATAAAATAGCAGATTTACTCATAATTCTTCTTTAAGAAACTTTCGCAAAATTAATAGATAGAACAGAATTTGCAGGAAAAGGTTCTTATTTAGACTGATTTTAGATAATGGGATAATTTTCGATATGTGTTACATTGTGTGAAAAGTTCGGTTTTATCGAAAAACAAGGGTATGAAAACAATATTGACGGCAGTAGTTTTGATGGTGGCAATGAACGCTGTTTCTCAGGAAGATCAGCATTTAGAAGGCCAAGTCAAGGACAAAGAAATGAATGGCATTGATAAGATTTCCGAACTTGTTGCAGGCAGTGTTTTAGCCGTAGAAGTCTATCCCAATCCTTCAGACGGGAATGTCTTTGTAACAGGTAAAGCAGGATCAACCGTTACATTGTATAGTTTGTCGGGCACATATGTCGGCACTTGGATAATAAATGCTGAAGAAAAAGTTGCCATAACCGACTTGCCAGAGGGCAGCTATTTGTGTTCCCTGAACAACAATGGAACCAAGGTTGTAAAAAGATTTGTTGTTTTATAAGTAACTCAAACCAGCACTTGTTCCTTCAACATTTAAAAGCATTTTTTTTCCTAAAACGATTGATCGATTATCATTCAGATGTCCTGCTGGAAAATCAAAGGCAATAGGAATGTTTCTGTATTGAAAATGTGCTAGAATAATTTCTTCAACAGACATTCCAAATGGTGTTGCAGTATCTTCAAGTTCCGTCATCCCACCAACGACCAGGCCACTAATTTTGTCTAATATACCAGACTTGTTGAGCGCATAAAACATACGGTCGATGTGGTACAGGTGTTCCGCCAGATCTTCTACAAACAGAATTTTATCTGAATAATCCGGTTGATTGTTTGTGCCAATTAAACTATAAACGATGCTCAAATTTCCGCCAACGATTGTTCCTTCTGCTGACCCGGATTTGTTGAAGTTTGAAGTTGCCGCTACAGAAAATGACTCACCTTTGAGAGCCATCAAAAGGGTATTCAATGCTTCATGAGAGTTGTCTTTGAAGTTTAAGACCATCGATCCATGGATGCTTGGCAGGTTAAATCGTTGAAGATGCTGATGGAACACGGTTACATCGCTGAATCCAACCATCCATTTTGGTTCGCGCAGCATGCTGGCCCATTGAATTCTATCGACAATTCTTACACAACCATATCCCCCTCTTGCGCATACAATTGCCTTTACTTCCGGATGATCAATACCGTATTGCAAATCTTCCAAGCGTTCTTCATCTGTGCCTGAAAAATAGTGGTGTTGACCCAAACAATTCTTACTCACTAACACTCTGAAACCTGCGTTTTCAAAAAATGCAACAGCGAAATCAACATGCTCTTTTTCGATTGCTTTTGCTGGTGCAGTGATGTAAATAAGATCGCCCGATGCTAATGGTTGAGGAACATTCATTTAAAGAATCTTGATGGATCAAATGTAAATGAAACTTTCGAATTCGATTGAATTCAACACATTTTCATTTCCGAAGAAAAGCATATTTTTGAGAAAAAAGACCTACATGATTTCTCCATACAACGATGAATATTTTATGAAGCAAGCCTTTCAAGAGGCTCAGAAAGCGTTTGAGAAAGACGAAGTGCCTGTTGGGGCGGTGGTGGTTGCGAACAATCAAATCATTGCCCGCGCACACAATTTTACAGAACATTTGCATGATGTAACGGCGCATGCAGAAATGCAAGCAATAACAGCTGCGTCAGAGTCTTTGGGTGGAAAATATTTATCAGGTTGCACCCTTTATGTAACGCTCGAACCTTGTGTGATGTGTGCGGGTGCGCTGTATTGGTCGCAGATTGATAAAATTGTTTTTGGCGCAAGAGACGAAAAAAGAGGAGCAGGAAGATTTCAAAACCAGCTTTACCATCCTAAAACACTCGTAACGAACGGTATACTTGAGAAAGATTGTTCGGAGTTGATGATAGAATTCTTTCAGAAAAAAAGATAAAGCCACCAACCTTTTTTGATTTTAAGCGTTGTAAGAGGTTAAATACCTAAAACCAATTTTATGAGAAATCTTTTATTTACTGCGTTCATTATTGCTGGTCTTTCTTCTTGTAAAAAGTTTGATGAGGGAGGATTCGTGAGTAGCGCAGACAAAAATTTAACACGTCAAACTTGGGTGCTGGATGCCTATCTTCGCAACGGCAATGACGAAACATCGCAATTGTTAATTTCAATTTTTGAAGAAACATATAATGAAGATGGAACTCTTTTGAGATCGTATGTGTTTGACGGAGCTCAAATTGATCAGACAGGTGGATGGACGTTAAAATCTGATACGAAACAAATTAAGATTGATGGAGTGAGTAGTTTGCAGTTGACAGCTCAATCGAGCACCGTTTCTAGTTCAGATATTGAAATTATGAAATTAAAAAAGAAAGAATTCTGGTATTTCTTTGAGAATGGCAGTGATCGTCATGAATTTCATTTTGTGCCGAAAAACTAAAAATTAGATCTTATACTTAAATAGAAATCTGTCGGCAGGTTAAGTTCTGTTGGCCGATTTTGTTTTTTAAGTTTCCCCTATACAATAGGGTTCTTTATTGAAGAGATCTTTGTTCCTTGTTCAAAAATCAACCTTTCACTTCTTCTCTTCCATCTGAATGCCTTGCAAATCTTCCGAGTTCACGGGAATGCACCTGATCGTTTTTAGGCCAGGGCCAACCGCCGAATTGTGTCTGTTGGTAATCTGAAAACGCTTGATATATTTCATCTTTGCTGTTCATGACGAATGGACCATGTTGAACAACAGGCTCATTAATTGGGCGGCCCTGTAAAATCAGAAGCTTTCCGGGTTCGGTTCCATTTACTATTTCGAGCTGTTGCGCTGCATCCACTTCAACCGCATGATACGTTGGAATTTCAATTCCCTCTATTTTCAGACCTTTGCCGCTGTAATAATAGACCGTTCTGTTGACACCTATTTCTGCTTTTGGAAGGATGAATTTGGTGTTGGGATCAAGTTGAATATTGAATACTCCCACATGATTTGTTGGATTTGCTGCCCAAGAATCGGGAGGTGCACTTAAAGACGTTTTGTCATTAAACTTTCCAACCAAAACTTCGACGATTGCCGAATTCCCATTTTCATCTTCCTCTGAGAATTTTGGAACTTGTTCATTCCAGATCATCTTAAAGTGCGGTTCTACCATTTTACTTTTCGCCGGCAAATTCAGCCAAATTTGAAATAGCTCAAGTGGGTTGTCTTTTTCTGAATTGAGGCATGGAAACATTTCAGAATGTTGAACTCCTTTTCCTGCTGTCATCCACTGAACATCCCCGTTGCCGTAGCGGCCACAAGCACCCGTAGAATCGGCGTGATCAACCAGTCCTTCTCTTACAACCGTTATGGTTTCAAATCCCCTGTGCGGGTGTCCCGGGAAACCTGGGACTTCGGTCCCGTGGTACATGCGAAAACCGTCCTTTACAATAAAATCTTGTCCGAGATAACGTCCTTGCAAGGAAGTGTCGGGTCCAAGTTTTTCGTTTCCTTTTGGATAATGATCTTCGTGGTGCACGCAAAATAGAAATGGATCAGCCGTTTCCCACTGAAATCCCAATGGTTTTATTTGTTTAATTTTCGATGACATAGTTGTTGTTTCTTTGCGCGTTGATTGTCCCCATCCCATCATAGGTAATGCGAATATTCCTGCGACGAATCGTTTTAAAAAATCTCTTCTGTATTTCATGCTTTTGGCATAGACGTTACAAAGTTAATCTTAAACAGATTACATTTAATTGACATGCGTTAAGAAATAAAAAAGGGGCCGAAGCCCCTAAAAATCTATATACGTTGTGTTTTATTTAAACATCAAGATCAAATAGTAGAAAATGGCTGCCAACAATCCACTCACGGGAATGGTAAGAATCCATGCCCAAAGCAAATTGATGGTAACACCCCATCTTACAGCGCTTAATCGTTTCGTTGCGCCAACGCCAATGATAGAACCAGTGATTGTGTGCGTGGTAGAAACAGGAATTCCCATTTGACTAACCGTAAACAATGTTAATGCACCTGCCGTTTCTGCACAAACTCCTTCCAATGGAGTAACCTTTGTGATTTTTGTACCCATTGTTTTTACAATTTTCCAACCACCCATCAACGTTCCCAGACCAATCATTAAATAACAACAGAAGGAAATCCATGATGGCATTGTATCATTGTGAACTTTTGCTTTGATTTTGTGCCCCTCCAGTAAATGTCCTTCTTGGTCGACATACTTTGCAAATAGAGATGCGTTAGGATATGCTTTGTTTAGGTTTTTATCATCAAAAATCAATTCTTCAGTTTCGTTGTCGAATATCTTTTTTCCTTTTGTATAAACCTCAAGCTTTTCCCCATTTTCTCTTTCTGGCTTAAACATCTCTTTTTTACCATCTGCCCCCTTGTATTCTATTTGAACAAGCTCGGTTACCTGCAGGAACTGAGGCACATTTGCATCTGTTTTCCCATCTCTTGCCATGTTTCCATAGACCATCAATGCAGCACAAATAATTCCCATGACTTTTTGAGAATCCGCACCACCATGACCAAGAGAAAATGCTGCTGAAGAAAGTAATTGTAATTTCTTGTACATGGATGATTCCCTTGTAGCTGAAGGGCGTTTTGAATAAAGAAGTTGATATATAAGGTAAACCAATACAAAGAGCCCCAACATAATACCCACAATCCAAATCATAATTGGTTTGATGTCAAGGGAATCTTTCAAATAGTAGGTCGTGTAAACCGTAATAACAGACAAACCAATCGACCACAGCATTTTAATGAAAAAGTTGCGTTGTATGGTAACCAGGGCAATAACAAAGGCAATTATACCTCCAATTACTGGTGCAAAGAAAATAAAAAGAAGTGGTTTGATAATTTCTTCAAGTTTTAGAACATCAAAACCAGCACAGGCAACAGCGGCGCCTGCAAACCCACCTATTAATGTGTGCGAAGAAGAAGAAGGAAGACCAAGCCACCATGTGAGCAAGTTCCAGAAGGTAGCAGCAAGCAATCCAGCCAAGATAACCCACAGGTCAATAGCACTGTTATCAACCGTTTTTGCAACGGTGTTACCAACACTCATATCGAATACCCAAAATGCTACAACGTTGAAAACAGCTGCCCAAACTACAGCTTGAAAAGGAGTCAAAACTTTAGTCGAAACGACTGTAGCAATGGAATTTGCTGCGTCATGAAACCCATTTACAAGGTCAAAGATGAGCGCTATTGCAATAACGACAAATAATAAAGTTAACATACAGTAGTTTAGTTAATTTAGTATGGATCTAAGCGTACTTGACAACAATAGACTCTATCACGTTTCCTGCGTCTTCACACTTGTCAGTCACGGTCTCCATTGTTTGATAGATCTCACGCTTTTTAATTAATTCTTTCGCATCTGCATCTGAATCGAATAATTTTTCGATACTCAGATCAAAGATTTCATCCGCTGTGTTTTCGATGCTGTTGATCTTAATAACACATTCAACAATTTTTTGCGTGTTTTTTAGGTTTCTTAATTCAACAACAGCACTATTCACTGCTAAAACAGCCTGCTGAATGGCATCTGCAGTTTTTTGAATGCCAGAGTCTGTGGTTGGATCTATTTTGTAAAAATTAATTTTTTTACCGGCGGCATACATATAATCAGCGATATCATCCAATGCGGAAGCAAGACTATGAATGTCCTCGCGATCGAATGGAGTGATGAAATTTTTACCCAATTCAAGGAAAATATTATGTGTCAACAAATCATTTTGATGCTCCAAATCCTCCATTTCTTTCACCAATTGAGCACGTTTGTTAAAGTCAGCCTCATTAACTAATAGTACAAGTTTTTTAGAGAGTGTTTCTAAGTTAGCGCTAGCGCTCTCAAAAAGAGTGTAAAACACTTTGTCTTTTGGTAAAAAGAATTTTAATATACCTGTTGCCATAATTGATTTTTTAGCAAAGTTATTCGATTATTACTTCCTGCAACTTTTACAGTTAAATTGTTAACGTAAAGATAATGTTAGGCGCTTCTTGAATGTAATGTTAACAAATAAAAATCTGATAATCAGACAAATATAATTCAATGTTAATTTGTAGTGTTATGATAATATTAAAATAAAAAACGACAAAAATGCTTTAAAATTTTGGTAATCAATTTATTATAGAGAATAGATATCGAAACTTAATGTTAAGCTAATGTTAAGAAAATTAAGCTTATCTTAAGAATGAATGAACAGAATATTAAGCCAATGTTAATAGCCTACTTTTGCGATCGAATTAAAGGATAGAGAATGATGAAAGGATTTCAAAAAGTTAGTTCCCTAATATTGGTTACTATGTTAACGATCAATGCAGTGTCCCAAACGGATACATTGAAACCATTGGTTAAAAGTGAAGTGGTTGCAAAATCAAATTGGTACGATAATTTTCAAATTAGAGGATATTTGCAGTTTCGTTATAATAGATTATTAGAAACAAATCCAGATTTGAAATGTGAACAGTGTGACCGCTCTTGGGGAGAAAATGGTGGCTTTTTCATCCGACGAGCGCGTATTATTTTTTCTGGACAAATTTCTAAACGAGTTTATTTTTATGTTCAACCAGATTTCGCTTCTTCGGCGGGAACAACTGGTAATGTTGCACAATTGAGAGATGCATATTTTGATCTTGGTTTGGATAAGAATAATGAGTTTCGTATTCGATTGGGACAAAGTAAGGTTCCCTATGGCTTTGAGAATATGCAATCGAGTCAAAATCGTTTGCCATTGGATAGAAATGATGCGCTTAATAGCGCTCTTACGAATGAGCGCGATATGGGAGCCTTTTTCTATTGGGCACCGAAAGCGAGAAGAGAAATGTTTAGTAGTTTGGTGAGAGACGGCTTGAAAGGTTCAGGTGATTACGGTGTATTTGCTTTTGGCGTTTACAATGGACAAACGGCAAATCAAACTGAGAGAAATGATAATTTACATGTTGTATCCAGGTTAAGTTATCCAATCAAAATAAAAAATCAAATTATCGAACCAGGAATTCAAGCTTATACTGGCACATTCACTCTTTTGAGTACCTCTTCTGGTGTTAAGAAAAATGACAATGGTGAGTATTTAGATCAACGAGCAGCAGCCTCTTTTATTCTATATCCGAAACCGTTTGGAATACAGGCTGAATATAATATAGGTAAAGGGCCTGAATACAATAAATTCACAGACTCAATTGAAGTTCAAGATTTGAAAGGTGGTTACATTACGCTTTCTTATATGTTAAAGTTAGGTAAGCAAACACTGATTCCTTTTGTTCGAGGTCAGTATTATGATGGTGGAAAAAAACATGAACTTGATGCAAGAAGCTATAAGGTCAATGAATATGAAATTGGATTTGAATGGCAACCACACAAAACGTTTGAATTAGTGGCAATGTATACTATTTCTAATCGAAGATTTGAAGACTTTCAAAATCAAGACAATTTTCAAACAGGCAGACTGTTGCGATTGCAAGCACAAATAAATTTCTAAATAAAATAAAGGGCAGGATATCTGTCCTTTATTTATTAGGGTCGCCGTACTGTTCGATTTCAATATTTACCTCGATCTCGTAGTCTGGGTGCTTTTCGTGAAGAAAAACAATTAGATTATTGATCACGCTATTATCCGATCCAGGCAAAACTTTGAATGTTAATTCACGCACAAACTTATTATCATCCAATGCGAACTCGATGCCTACGAGTTCGGCCATAGGGGTGTTTTTATAAGAGACGATATTCCCATCTATCGAAAAACCATCCGTTGGATATTTTTTCATGATAGAACAAGACGCTAGGAGAGCAAAAAGGGCGACGTAAAAGATCTTTTTCATAAAAAATAGAGTTTAAGTGCTTTTTTCTTTGGTGGTTAAAACCTACCAACGGTGGTGATAACAATTAAACAAATATAAAAAAATAATGATGGGCCTAACTGTATTTCACTAAAATCCCCTCAGCAAGAAGATTTAGATGGCGCATTTTTTTACTAATGCTAGCAAAAAACTCATATGTTTCGAAGTTAATCAGGATCACGCGCACATCATCGGTTGTTTCGAATGTATGCAGTAAATCGGTATCGCACAAGAGGTCAATTTTTTTACAGAACTCTTGTAAGTCGAGCGTTAGCTCTATGATTTCTTTTCTCTTCTTTAAGTTATCTAGGAGACTTATGATTTTTGCAATTGTTTCGAAGGATTTTTCTAAAAGTTCAATCTGATGTTCCAAACCAATCGTGTGAGGTCCACAATTATAAAGTTCACAATGTCTTCCGAGTGAATCTAATTTGGCGGATAAGGATTTCAAATTGGCAGCAACGTTAAACACGTCTTCCCGATCAAATGGTAAGATAAGATTATCACTCAATTGCTGGAATAACTTACGGTTCAATTGCTGATTTTCATTGTGAATATGGGTAATCTTCGAGATGTATTCATGTTTTTTTGCCGCAACTTCTTCGTGACTAAAAGCATGCAACAAAAGAGACATGGAGTGTAAATTGTCACATTCTTCGTTCAAAAAATTCAATAAAGAATTGTTGCGCGGAATTAAAAACTGAAGTATCGATTTCGCCATTGTTTTGATTCTTTCGGCAAGAATACAACTAGTTTTGAAGCAATTCTACCATTTCACAGAGACTTAATAAAACCATAATAAAACTGAAAGCTCAAGTTGGTATGAACTTAACAACCAAAGGAACCATGCTAAAATTGAAAAGCACTATTTTTACACCATGAATCAAAACGGAGTCCAAAAAGATACAATTTGTGCATTAGCTTCAGCAAATGGGATTGGCGCAATCGCCTTGATCCGGATTTCTGGGAAAAAAGCGATTGATTTATTGAAGGATTGTTTTTCTAAAAACATAGATAATGCCGCGACTCACACACTGCACTATGGAAATTTTACTTCAAAAGAAGGGATCTTAATTGATGAGGTGTTGGTATCTGTTTTTCACGAAGGGAAAAGTTTTACTGGTGAAGCTTCTGTTGAGATTTCTTGCCATGCTTCGCCGTATATTCAGCAACAAATTATTCAGACCTTGTTAACATGTGGCTGTCGTTTAGCAGATCCTGGGGAGTTCACAATGCGTGCCTTTTTGAATGGAAAAATGGACCTTTCGCAAGCCGAAGCAGTTGCAGATTTAATCGCCTCTCAATCTAAAAATGCACATGACATTGCACTTAAACAGTTGCGGGGTGGCTTTTCAAACGAACTGAAAGATTTGAGGGAAAAACTCATTCATTTTGCTTCTTTAGTGGAACTGGAACTCGATTTTGCTGAAGAGGACGTTGAATTTGCGGATCGAACAGAACTCCGCGCGCTTGTGGATGAGGTGATTGTTTATCTTAACCGCCTTTCCCGTTCATTTGAATTGGGCAATGCTATTAAGAATGGTGTCCCAGTAGCAATCGTTGGCGCCCCAAACACGGGTAAAAGCACTCTTTTGAATCAATTATTGGGAGAGGAACGAGCAATTGTTAGCAACATCGCAGGGACTACCCGTGATGTAATAGAAGAGACGCTTAATGTAGATG
>JBKDKG010000037.1:0-3993 GCA_046345095.1 Flavobacteriia bacterium | reverse complement strand
CCGCCACCACCTGCACCAACAAGTGTGTGAATTTCATCAATAAATAGAATGATTTCACCCTCCGCATTGATTACTTCTTTTACAACGGACTTCAATCTTTCTTCGAATTCTCCTTTGTATTTTGCTCCAGCTATTAATGCTCCCATGTCTAATGAATAGACGATTTTTGATTTTAAGTTTTCAGGAACATCACCTTCGATGATTCGATGTGCTAAGCCTTCCGCAATCGCAGTTTTCCCAACTCCTGGTTCACCTATTAATATTGGATTATTTTTTGTTCTACGAGTTAAAATCTGCAATACTCTTCTGATTTCGTCGTCTCGCCCAATTACTGGGTCTAACTTTCCTAAACGCGCAAGTTCATTTAAGTTTTTTGCAAATTTTTCAAGTGATTGGTAGGTTCCTTCTTGATTATGTGAAGTAACTTTTTCTCCTTTTCGTAGGTCCATTATGGCTGATTTTAAGGTGTTTTTTGTGATTTTATTGTCTTTTAATAATGAACCAATATTATCTGAAGCATCAATGAGAGAATAGAGTAGGAGTTCAACTGAAATATAGTCGTCTCCAAAGTTTTTCAATTCATTTTGAGCGTTTTGCAATATTCGGTTCAGGCCTTGAGACAGATATATTTCTCCACCTTCAACTTTAGAGTAAGTTTGAAGGATGCGATCCAAGGCTTGTTCAAGAATTGTTTGATTAACATTTAGTTTTCCTAATAAGAATGGGATCACTTCTTTGTCGTTCATAAAAAGCGCTTTCAATAAATGTCCGGTTTCAATTGATTGATTGCCATTGGATGAAGCAATTGATTGTGCTTGAGAAAGAGCTTCCTGGGATTTTATTGTAAATTTTTGAATGTCCATAATTTGTAATTTAATGACGATCAGAGCTTTTCAAATTGAGCACCAATTCCTTTTCGATAATGATTTTCGGAAAAAATGACATTCAGAACTCAATGAAAATGACGAAATGGCATTTATTTTCAATCAAATTCAATATCAACATGAAAAAATGACTTATTAACAAAAATGTAACCTATGTTAATAACTATCGTAATAAGCGATAACAACGACGCACAAAAATGAAAATAGTATTCACTTACATCTTTATTGGGATTTCATTTTTAGGAATCTCTTCAGTTGAAAAACAGCTAAGTAAGCGAGAGTACTTCGAGCAATGGAAGAATACTGCTATTCAACAAATGATACAATACAAGATTCCAGCAAGCATCACCATGGCTCAAGGAATTCTTGAATCTGGGAATGGTAATTCTGAATTGGCTCGAAAAGCTAATAATCATTTTGGTATTAAATGTCACGAATGGGATGGAGCAACTATTTACATGGATGATGATTCGAAGGGTGAGTGCTTTCGAGTTTACACAAGTGCTGAAGAATCATATGTTGATCATAGTGAGTTTTTGAAAAATAAGGGCAGATACAGCAAGTTGTTTTTATTGGATTTAACTGATTATAAGTCGTGGGCAAATGGTCTAAAAGAGGCAGGTTACGCAACGAATCCTAAGTATGCTGAGTTGCTTATTGGGATCATTGAAGAATTAAAATTGAATGAATTGGACAGGTTAGGCGAGAGTGATTTGAAGCCTGAGAGTATTGCAGTAACAACAAATAATAATCTAATGTTGTCGAAGCATGTTGTTAGTGTTCACGAAAACAAGGTCAAATTTGTTGTAGCCCGAAAAGGGGATACTTACTTCCGTATCTCTAAAGAATTCGATGTGGCACTTTGGCAACTTTACAAATACAATGATTTTGGTGCAAAGAAGGATTTTTTAGAGGAGGGCGATTTGGTTTACTTGCAACCTAAAAGAAATAAATCAAAATCAAAAGATGTGTTGGTTTTGAAAGAGCCAGCGACACTTGTTTCCATTTCTCAAAAAGAAGCTATTAATATTGAATCTTTACTTAAAATGAATAAAGATATTTTATCTGAAAATCAAAATATATCTTCGGGTAAAAAAGTCATCCTCCGTTAATTGGTTTGTCCACCTGCGCTAAACAGGTAATGCGAGGTTTTTTTAGTTTGTTGTTGTTTGTTTGAAAAGCTCTAGGTGACTAGGGCTTTTCTGTTATTCCTAACTCTATTTATTTGTAATAGGAAATCAATAGTTGTGTTGATTCTACTATTTACTATATTGACTTAGTGTTTAAAAACATTCTTTTAGGTTTAAAAGCAATTATTTGAAACATAATTTTTAATTTGCAACACATTACTAAATACTATGAAGCCTTCCATAGAATTATTTAAACTGATTAAATCCCTGAGTAAATCAGAGAAACGTTTTTTTAAACTATCATCCTCTTTGCAATCTGGAGACAAGAATTATTTAAAGATTTTTGATTTTATAGAAGCCAAGAATAAATACGATGAGGATGAATTAAAAGAAGCATTTAAAGGTGAGACTTTTGTAAAGCATCTTCCTTCTGAAAAGAATCATTTGTATAAATTGATATTGAAAAGCTTAAGGTCCTATTACAGCGAGCAGTCAGTTAGTAGCATGTTAAAGCAAGAGATAAAGAATGTTGAAATACTATACAATAAGGCGCTTTATAAAGAGTGTGAGAAATTTGTGTCACGTGCCAAGCAACTTGCAAAGGATCATGAGAAATTTTATTATTGGTATGAATTGCTTTCATGGGAAAAACGTCTTTTGGAAGAAGCATATGAATCCGGTGAATTCAATCGAAATCTTGATGAGCTAGTTGAGGAAGAGGAAGTAGTAATTGCCAAACTTCGTAACCTAGCTGAATACCAGGTGATCTATTCTAAGATAAACCTCATTTTCCGAAGTGGTGGTTTTACGCGAACAAATGAAGAGCGTCAGGTAGTGGAGAGTATAGCTGATTACCATTTAATTAAAGGGAAAAATACAGCAATATCTACCAGGGCCTCATCTATTTGTTATTACATAAAAGGACTTTGTGCTGCTACGAATAGGAATTACCAGGATAGCTATCAGTTTTTCAACAAGACAAGAGAAATTTTGGACAAGAATCCAGAAATTAAAGCTGATTCAGGTCAACGTTACGTTATGACGCTTGCCCACCTACTTCGCTGTTATCTTGACAGTGGTGATTTTGAAAGGGCAGAAGCTTTGATCTCTGATATGCGTGGACTAGAGAGTAAAAAGGGATTTGATTCAATGGATATTCGAGTGCGCGTATTTACAAGTTCTTATAATCTTGAATTAATGTTGCTGCACGCAAAAGGCGAATTTGATAAATGCATCGAACTAATACCGGAGATTGAGAAATACCAGGAAGAGTTTGGGGATAAGGTTAGCAAAGAGCAAGAGATTTTGTTTACTTACAACAAGGCCTACAGTTATTTTGGCTCAGGACAGTTCAAGCGCGCTTTGGGCTGCATCAATCTGGTTCTAAATGATAACGAACAGAATTTACGTCAAGATATCTATAGTTTTTCCAGGCTTTTTAATTTGGTTTTACATTTAGAACTTGAAAATTATGATTTCTTAGAATACAGTATTAAGTCGACAAATCGCTATTTAAATAAGCAAGAACGAAAATTTGAAGTTGAAAATGTGTGCATAAAACACATCCGGAAATTATCAAAAGGGGTTCAGAATTCCGAGAGAATTATCATTTTGGAAAATTTAAAGGATGAACTTGACGATTTGCTAAATGATCCAAATGAACGTGTTGTATTGGAATATTTTAATATTACCGCTTGGGTAATTAGCAAAATCCATAAGGTTTCGTTTTCAGATGCAGTAAAGCAATCAGTTGAACTAAGCAAAGCTTGAATTTGTTGATAAAATGTATGTAAAGAGTACTATTAAATATTGACAAGTATCAATCCTTTCTAGCTCATATGAAATTGCTAAATTTGCTCCCTTAATAGAATTAGCAAGTCATGGCACAGAAATACACAACACGAGAAGAAGATTATTCAAAATGGTATAATGAATTGGTTTACAGAGCAGATCTTGCCGAGCATTCCGATGTTAGGGGG
>JBKDKG010000036.1:0-30294 GCA_046345095.1 Flavobacteriia bacterium | reverse complement strand
CTGACTCACCAGAGGCACTGTAATTATAACAATCATATTTTAATGATCCACCATTTGTTGCGACTCGTGCCCACGTTGTACTATTATCTGGGTTATCCACTATCCAATTAGTGTAAGGGAATGCAGATTGAGTAAAAGAATTCGCCAAAGGAAGGTTTACAGATGATGCAGTATTGATCGTAAACGTATAAGACTGCTGGTTATTGGTATTATTATCATCCAATCCTGCGTTTGGATTTAAAGACGTTACCTTCAACGTGTGAGCACCAGCTGAAAAATTTTGTTGCGGCAAAGTAATCGAAGCTGTTGCCCCAAAACTCAACGAGCCCGTCCAGTTATAAGTTGCCGGGCTACCGCTATTGTCGTATTCGTACGATAAATCACAAGAAGTCAAAGTTGATTGACCATTGTTCTTAAGCGTTAAGACAGGAGAAAAGTTTTGGTTACATTGTAAGCTTGCCGGACCACTGTTTGTGTAAGCATCTGTCTGAAACGTGCAAGAATTTATTGAGTTAACTAATCCCTTAGCATTCAATGTACCTACCTCTGTAATCGTGTTATCTGTGCAAACTTTATAAACAGTAGGGAAATATGCAATGGCATAGTCATTATTAAAATTAGTGCCCGCGGTTCCAGTAAGATCTATAATTGGATAAGACGTGCCTGTTACCCAATTACCTTGAGTATTCGCCCCTGTGCCATTTAAATCTGCCGAGGTTGTTGAATTATCTCCTTCAATATAAAAGACCATAACATCATTCGACAAAGTTCCATTAGGACCATGTTCTGTATACAAATCCTCTAAAGCATGTGAATTGTGATATGCCCAGCAAGGACCGCACCAGGTAGCAGACACATCAATAAAAACAGTTTTTCCTTGAGCAGTTAAATCATATAAATGCCAAGATTGACCGTTGATATCAGTGAACGTCCAATCAGGAGCAATCGACCCGCTTGGCAATTGTGCGTTGGCATTCGAAAAAATTCCGCCTATTAGGGAAATTGTAAGTAAAAGTTTTTTCATAATTTAAAAGTTTAAGTTCTAAAATTTTTGTTTGATAAAAGTATAACCTTCTCTTTTACATTAAAATTAAAAGAAAAAAACATTATTGGACTCCTAAAAAGTAAAAAATGCATTCAATGAAACAAAAAGTAATCGTATTTTCTGGAGCAGGAATGAGTGCTGAAAGCGGCATTAATACTTTTCGAGACAGTGGAGGATTGTGGGAAAATAATAGAATTGAGGATGTTGCAACACCGAGCGCATGGGCTGCTAATCCTGAGCGCGTTCAGCAATTCTACAATGCGAGAAGAAAGCAAATCATAGAGGCCCAACCAAACAAAGCGCATCTTGCAGTGAAGGAACTGGAAAAGCATTTTGATGTACAGGTCATCACTCAAAATATAGATGATTTGCACGAAAGGGCTGGTTCTTCAAGTGTTCTACATCTCCATGGAAACATCCGATTTTCAAAGAGTTCAGGGCCTAACCAAGAAGAAGCCTATTTCCCAATTGAAGGATGGGAGTTAAAAATCTCAGATAAATGTCCAGAAGGTTTTACCCTGAGACCACATGTCGTATGGTTTGGGGAGGCAGTTCCAATGTACGAGGAAGCAGTTGCACTTATACAGAAGGCAAGTATTCTAATAGTTATAGGATCTTCATTACAAGTATATCCAGCAGCTGGATTGGTTCATTTTGCTCCAAAAGAATGTAGGAAGATTCTCATTGATCCCAATGGTGATGAACTCAGCATTCCCAAAGAGTTCGAAATAATCAATGCAGGTGCTTCCGAAGGATTACACTCATTTTTAGCGCAACTTTAAATAAAAAGAGCGGACCTAAATCCGCTCTCATATTTTATAATTGATTGCTTATTTCTTTTTATTTTGATCCTTCACAAACAATTCTATGGCTCCCGTCATTGAAGGGGCATTTGGTTGCGGTGCGTGAATATCTAAACGAAGGTTGTGCTTTATCACAGCATTAGCTGTTGTTGGACCAAACGCCGCTATTTTTGTTTCATTTTGCTTGAAATCGGGGAAATTCTTGAACAAAGATTCTATTCCTCCTGGGCTAAAGAAAACAAGCATATCATAATATACGTTTTCAAGATCCGACAAATCTGAGGCGACAGTTCGGTAAAGAACCGCCTTTGTAAAATTGAACTTATGCTCTTCTAGTGTAATTGGAATTTTATCTCTAAGAATATCTGTACACGGCAAAAGGAATTTCTCAGCCTTGTGCTTTTTCATTACATCCACTAATTCCTCTATTGTCTGTTTACCAAAGAAAATTTTTCGTTTTCTATAAGTAACATATTTCTGAAGGTAGTATGCTACTGCCTCTGATATGCAGAAATACTTCATTGAATCTGGCACTTCGAACCGAACTTCTTCGGCTATTCTAAAGAAGTGATCGACAGCATTCTTTGAAGTCAATATAATTGCTGTATGATCCGCAATATTGACTTTTTGCTGACGAAATTCTTGTGCAGCGATTCCTTCCACATGAATAAACGGTCTGAAATCAATTTTCAGCTTGTATTTTTCAGCAAGATCGTAGTACGGCGACTTTTCTCCTTCAGGTTTAGGTTGCGATACCAGTATAGTTTTGATAGCCAACTTGACAATAATTTATATTACACCAAATCCTTACAAGAAATTCTTTATAACGTAGTACACGCCTACGAATAGTGGTAGAATTTCGAGAGTGCAAAAATACAACATTAAATAATACCACCTTACACCAGACGACAAAACGTTCGTTGAATTTTTCAACACTCGGGTGATGGTTTTCAAACATATAAGCGCTAAATAAAGACTTAGAAAAAGTTTGTCAGCGTTCGGATTCATGATCCAGAAAAGTGAGATAATGGAAAACAATAACCCTGAGAATTGAGATACTGTCAATGTATTTAGAACAGGTACATGTAATCTCTTCATTTCTCCACTTAAGCTTCCCGCGAGATAAAGTCCAAGTGTTTCCAGGCTAAACAAAATAATCGGAATTAAAAAACTCAATACCATTGCAAGATCATCGCTCACGAGCAGAATGCGATGAAAGAAGATGAAATTACACAAGGAGAAACTGATGAAATAATTTACGATTAATGTTATCGAACTGATTGAACCAATTTTCATGTTTTCCTTTAAATACACTTCCACTGACGATGAGTCACGAAAAAACACTTCTGCAACAGACTGAACGGCTCTTGAGTTACTGCTTCTACTAAACGAAATCAACAAGAAGGACAAGGAAAGTATGGCCACGAGAAACATTGTGAATGTTTCCTCACGCAAAGGCAAAACTTCAGGCAATTCAGCCCTAATTGCAGTTTCACCAAAAACTTGTAACAGCGGAAACATTTATATTATTGTTAATTATTTATCACAAAGATACTACACCTGTTAAAGATTCTTTCTGTCTCATCAAAATATGTGTAACTTTGTGCCAAATTAATAAGAAATGAGAACTGATCTATACGTACATCCTGATTATTATAACATGGATGATCTTTTATCTGAAGAACACAAATTGGTAAGAGATGCTGCTCGTGCATGGGTGAAAAAAGAAGTTTCGCCGATTATTGATGAACATTATGAGAAAGCTACTTTCCCAAATCACCTGCTTGCTGGTCTAGGAGAAATTGGTGCATTTGGACCATATATTCCAGAAGAATACGGAGGACCTGGTTTGGATCACATATCTTATGGCCTAATCATGCAGGAACTTGAGCGATGCGATTCAGGTTTGCGTTCAACCGCATCTGTTCAATCCTCTTTAGTTATGTATCCAATTTGGAAATATGGTTCTGAGGAGCAAAAACAAAAGTACTTGCCAAAATTAGCAACAGGTGAAATGATGGGTTGCTTTGGATTAACGGAGCCAGATCATGGTTCTAATCCTGGCGGAATGACCACCAATTTTAAAGATGCCGGTGACCATGTAATATTGAACGGTGCGAAAATGTGGATCTCCAATGCTCCTTTTGCAAATATCGCTGTGGTATGGGCTAAAGATGAAACAGGTAGAATTCATGGTTTAGTTGTGGAAAGAGGAATGGAAGGATTTTCTACTCCAGAAATGCATGGTAAATTGTCCTTGAGAGCTTCAGCAACTGGAGAGTTAATTTTTGTAGACGTTAAAGTTCCTAAAGCAAATATTCTTCCTGGAAGAACAGGTCTTGGTGCACCATTGAGCTGTTTGGATTCAGCACGATATGGTATCGCTTGGGGCGCATTAGGTGCTGCAATGGATTGTTATGATCAAGCTTTGCGTTATTCTAAAGAACGAACGCAGTTTGGCGTTCCAATTGGAGCATTTCAATTGACTCAAAAGAAATTGGCTGAAATGATTACCGAAATCACAAAAGCCCAATTGCTGACTCTTCGTTTAGGTCAATTGAGAAATGAAGGAAAAGCAACTTCCGCGCAAATTTCAATGGCGAAACGAAACAATGTTGAAATTGCAATGAACGTAGCACGCGAAGCTCGACAAATTCATGGAGGGATGGGAATTACAAGTGAATATTCAATGATGCGCCACATGGCAAACCTAGAGTCTGTGTTAACGTATGAAGGAACTCACGATATCCATTTGTTAATTACAGGAATGGATGTAACAGGAATCCCTTCTTTCACTAGAGAAATGCCCGATTTGAAATAAACGGAACAATGTATAAATACCAAAGCCATCCCTGCACGGATGGCTTTTTTTATTGGTACGGAATTCTATCTTTGCAAAATGCTGTTCCTGCGCAACATAATTGTATACTTCGCACTCCTAATCTGCTCTATAAATGTGTTAGGTCAAAAAGAATTGCACTATAAATTAGACGACCTAAAAAAATCCATTCGACAGTCAACTTATCACGATTCAATCACTGTTTTTGAAAAAGGAGCTCGAGCGATTCGAATTGCTAGACAATTAAAAAACCTCAGTGAAGAAGCAACGATCTATCAATATTATGGGAATTTTTTCTTCTTTTCTTACAATTTCAAAACTGCAAAAAAGTATTACAATAAATCCATTGTTACAGCTCAAAAAGCAGGAGATAAAAAGTTAATCAATCTAACAAAAATTCGACTTGCATTTTTGCTTGCTGAAACGGATGTATTGGCAGCAGAAAAACAATTCAAAGTGTTATTGAATGAAGCTATTCGGAATCATTACACAGAAAATAGCACTGAAATTTACAATGGTTTGGGGAATATTTATGACGTTCGTCAAATCAAGGATGAATCACTCAAGTATTATTTAAAAGGGTTAAAACTTGCAGAGAAATCAAAGCAAAAATATCACCAGGCGATGATCTTAAATAACATTGGGCTCATAAAATTCAACAATCGACAAACAAAGGATGCAGAAAAAGATTTTATACGTGCCGTTAATATTATTAAAGGAATGAACGAGAACAGATTAAGTTTAAACCTAAACAATAATCTGGGTATAGTAAACAAAGAACAAGGTGATTACAACGAATCTGTCAGGTATTTTCTCCAAACACTCCAAGACGCGAAAAAAATAGGATTTCCCCAAGGCATTGGAGTTGCTTACTTGAATTTATCCGATTCCTATATGAGCGAAGAAAATACCACATTGGCTTTAATATATGCGGATTCATCTCTTTCAATTTTTAAAAACTCACAGCAGTGGAGTTTCCTGGGGATGGCCTATGGCATGAAGTCGATGGTATACCGCCAAATGGGAAATTTGAGTTTGGCGGAGCAAAACATCCAACATATTTTTGAATTACAAAAAACACATCCATACATTGAGAATCTTTCAACTGCACATAGAGAAATGGCTTTACTTGCTGAAGAAAAAGGCGATTTTAAATCTGCCTATTTTCATAAACAACGGTATCACACCATACAAGATAGTTTATCAGTATTAGCGAACAAAGACATGCTTGCCCAAATGCAAATTATATACGGAAAAGAAAAAGTAGAGAATGAACTAAGGGATGAAAAAAACAAAAACAGCTTGTTGTTAAAGCAGTCAGAATTAGAACGGACAAAAATACAATCTGTCATTTTCATTTCCTTTTTAATATCGCTCCTAACAATTGGTGGTATTTATTATAGACAAAGTATTACTAATCGAAAACAACAAAAGAAGTTTACACAGGATTTGATCCAAAACATAGATGATGAGCGCTCACGCATCTCCAAGGACTTACATGATGATCTTGGACAATCGTTATCAATGATAAAATCTCGCATGAATTTGTTTAGCTCTGGAAAAACTTCAAATTTAGATGGTTTGGAGGATGAAATTGGTTCGATCATTGAGCATACGCGACGCATTTCTCACTTCCTTCACCCTTCTTTTATTACTAAATTGGGTCTTGAAAGGTCGTTGTCCTCATTGGTTGAAAACACTCAAAATAGCTCCGGTTTGGTTTGCTCACTTGAAATTGAAGCAGAACTTTCTGTCATTGCTGTTGATGATCAAACGCATATTTATCGGATAATGCAGGAATGTATTAATAATACGATGAAACATGCTGATGCTACTGCTTTAAAAATTTCCATTGTTGATAATGGCTCTAACCTAGATTTAATCTACCAAGATAATGGAAAGGGAATTGAAAAAACTGAATTAAACACAGAAGGTATCGGGCTACTTACAATCAAAGAGCGTGCAGATAAAATGCAAGCAAAAATGTTAATTCAAAGTACCACAAAAAAGGGCTATAAAGTTTTGTTTCAATTGCCAAAAAAGAGCTTAGTATGAAAATAGTTATTGCTGATGACCATCCGATTTTTAGGAGTGGACTAAAATTCTTGCTTGAAACATCTTTTCAGGGCATTGAAATAAAAGAATTTAACAACGGCAGTTCTGTACTTGAAGAATGTTTGGTCAATCCTCCTGATGTAATTATATTGGATATAGATATGCCTGAAAAAAACGGCTTGGTTGTTTGTGACGAACTTATTCAGCAAAAATGTCCTTCAAAAATTATCATACTTACCATGTATAAGGATGCTGAAATGTTGAAACTGGCTTTTTACAATGGGGCACATGGTTACTTAGTAAAAGATAATACATCAGAAGAAATGGTTGATTGCATTCAAACGATTTTAGAAGGCCGATCATACATCGCGAAAAGTATACGGGAGAGTCAGCCCCTGGTTGATAGCGATGACCTTACCAAAACACAGATTGCAGAATTACTTCAAACATTAACAAGAACTGAACTTAAAACACTGAAGCTTGTTAGTCAAAAATTGTCAAGTAAAGAAATCGCTGACCTCCTCTTTGTATCTGTAAAATCGGTGGAAAATTACCGCTCTCGAATTTGTAAAAAATTAAACCTAGATGCAAGAAACAATAGTTTACTTTTATGGGTAGTAGACAATAAAAGCATCATCGACAAAATCCAATAATTTTGACAAAAAAAGAGGGAACAAATGTCCCCTCCTCTATTAAAGAATATCAGATTCTTATTTTTGCTTTTCAAAAGTCCAAGTAGCTGTGCTTTCGTCAGTAGTAGTTGCTCCACCACTAACCGCTACATCTTTTGAATAAACTTTCAACATCAACTCTTTCGACTTCAAGCCATTCACTTCAAACGTGCCTAAGTTGTCCAAAGAAATCATTGTCTTGTTCTTCGCAGCGTTCATCCAAACCCAACGACCATTGACTGTTTCGGTGTCACCATCAACAACTTCAGTACTTACATAAGTTCCATCTTTCAAGATTTCAACAGACAAAGAATATGAATACGTTGAATAAGTTGTTCCGTTATATGCAGAGCTCATTGTGGTTCCATCATAAGTATTTGTGTACGTATCCGTTCCTGTAGGATCCGTAGAAACATCAGAAGATTCTACTTTCACCAATTTCCAATTAGCAGTAATACGCGCATCACGGCTTTTCAATGAAAGAAATGGGTCATTCTCTCCTTTTTTACATCCAGTCAAGGTAACAGATCCGATGATCAAACCTAAAGCGATAAATAAAATGTTCTTTTTCATTTGATTATAATTTTTAAATGTGTTGCGAATATAGGGCTTTTTTAATGACATGGTATTAACCTAATTTTAAGGTTGTCATCACAAATGAGCTCTGAACGTTTGCAATATTTGGAATCGCTGCCAATTTAGATTTAAGAAAAAATTGGTACTCCTGCATATCGCGGATTCGAGCCTGCAAAAGGTAATCGTAATTACCGGCAATGTGAAAACACGCTTCAACTTCCGTTAATTCTACCACTTGTTTTTCAAAATTTTCCAATAATTCAGAATTATGAGTTTTCAACGAAACTTGGCAAAAAACCAACAAACTTCTCCCAATTTTAGCTTGATCAATTTTTGCGACATAGCCCTTGATTACACCCCTTCTTTCCAATCGACGGACTCGCTCAAAAGTTGGGGTCACTGATAATCCCACTTCTTGCGCAAGCTCTTTTGTGCCTTTTTTTGAATTCTCTTGCAAGATTGCAACTATTTTTAGGTCAATCTCATCAAGAGCAATTGTGTCAGAATTTTTTTCCATCTGAATATTAATTTTGGCAAATAAAAAGATTTTTTTTCTGTAAATTCAGTTTGTATGGTTTTATTTTCTTTTGAACCAAACACAAATAGTTTATTCTGTATGTTTGGAGAAAATAAATAGAAAATGGATACTAAAAAAATGCACCCCGAAAGTTTAATGATGAGCTATGGCTACAAACCTTCTTTATCTGAAGGGGCCATAAAATGTCCTATTTTTCAAACTTCCACATTTGTGTTCAACACAGCAATGGAAGGAAAACGATTTTTTGAACTTGCATATGGGTTACGTGAAAAAGACGCAGGAGAAGAACTTGGTTTAATTTATAGCCGTTTAAACAATCCTGATTTAGAAATCCTTGAAAACAGACTGTGCCTTTGGGATCAAGCCGAAGATTGTGCTGTATTTGAAAGTGGCATGTCGGCCATTTCAACAGCCATGATGGAGTTTATGGTTCCCGGCGATTTACTGCTCTATAGTCGTCCGGTTTATGGTGGAACTGATCATTTCATCAATCACTTTTTGAAAAAACTAAACATTGAGGCGGTAGGCTTTTATGCTTCTGACACCAAAGAACAAATTATTGAGCGCATCCAGGCAACTGGCAAGGGGGATAAATTAGCGATGATACATATTGAAACTCCTGCTAATCCTACGAATGCCTTAATTGATATAGAGATGTGTGCTGAAATAAAAAACCATTTCAGCACCGAAGAGAAACAAATCATCCTTTCCGTTGACAATACATACATGGGGCCAGTTTGGCAGCACCCATTGAAGCATGGAGCAGATTTAGTTTTGTATTCCGCAACAAAATACATCGGTGGACATTCAGATGTGATTGCCGGGGCTTGTTTGGGTTCTAAACAATTAATGGCTCGTGTAAAAGGATTGCGCACATTTTTGGGCAACATGGCTGGCCCTTGGACAGGATGGTTGTTAATGCGATCCCTTGAAACATTAAAAATCAGAATGGAGCAAGCTGCTTTGAACGCATCACACGTGGCAAGATTCTTAGAAAATCATGCAAAGGTGGAAAAAATATACTATCTCGGCACGATTCCAAAAAATGGCTCAGAAAGAGATAAGATGATCTATGCCCGCCAGTTCACTTCTTCTGGAGCAATGATTGCTTTCGATATAAAAGGAGGTGAAGCAGAAGCGTTTCGTTTTCTAGATTCCCTAAAATTGATCAAATTAGCTGTTTCGCTCGGTGGAACTGAAAGTCTTGCGGAGCACCCTCAAACAATGACACATGCCGACGTTCCAATGGAAGACAAAAAAGTAATGCATATTACTGAAAAATTGATTCGTATTTCAGTTGGCGTAGAACATTATAACGACCTCATCGCAGACATCGGACAAGCCCTAGATCAAATTTAAAGGATATCAGACAGAGGAACGAATATCGCGAACATTAAGCTGGATCGTTTCTCTGTCTCTCCATTTATTGATTTCTAATGTATATGCGATATCAAAGGGCAAACCAGCTGCAATATCATCGATTTTATCCGCTAGATTAAATGCGATAGCATCAAGGTATATTTCCGAAAGCGGGTCGATCAATTTAAGTTTGAGGTGTTTTTCTTTCAGTACTCGGAAATCCGCTGCATAAATATTTTTAGATAAGAAAACAGGTTGCATATTACCTGGGCCATGTGGCTCAAACCGAAGGAGATTTCGCTTTACTCTCGGTATCTTATTCACTGCTTCACCCCGCGTATAAAGATCCTGAAATTGTATCTCGAGGTCGATTTTTATTTCAGGTGATTGATCGTCTGGATGAATGCTTTCGACAACCACTTTTTCAAAACTTTCAATGAATGAATTGAGGTTTTGTGGATGCATTGTCAGTCCTGCAGCATGACGATGACCACCGAATTGATGCAGTAATTCACCACAATGATAGATGGCTCCATGAATATCAAAATCATTGACAGTTCTTGCAGAACCCGTCACCATGCCATTGGAGGAAGTAAGCACGATAGTTGGTTTAAAATAACGTTCCATCAAACGAGAAGCTACAATTCCGACTACTCCTTTGTGCCAATCTTCCTTGTAAACCACAATACTAGATGACCCACTAAGCGTTTTGTCATTCTCCAACATTTCAATTGCCTCCTCAGTGATTTGCTGGTCTATCTCTCGCCGATTTTTATTGTCAGTATCTATTTCACCTGCTATTTGGTTGATCTCCTGCAAATTTTCTGAGATCATTAAATCAACAGCAAAGCGACCAGACCTTAATCTTCCGGCAGCATTTATTCTCGGTGCAATCGTAAAAACCACATCTGTGAGGGACACTGGAAATTCTCGATTAGCCAATTTAAGCAGCTCCTTGAATGCCGCTCTTGGATGTTGATTTAGTTTTAACAGTCCCCAATGTGCAAGAATTCTATTCTCACCTGTAATATCCACAATATCAGCACCAATGCTAATTGCTAAAAGATCAAGGTTGTTATAAAGCTCATCTTCTGGCTTTTCCAATCGCATCGTTAATCCCTGCAATAATTTAAACCCTACACCACATCCAGAAAGTTCTTTGTAAGGATAATTGCACTCTTTTTGTTTTGGATCGAGCACTATGCAATCGGGAACACTATCCCCTGGTTGGTGGTGGTCGCAGATAATAAAATCAATGTTACAACTTTTTGCATACTCCACTAATTCATTCGATCGGATACCACAGTCCAAAGCGATAATTAAAGAAAATGCATTTTCATGAGCAAAATCAATTCCTTTCTGACTTATCCCATATCCTTCGCTGTACCTATCAGGAATATAATAATCCAACGGTTCATGGAATTTCTGAAGATAGGAAAACATCAAAGCCACGGCAGTTGTTCCATCTACATCATAATCACCAAAAAGCAATATTTTTTCTCTTTTCTCAATCGCATTAACAAGTCGATTTACTGCTGAATCCATGTTTTTCATTAAAAATGGATCATGTAGATTTGCTAAATCAGGATTAAAAAATTCTCTGGCATTTTCATAGTTGAAAATCCCCCTACTTATTAATAGTTCAGTCGTAATTCGGTCCGCTTTGATTTCTTCACGAAATGCATCAACTCTATCTCTCTCCACAGGTGCTTTGACAAGCCATCTTTTTTGCATATTTTTCAGTTTTCTTATTTAAGTTAATCAAAAAGTTGAATTCTTTGGAGCAGCATCATAAAATATATAGTTTAAGGGCACTTGTAAATCGATTTGTTACATTTCAATTAGCGACTTTGTTTTTCCCAGCTTTGTTTTTCGGGCAAGTATCCTATGAATTTACAATTCCACTTCCACCAAATGGTAATCAAATTGAGCGAATTTCTCCAACTTATTATGGAACCTACTCCAGTCAGCAATCGGATGTTGACTATGAGTTTTCTGAAAAAGGTGTTTTTGTCGTTTCTATGATTTACAGCACTATTTCAAGAGAAACAATCCGTGAATCATCAAAATACAGGGTAAATAATGGTTGGTTGATTGGCGTCAAAGAAAATGATTCTGTTCCCTGCGAATTACAAGGAGAGTATTACCATTTTGCTATTAAAAACAAAGAACAAATTATAGGAAATGATGAATCACTCAATATACTCAGTAAGATCAGCGATATAACCTACATTCTGAATTTTGAAGAAAATGGCTATTACTCACCAAGTATCTTTGAATTCAAAGGTACTGAATTGCACATTAGGCATTTCAATTACGAGGAAGAGACCACCATTTTTGAGGTAATAAACGATCAAGTTAAAATCCAAGAAGAGGGTATGACAAAAATTGCTTTGCGGCCTACAAAAGAAGAATGGCAAAAAATTCCGATTGAAGAGATGATTGGCACAAGAACAATTTACAATCGTAACTAATTACATACCGTCGCCATCCAGTAAATTGCCCAATCCTCCAAGAATTCCACCTTCTTCTTTGCGTCCACCAACTGAACCATAAGATAGAATTCTAGAGGCAAGTCTAGAAATAGGCAATGTTTGAAGCCATACTTCTCCTGGTCCTTGCAGCGTTGCAAAGAAAAGCCCTTCTCCTCCAAAAATGGAATTCTTAATGCCGCCAACAAATTTAATATCGTAATCAATTGTTTGAGTGTATGCAACTATACACCCCGTATCTACTCGAAGTGTTTCACCCGGCTTTAGTGTTCGTTTCATTATATGTCCCCCAGCATGACAAAAAGCCATGCCATCACCTTCCAGTTTTTGCATGATGAAACCTTCACCACCAAATAAACCAGTCCCTAATTTTCGTTGAAATTCTATCCCGACTGATACACCTTTGGCAGCACAGAGGAATGAATCTTTTTGACAAATTATCTTCGATCCATAAGCGGACAAATCAATCGGTATTATCTTTCCAGGATATGGGGAAGCAAAAGCAACTCTTGCTTTACCTAAACCTGTATGTGTAAATGCAGTCATGAATAAGCTTTCACCCGTTAAAAGTCTTTTTCCCGCTCCCCATAATTTACCCATGAAGCCCCCAGAAGATGATTGAGCACTTCCATCTCCAAAAATGGTTTCCATCTGAATTCCATCATCCATGTACATGAATGATCCTGCTTCTGCAATCGCTGTTTCCTGCGGATCAAGTTCGATCTCAACTAATTGCATTTCTTCACCGTGAATAAAGTAATCGATTTCGTGGTTTTGCATTTCTTCTATTTTTAAAACGAAGTAAAAATAATTTTTTTGGGAGATTCGGGACTATAATCCCTGTAAAAGAGCATCCACTTTTTATAAAAATTGATCGAATAAATAAATTGATTAACTGAAATGAAAAAAGTCTAATTCCAATTAATAATTGACCCACCGCTGAGAGATTCTTCGAAAATTTCCTTCATTTTCTCGAGCTTAGCCGCTGCAATTTCGTCGCCTGAATGGGCTTTTCGTTTTAATTTGTAATAGATGTCCAACGAATGACCAAAGAGGTCCTCTTCGAGTTTGCCTTTGATTGAAGAGATTTTGGCATTCACTTCAATCAGATAATGCTCAATCTCACCCAACTCAGTCAATTCTATTTTAGAGATGTTTTTTTTTCGCAGTAAAGTGGAGTAACGGGGCAACAATTCCTCTAACATGGAAAGAAACTTCTCCAACTCACGATTTAATGAATCTTTATTTGCTTTGAAATCCATGTTAAGATTAATGTCATCTAAATGTAAAAAATTAATTGAAACAAACCTACACTTTTCGATAATTGGATAAATTCATTCGACTTATGGCCAATTATTATTCACTAATTTTGTTTTGTGGCTGGAATTTACATTCATATCCCTTTTTGCAAGCAACGCTGTTCTTATTGTGATTTTCATTTTAGCACGAGTTATCAATCCTACCGTGAAAAATTAATTGAAACAATTTGTGAAGAACTGGTTTTTCGCAAATCAGAGTTAGACGGAGAAGTTATAAACAGTATTTATTTTGGGGGTGGCACGCCAAGTCTGCTTCAGGCAAATGAATTACAATTAATTCAATCAACCATTTCGGCTAATTATTTAATTTCTAGTTCTCCAGAAATTACACTAGAGGCAAACCCAGATGACATGTCCGTATCCAACTTGAAAGATTGGCGCGATAATGGTATAAACAGGCTATCCGTTGGTATTCAATCTTTCAGAGACAACGATTTGCAATGGATGAATCGTGCACACACAGCTGAACATGCTGAAAAGTGTGTGAAAGATGCGCAGCAATTCGGATTCAATGCTATCAGTGTTGACCTTATTTATGGTTTACCTTCAATGGATCTATCAGAATGGAACAAACAAATCGACAAAGCGATTTCATTAAATATTCAACACATTTCAGCGTATTGCCTTACCATAGAGCAAAAAACACAGTTGCATAAAATGGTAGAGAAAGGAGAAATAATTCCTGGCAATGAATACCATCAAAGTGAACAATTCCTGCACCTCTTGCAGGCACTCAAAGAAAAGGGGTTTGAGCAGTATGAAATATCCAATTTTTGCTTGCCAGGATTCGAAGCAGTGCACAATTCATCTTATTGGAAAGGCGAAAAATACATTGGCATAGGACCATCAGCTCACTCATTTGATGGCACAAACAGGCGATGGAATATTTCAAACAACGGACTTTATATGAAGTTATTCAAAGAGAAAAGTTCCTGGTATGAAAATGAGAAACTTAGTGGGAAGGACCGCTTCAACGAATTAATATTAACTGGTTTAAGAACAAAATACGGCGTTAAGCTGTCTGCACTTCAATTGAATCATGAGTTGACAACTGTCTTTTTACAAAAAGTCGATAATTACAATAAGGAAGGGTGGATGCAACAAATTGAAGGAGTTCTTTTGCTTACGGACGAAGGAAAATTGCGTGCTGATTATATTGCTTCGGAGTTGTTCATTTAAAGAAGACAGATGTTTAAAAAACTAGCACTACTCAGCCTACTTCTTATCTTTTTACTTATTACCATTTTAAGTCTACTACCGCCTACCAGCGGAGTAGAAATAAAAAACGATAAAACAGGCCATTTTCTTGCTTATACAGCTTTATCCTTCAACGCGCTACTTTTTGGCTTAAACCAAAAAAAACGATTGCTTTTTGCAGTTTTAATTTTGCTTTACAGCGCTTTCATTGAGCTAATTCAAAGTTTTATTCCGGGTAGAACTCCTTCTATTATGGATTTATTCGCAAATGGTGGTGGGATTGTTTTTGGGTTGCTGATGTTTACCATTTTTGGACGCTATTTTCAATCTAAACTATTTTTGGCGAAGGACAATCAATAGGCTAGTTAACGAATATGAAATCTGTAAATAATCTTTTTTCGTCTTAACTTCGCACCATTATTTACATGACTCATGGAAAAATTACTGAATTTCATCAACGGAGAGTATTGCGAACCTATCAATGGAAAGTTCATTGATAATTACGAGCCTGCAACAGGTAAAGTTTACAGTTTGATTCCTGATTCAGAAGCTAACGATGTTGAGAAAGCTGTTCAGGCGGCAGAAAAGGCATTTCCTGTTTGGTCGTCCATGAGTATTGAAGAAAGGAGCGCTATTCTTGTTCGACTTTCAGAGGGCATTGAGCGAAGAATGGATGAATTTGTTGCAGCAGAATCAAAAGACAACGGAAAACCTGTGACTTTAGCGGCACATGTAGATATCCCAAGAGCAGTTTCGAATTTTCATTTCTTCGCTACAGCTATTCTTCATTTTGCTTCAGAATCGCATTATATGGAAGGTGTGGGAGTCAATTATACATTACGAAAACCTATAGGGATTGTCGGATGTATTTCTCCTTGGACTTTACCGTTGTATCTTTTTTCATGGAAAATAGCCCCTGCATTGGCTTCGGGAAATTGCGTTATTGCTAAGCCATCTGAAATCACTCCCTATACGGCTTATTTATTAGGAAAAGTTGCCCAAGAAGCTGGAATGCCTGCTGGTGTTTTAAACATCCTGCACGGTTTAGGTGGCAGTGTTGGAGATGCCATTGTGAAGCATCCGAAAATTAAGGCTATTTCATTCACAGGGGGTACAAAAACAGGAGAATACATTGCACGCACCGCAGCACCGATGTTTAAGAAACTATCGCTTGAATTGGGTGGAAAAAATCCAAATATCATTTTCGCTGATTGCGACTTTGACGAGATGCTGAAAACAACGATGCGTTCTTCATTCGCTAACCAAGGACAGATTTGTTTGTGTGGGTCTCGCATATTTGTAGAACGCAGCCTCTATGCGAAATTCAAGGAGGCATTTGTTGAGAAGGTGAGCCGCTCAATTGTTTCAAATCCAGAGGATCCTAAAGCCAATCTTGGTGCTGTGGTTTCAAAACCACACATGGAAAAAGTGCTTTCTTATGTTGCGTTAGCCAAAGAAGAAGGTGGCACTGTTTTGACTGGGGGTGAACGTGTAATTCTCGATGGAGAATACAAAGAAGGTTATTACCTAAGGCCAACCGTAATAGAGGGATTGGATTACACGTGCAGAACAAATCAAGAGGAAATCTTTGGGCCTGTTGTTACAATTACACCATTTGATACAGAGGAAGAAGCTTTAAAAATGGCCAATTCTACAGAATACGGATTAGCAGCTACTTTATGGACGAGTGATTTGCAACGTGCGCACCGAATGGCAGATCAATTGCAATCAGGAATCGTTTGGATCAATGCATGGCTCGTTCGCGATTTAAGAACTCCTTTTGGCGGCGTTAAAGCTTCAGGTGTTGGTCGTGAAGGTGGTTGGGAAGCGCTGCGCTTCTTCACTGAACCTAAAAATGTGTTTGTTAAGTATTAAACTTACTTTCAATAAATAACAAAGGCTACCATACATGGTAGCCTTTGTTATGTTTACTAAATGTCCATCTACTTAATAGAAATCGGCCTCGTTATTTCGCCATTACTTGTGGTAACTTTTACTAAGTAATAACCTGAAGATAACGTTGAAACGTCCAGCTCAGCCGCTTGACCAGAAAGTTGAATTGAGTTTACTAATTGTCCGGACAAGCTTGTTATTTGAGCGTTCCTTAAATTATTATTGCCCAACAATTTCAATTGAATTCCATCATCGGCAGGATTTGGATACATCATTAATTGATCGTTGTTCATCAACTCATTAAGACCAAGCACGGGCAAACAGAAGGACTGAATATTTTGAGTCCCAAAGTTGGCATCGGCATCCAACAATTCTGCCGCCACCAGGTCGTTCCATACGATTTGATAGCTACCATTAGCTCCGTTCGTCGCGCTGCAACCAGAAAGACCGTCCCCGTAAGTATCATTAAGAATAAATAGATAACAACCCGTATTTAAACAAAAATCCTGAGTGACTATTCCTTGGGTACCATCGGCATAGGCTGAACTGCTAAAAAGTGTGTTTCCAGTTAATTCATCGGCCAATATCCATGATGTTTCACTTCCATAGCAATCCAAATCAAAAGACAGGGTTGCTGTTTCTCCATTTACAACTGTTGTGAATGACGATGAAACAGTATTGTTCAATGCATTTTCATCTGTGCCGCCATTAGGAGAAGAAACCAACGCAGAAAAAGTGTGATTTCCTCCACTTAAAGAAGCAGAAGGCAATGTAATTGTTTCTGTCTGCCACTGTGTTAAATTTCCAGACCAATTATATGTTAGATTCTGTAGACCATCAAATCCATAGGTAATAGTTGCTTGGGTAATTGGTGTAGAGCCAGAATTCGAAATTGTTACCTGAGGAGAAACATTTGCTACACAAAATGTTCCTGAAACACCTTGTGGGTTATTCAGTCCTGCGTCTAGAGTGACTGCGCTTGCTCCCGATGGGTCATACCCATCAATAAACACAGCCCCCGTATTGTTCGGGTCTAACCAACATTTTAATTGATTCGTACAATCACTGCCACTTGGCTGCCATGAATTTGAAACTTTACCATACTCATCTGACAGTACTGGTGCACCACAAGCGGAAGCTCCTCCGTGCAGTTGACCCACGATGCGATGATTCTGATCATACAGTGGGGAGCCTGACGAACCTCCCTCAGTAACACCAGTATCCCACCCAGTCACGCCCCAATGCGTATTTGGGGAGCCTCCACCAAATGTAGTTGAAATTAATGGTTGATTTTCAAAAGATATTTTTTTGATGTCTCCAGAAGGATGATGGATACCAACTCCCATAGTTGGTGTTATTCCTGAATTATCCCAACCTGAAAAATAGGGTGAATAATCAATTGGTACTGTTCCTCCTACTAATCCGCCCGTAATTTCTACTAAACAAAAATCTGTTGGCGTTCCTCGAGCCCTTAAAACAGCGCCAGAAAGAGACTGAAAAGTAGGAGAAGTCGAAGGATTAGTGCAATCCGCTGATTGCCAATTAAAACGGAAAATCCACGATGCTGGATTACTGTAACAGTGGTTTGCTGTCAATACATACGGCTTCCCATCATTAAGCGTGTTGTTTATAAGAGACCCCGAACAAAATCCGCTACTACCTGATACCAGCATTACAGCTGCGTTTCGTTCATTTGTCCATGCTGCACCTTCTGCACAATTTGCATTGCGATTACAACTTCCGGAACTCCCAAAAGCCTTCGTCATAAATTCATTAGCGGTACGGTAGCCGTGTGTCACGATATTTACTCCCAAAGATGCCTCACTGTTCTTATTCGCTGCAGGCACATAATATTCTAAAACGGCGGTGTTGCCAGGTATCAATTCAGTTCCTAATTCGCCATTGTACAAATGATACTCAGTGAATTTTCCAAGGATAAAACTTTTATCGGGGTTATAAACGTACAATTCATTTCCCAAAGGTATTTTCACATCCTTCAATGTAAGATTAACTGTCAAGGCTTCCTCACATTTTACTACAAGCATCCAAATACGATCGCCGTTGGGATAATCAATCCATGTTCCGGAGTTTGACATATTAAATGATGTGTAATGGTTGTATCCAAATCGCCACGGACCATTTTTTTGAGGGTCGTTGATTTCATCCTCTGCTCTTAGTGCTTCTACATCAGGCTTAGAGAAAAATCGCTCATCTATCTGCTTGTAATTCAAAATTTTAAGCGCATTTGGAAATCCACCATCTCCTTGTTGACCAACTAACAAAAAGGTACTTAAGAATGTAAAGAGAGAAAGAATAATTTTTTTCATTTTGTTGTTTTAGCATGTTTAAGACGAAACTTTATTGCATTTCGTTGGCTTGGTTTAGGACCTGCGTGAAATTAATCACATTTTGCAATCGAGTTGTAAATTAACATTATTTTTTCGTGCTTAGAATTCAAAATTCTGCATTTCAATTTTTCAATTATCTTTGAAAGATACAGCAATCTTTTAGAAAAAACGAGAACGACAAGAGTGGAACGCATGGTGATAGGCATATGTGGGGGAAGTGGTTCCGGCAAAACAACTTTGCTCAACAGACTCTGCAATGAACTAAAAAATTTGCGGCCTTCCGTTTTTTCCATGGACAATTATTATTTGCCAATTGATAAGCAATCAAAAGACAGTAAAGGAGAAGTTAATTTTGATCTTCCTACAGCACTTGACAGAAAAAAACTACATGCTGATCTTGAAGCTTTAATTCATGGGACATCGATAGAAGTGAAAGAATATCACTTCAACGCCCCACCGGATAAAAACACACTCATAACGATTGATCCATCTCCATTAATTATCGTTGAGGGGCTATTTCTGTTTCACTATGAAGAAGTTCGTAATCTTTTAAATTTTTCCATTTTCATGGAAGTAGAACCCAACGTGCAACTGGATCGCAGATTGTACAGGGACCAAGATGCACGTGGGTATTCTAGAAATGCTATTATTTATCAATGGGAAAATCATGTCTTACCTTGCTATAAAAAATACCTAGAACCATATGAGGGGCTTGCCAATTTCCGTTTTCACAACGATAGCAGGGCGGATGATGAATTCGAGCGTCTCATGTATGAAATACACATGCGTCTGGCGAAGAAGCAACTACAATGAACCAAAAATTTCGGTTATATCTTTTCAGTATTCTTGCAGCAATTGCAACCTTGCTTTCCATCTTTGTCAACCAAATTCAATCCGACCATTCAAAGGAAATAGTTCAATTTCAAAAAAAACTAACTACTCA
Source organism: Flavobacteriia bacterium (assembly GCA_046345095.1). Lineage (GTDB taxonomy): Bacteria > Bacteroidota > Bacteroidia > Flavobacteriales_D > Crocinitomicaceae > M0103. Next base: position 10,216 of record JBKDKG010000036.1, on the reverse strand, counting down.
AGTAGATCATCTAAATAGTTACCTCTGGCAACAACATGCTGACTTTGTAAAATCGAATTGGTCGCCAAGTTGGAAGAACGTTCAAACAAATGAGGACTTTTATTTGCATTATTTCAGAAATGATTCCTTAGTTCTCTGGAGTCATAATGACATGCCAATTAGTCGATTTACAGATATTCATTTTCCGTCGGAAGGGATTGTGCATTTACAAAATGGCTGGTATTATTCTAAAATTATTCGAAGCGGTAAACACCTTCTCTGTAGTTCTTTTCTTATAAAACGAGATTACCCTTACGAGAATGAGGACCTTAAGAACAATTTTGCTAAAGCATTCGAACTATCATATGAAGCATCCATCTCATTGGAACAAATTAACGGCTGTGAAATTAGAGACCTAAAGGGTAATTTCTTGTTTTCCGTCGTTCCAAATGACGTGCAAAACAATTCAGAATTGGTTGAACAACTTTACCTCATTCTGTATGCTTCTGCCTTTTGTTTTTGGCTTATTTTCTTTTTACTTTTCTATCAAACTGTCAAAAGCAAATTGCGTTATTTGATTCCTGTGGCTTTGATAGTTGCCAAGGTACTATTAATTTATTCTTCATTTATTCATTTCAAGGTTGGAGTTTCCGCTTTAGACCCCTCACTGTATGGAGCTAATAAATGGTTTCCAAATTATTTCGAATACCTTACCAACATTGCGCTTATCATTTTCCTTTTAACCATCCTAAACAATGAACTAAAAAAAGTACAAATAGGAGTTAAAACTATATGGATTTCACTTTTGCTCATTCTACCTTTTTGGATGCTCATTCGAATCATGACTCAAGGATTAGTAGAAAACTCCTCTATTCCTTTGTCTATCAATAAGGTTTTTTCGGTTAACCTATATACCTTGCTGGCTTTGTTGAGCATCGGTGGTTTGATGCATTCTTACTATCTTATTTTAAAAACGATTACAAAAAAACTATTCGATACCAAAATAAAACTGATTCGGGTATTCGCTGTTCTTGTAACCTTTCATTTTAGTTCAATAATAATTTTAGGAATTACCATTGATGCTGTAATCATACATTTATTAATTGCTTGTTTTTCAATTCTGACAACCTTTCAAAGCTTTAATAAAAATAAAAGACTCGATCTAGGTTTAGCAATAGGGATTCTATTGATCGCTGTAGTATTCATTTCATTGTTGCTTTATTTGTTCAATATTGATCACGAACAAACGAATCGCGAATTGTATGCCAATCAACTCTCGACCGAACAAAATGTTGTCACGGAATTAGAATATGGTAAAGTTGTCGAAAATGTGCAAAATGATCCTATTCTAACTCGCTTCATTTCAACTGGAACAAACCTGCCTCACTCCGAATTCGAAGAAGGACTCGAACGAAGAATATTTAATGGGTTTTGGGAACGCTATGAAATGAATTTTTACCTGTACAACGAAAAGGGAGAAAGTGTTTTGGGAGGTGAAAAAAGTTCATTTGAAGATTTTGCAGAATTAAATGAACTCATTAAAGATCATGGGCGATCATCCGAAATAGACACGAATATCTATTATATTACCGATAACATTGAACAATATAGTTATGTTATTCGTCAGGAAATTGTAACAGCTGACAGCCTCAAAAACATCCTGTTTATTACACTTCGTTCTAAAAAAATTCCAGAAGAAATAGGCTTTCCCCGGTTACTTATATCTTCGAAGGCCGATGTACTAGAATCATTGGAAAATTATTCTATTGCCAAATACCACAATGGAAAATTAGTTGTCAATTATGGGAGTTTTACATACCCCTCCTCGTTTGAACCAATAAAAAGATGGCGCAATAGTGGGTTACATTTCAAAGATTATGCTGACTATAGACATTACGTGCAACGCTCTAACAATGGCGATGTTCTCGTTTTATCTTCCATAAAGACAGGATTTATAGACTTTGTATCCTCGTTTTCCTACCTCTTTATATTTTTTGGAACTTTGTTGTTGCCCAGATTCTTCCGGTTTCACTATGGCCCAATCTTCAAAAAAACATTGAGTCTAGCGATTCGGATTCAAGTTATCTTAATTGGTCTTGTCTTTCTCTCCCTTTTTGCTTTTAGCTGGGGAAGTGGTGTTTTCGTTCGCAATCAATACAATCAATTTTCAAACAATGTTGTAACAGAAAAATTACATTCTATTGAACTAGAGTTAAAAGTTAAAATTGGCAATAGAGGGCATCTTTCCATCGAAGAAAATGGAAATTCACTTGAGACGGTATTAGAGAAACTTTCAAAAGTTTTTAAAACAGATATTAATTTATACGATGACCGAGGCTTTTTGATTGCCACTTCGCGGTCAAAATTATTTAACATCGGCTTGATCAGCGAACAAATGAACCCAAAGGCACTATATACTATCAAAGTACAGAACAAAAGTCGCTTTATTCAAGATGAAAATATTGGCGATTTATCCTATGCTTCTGCTTACTTACCATATTTTAATCAAAACAATCAGCTCATAGGATTTCTCAACTTGCAGCATTTTGGTCAACAAAAAGAATTTGAAGACCAGATACAACAGTTTCTCGTTTCTATCATCAATGTTTTCATGCTACTGCTTGTTTTGTCCGTTATTGCCGCACTTTTAATCTCCAATTGGCTCACGGCACCGTTGAGAATTATACAAGATAATTTTGCAAAACTGCGATTTGGCGAGGAAAACGCCCCGATTATTTATGAAAAGGAAGATGAAATTGGCGCATTGGTGAAAGCTTACAATTCCAAACTGGAAGAACTTGAATTCACGGCAGGACAATTAGCAAAAAGTGAGCGAGAAAGCGCTTGGAGGGAAATGGCAAAACAGGTTGCTCATGAAATAAAAAACCCTTTGACACCAATGAAATTGAGTGTTCAACAAATGATGCGGGTTTTCGATCCGACTGATCCAAGTTCTGCTGAAAAACTTAAAAAGGTAACAGCATCCATTATTGAGCAGATTGATGCACTCACCCTAATTGCCAACGAATTCTCCAACTTCGCTAAAATGCCTTTGCCACAGGAGTCCACTTTCGATTTGATTCCCCTAATCGCAAATGTCATTGAAGTTTTTCGGGAAGAATCCGGATGTGTTTTGGAAATGAATTCATCGCTTACCAAGGCTGAAATTACGGCCGACAAAGACCAAATGATTCGTGTATTTAACAACCTTATTAAAAACGCTATTCAATCAATTCCATCGGAAAAATCTGGCAGAATACACGTTGCATTATCTGAATCAAATGAGCGATGGTTGATTGAAATTACAGACAATGGTATTGGAATTCCTGAAACGGAAAGAGACAGAATATTTGTGCCCTATTTCACGACAAAATCGACTGGTACAGGTATCGGATTAGCCATGATAAAACAAATCATAGAAAATCACCATGGTGCTATCTACTTCAATTCTCAAGCAAATAAAGGTACCACCTTCTCAATTGAATTACCAAAGAAAATTTGATGCAAGCCTTATCCTGCTATTGTGTAGTAAAGAATCAAGGTAATATCAATAATCATACAAATAGCCGAGCCAATTAGTATCTGTTTCATCGGTGCTACTGCCAACAACAGACTCAAAGTTCCCATAGTTGGTAAGATAACAGCTGCCAAAGCAAATGTGTTCTCAATTGCTCCTTTTCCAATAGCTATGCCTCCAAAACAACCGATTAAAATAATTACGATAGAAATCAATCCATATCGATTGAATTCAATATTCTTAACAAACTTGGTTAAAGGGTTTCGATGTAAAGTGTGTGTTTTCATGATTCTCAATTCAATTAATTGTTCACTACAAATTTTGTGAATACAAGCCCTCTAGAAAATGACAATGATGCTGCAAAAAACTTGATTCAAATCAGTATTTTGATTAGGTCAAGTGAGATGTTTGAAGATCCAACATATATCTTGCATCCCGATATCGTAATCACAGCACAATGACATCGGAAATATTTTGATACTTTTGCTTGCGAATTTATATGAATCCTGAAAGAAAGATAGCTGTCATTGGAGGTGGAAGCTGGGCGACTGCCTTGGTTAAAATTTTGTGCAACAATCTTTCGTCAATAAATTGGTGGATGAGAAGTGAAGGTGCTGTAGCTCATATTCTCAAATACAGACACAATCCCAATTATTTACAATCGGTAGAATTCGACCTAAACAAAATCAATGTAAGTACTGATTTAGAAGAAATTATAAGGCCGGCGGATATTGTAATTATAGCCACGCCTTCCGCATTTTTAAATCAGATTTTTGAGAATTTTCCAGTAGAGTTATTGAAAGATAAAATAGTCTTCTCCGCTGTAAAAGGCATTATACCTGAATACAATGCGATTCCTGCTAGGTTCATCCATAAAACTTTTGGTACACCCTATAACAACATAGGCATCATCTGTGGGCCCTGTCATGCTGAAGAAGTGGCGTTAGAACGTCTTTCTTACCTGACGATCGCAGGACACACAGACAAAGTCGCTGAGGAAATGGCTGAAATATTGAGTTGTCGGTATATTAAAACAACTGTTTCTGATGATCTTTTTGGAACGGAATTATCAGCGGTACTGAAAAATGTTTATGCTCTTGCGTCTGGAATTTGTTCTGGCTTGGGGTATGGTGACAATTTCCAATCCGTACTTATCGCAAATGCCATTCAGGAAATTGAAAATTTCATTGATGAAGTAAGTCCAATTCACCGAGACGTAAAATCCAGCGCCTATTTAGGAGATCTTTTAGTAACTGCATATTCTAAATTCTCACGCAATAGAACATTTGGTTTTATGATTGGTAAAGGTTACTCCGTTAAAACCGCTCAATTAGAAATGGACATGATTGCTGAAGGGTATTATGCAACAAAATGTGTCATGGAAATCAATAAGAAGTTTCAAGTTGAAATGCCAATCGTGGAAGCCGTTTACAACATTCTTTACGAAAAAATTTCTCCTGTAATAGAAATGCGCATCTTGACTGATAAGTTAAGTTAAACTGTTGTTTTTTTCATTCCTTTAGATTTTATTCGATTAGCTTAAACAGTAATTCTTGCTGTTTGTTATAGTACCATGGAAAATCAAAAAGATTTTATTTTAATTGCTGGAGGGTCAGGGCTAATTGGTAATCGTCTTAAAAAAGTCTTTCTAGAAAATGGTTATCGGGTTGGTATTTTAACGCGCACTCCAAAAGAAAAGGACCAATTTCAGTGGGATCCTAAATTGGGGACAATCGACAAAGAAATTCTTGGAGATGTGACTATACTCATCAATCTTAGTGGAGCAGGAATTGCAGATAAACGCTGGACAAAAGACCGAAAAGAAGAACTGTATACCTCTCGAATTGGCACGAATAAATTCCTCCACGCTCAGTGCCAACACATGCCAAAATTAAAGCAATTCATCACCGCTTCAGGGATCAATTGCTATGGATACGATGATCCAAAACGAAAACATATTGAGTCCGATCCTTTCGGGCAGGATTTTCTCTCTGATTTAGTTAGGAAATGGGAAGAAAGTGCAGATCTATTTGATGGAAAGTATATTGTATCTAAAATACGAACTTCTGTAGTTCTAGATGAAAAAGGGGGTGCCTTAAAAAAAATGATGTCTCCAATTCAATGGGGAATCGGTTCTGCACTTGGAACAGGAAAACAGAATATGCCTTGGATTCATGCAGATGACCTTGCTTACATTTATTTACATGTTGTCAGTCATAAATTAGGCGGAGCATACAATGCGCTTGCGGGAAGTGTAACAAATGAATTCTTTACCAAAACTTTGGCGAGCACACTTCATAAACCTTATTTTTTTCCAAAAATACCATCAATCGCAATGAAATTGATATTTGGCGATATGGCAAGTGTTTTATTGGAGGGATTGCAAGCTTCTAATCAAAAGATAAAGGATACAGGTTTCCTGTTTAAATATAAAAAATTAGAAAATGCTTTAACGCAGCTTTTAACTTCTAAAACCAATTAATTACAAAAGATCGTTTGCCAAATTCGCTAGTTCGGAACGCTCTCCTTTTTCCAGTTTAACATGTGCAAATAATTCTTGTCCTTTCAAACGGTCAATAAGATAAGCGAGTCCATTACTATTCTCATCAAGGTAAGGCGTATCAATCTGATGAACGTCACCTGTAAAGACAATTTTGGTGTTTTCGCCTGCACGGGTAATAATTGTTTTGATTTCGTGCGGTGTAAGATTTTGAGCCTCGTCAATGATGAACATGATATTAGAAAGGCTTCTTCCACGTATAAATGCAAGCGGTGTTATGACAATTTTTCCAGCTTGTTCCATTTCAAGAATTGCCTTGTGTTTTTTCTCATTTTCGCCGAATTGTGCCTTTATGAATTTTAAATTATCCCACAATGGTTCCATGTATGGTCCAATTTTATCATTGGCATCGCCTGGAAGAAACCCAATATCTTTGTTCGAAAGAGGAACGATTGGTCGGGCCAAAATAACTTGATGAAATGATTTACTTTGCTCAAGAGCAGAGGCTAACGCTAGCAAGGTTTTTCCAGTACCAGCAACACCTTGTAATGCTACTAATTTAACGTTCGGGTTCATCAGCGCATTGAATGCAAATGCTTGCTCAGCATTTTTTGGTTTAATACCATAGATGTATTCCTTCTCAATTCTTTCGAGCTGGTCTGTTAGGTGATTGTAACTTGCAAGAGAAGAACTTTTTCCATTTTTTAATATATAGTAACCATTGGCTACTTTTTTATTTCCTAAAATCCCATCTTCATCAATTTTTCCACTGGTAAAAATATGGCGTATGATCTCTGAATCAACTCCTTCAATTGTATATGCCGATGATTGTTCAAGGTGATTGTTGTCTACCTTACCAGTTTCATAATCTTCTGCTGCAATGCCTAATGCTTTCGCCTTAATGCGCAAATTGATATCCTTGGTAACGAGAATAACTTCTTTCTTTAATTCAGTTTCCTTCAGAAAAAGAGCAGCATTGATGATCTTATGGTCATTCTTGCCTACAGAATAAACATACTCAGCATTGATTTCACGCGGGTTATTCTCTAGAATCACCCTGAAACTACCCATTCCTTTGCCCAGTGAAATCCATTCCTGTAAACTTCCGCTTACAGAAAGTTTATCGATAAAGCGAATCACCTCTCTTGCTGAAAAATTCTTGGTGTCATTTCCAATCTTGAACTTATCTAACTCTTCCAATACAGTAATTGGAATAGCAACATGTGCGGTCTTAAAATTGGTGATTGCTTGATGGTCGTGAAGAAGTACGGAAGTATCGAGTACGAATATCTTTTGCTTTTTTGACATGGCCTGAATTTTCAATGAATATAATTTTAATTATCACTCAAACAAGAAATACCAGGAAACATATTTATCTACATAGCGCTGTTAGTATTCTATGTGGATTGAAAAATTAAAAGAAGCGATTGCGGCGAATAATACGATCGACTGGAATGTAAATGGACCCAAATGCTTCGTATTTACTGAGGGAGTCTATGCTGAATTGGATTTTCGTACCTTTTTGCGTCCAGATACCATTATTAGCTAAGTACTCCTCTGTTCTGGGAACATAATCACCACTATGGAAATAGTAGTAAGTGCCTCTTTTCTGCATTTTTAATGGCGGCGAAAATAAGAATCTAAAGCTTTCATTTTCTTGCGTTAAAATTCCTTTGGCAAATAATTTATTCATTAATCTCCTGTCGTTGCCATTCATTGAAAGCATCAAAGAAAAACCTGGAACTTTGACTTCCTTCTCTTTCTCCACTTCAGTCACGTTAAAATCTTCGTCCAAAACAGATTCTATATACGTTTCTTTCACCAATTGGAAACCTCCCTGCCTAAAGGATAAATCTCCTTCCCAGGCGTCCATAAATTCTTTGGTCGGGAAACTGACTTTTTTACCCGCTTTTACAATCCATTTATAAAGAGGGTCTTCCGGTTGTTCTCTTAGTTTACTGATATCCAAATGAATGTTTAGCATTTTGGAAACAAACTCTCCAGCTCTAAAATTCAACCCCGTTGATTTCATTGAAATATTCAATGGTTTTTCATTTCTTATGTAAGCCTTTAAACTAAAACTGATGGAATCACTGTCGTGTGCAAAAATGGCTGTTTTTATACCATTTTCTTTCAATTTTGACCAATTTGAAAAAATTACCAACTTCTCATCTTTGAATTGTTTTTCTGTGAGAAAAGCCTTCCATGTTGGAGAAAGATCGTTGCGTTTAGCTTTTGTGACCCTATCAAAAACCTCTTTGAATGAGTCTCCTTTGTAAATGAGTAAATAATTATTACTATAAGTCATATAACCCTTTTCCTTAGCATATGAATAAACTCTGTGGTCTTCATATAAAGAATCTTCAATATCAACGAACTTTCTAAGTCGTTCAATACCCTCCATGATCTTACTACTATCACTTACATGAACAAGGGCTCCCCATTCCCCACCTTCATTCGCAAAAAAGTAAACCGGATCTTGTAAATTCAAGCCATATAGTTTTCCTTGACCTAGAATAAATTCATACGAAAACAAATCACGAAAAGGCACTTTATTGTGGTAAAGCATGCCACTAGTTTCTCTGGCGACATCTAAAAAATAGGCTCTTCCGATGAAATCTCCATCCGGCAGCCTATCTTCCAATCTTGGAATATCTGTCTTTTTGAAAATATATGGCCGTAGAAACAAGAATGCACCAAGTGCAGCAGCAAGAATAAAAATAATACTAAACTTTTTAAACATAGCCGAGGCTTATTTCGACATCACATAGATACTGTTCAACAAATCAAGTAAATACTTACCTGAATTCTCATAACTTCCTTCAAAGTTATAGATGAGATCGAATGTTGTTTTTTCTTTCGTCGTTTCAGATGTTGTCATCTGCATTGTTCCCGTTTTACCTCTCATCGCATCAATGATTTCGTTTTCTCTTTCGTCAAAGAAATCACGCGGGAATTTTTCGATTGCTTTGGCCCAATCGATGTAACCATACATAAAACCGCTTTTCTTACTTTTCTTAGCCTCAGATCGTGAAAGCGCCTCAGCTCCGTAGCCATCAGAATGATTAACAGCAAGATCCTCATCGTTTGTGAAGATGAACAAACCATTTTTATTCAACATATACAAAGGTGCCGCCTCAAGTATAGCATCTTCGTAGACCCAATAGTTTCCTTTGTTTTTAAACCGTGATGTGAGTCTAGATAAATGATTCAACACCTTTTCAGGTATATCTCCACGGTCAGTTGTAAAACCTAATGTAAAAATAGGCATGTCTTCCTCAGCCTCAACTTCCTTTTCAATGTATTCAAAAGTTTCCTCGTCGTAACTGAATTCGATTTTAGTTGTTTTTATCTTTTTGATGCCATTGAATGCCCCGAACATACTTCCTTTGTAGGTATTGAACAAGGCATCCTTATTGATGAACTCATTCAACAATTCTATGGTCAACACATTGGTTGAAATCTGTACATTTTTTTCATCTGTAAGAATTGGCATTATTACCTTATACGCCTGCTCATATGCTTCTCGCATGTCAACATTGTAAGTAAAATAAGCCGTATTGTTTTTATTAATGTATTTCAAAACGTGCTTGTCGAACTTCGAATCGTTCATTTTTTCATAAATAGACCCAAGTTCTGGTCCATAACGGGCCTCCATTTTGAATTCCACTGAACTTTCGTGCAAGATCAAATCACCAAGCATCACATTTCCTGTGTACAATTCCTTGATGTCCTCATACAATGTTGGAAACATTGTTTCAAAATACCAAAGTCCCTGTGCATTTTGAAGACTGCGGGAATTATCCAAATAAAATACACCTTCCGACGAATGAGTCAATTGTTGAGCAAAGCGGTTGTCATAATTTACCAAGTTGACTTTACGAATTAAGAGCTCTGTGCACAATTTCTCCAAAAATGCAGCTTGCATTACAACTTGCACACTGTCACGTAATTCGTAGTAATTTTTTTGGTTTGGGTCTTCTTCCAAAGAAGGAACGTTATAGGAATCTATTTCTGTTTCCTCCGGCATCTCCTCTTCAAAAACATCCTCTTTGCTTTCTTCCTCATTCAAACCATAGGACTCAAAAGGATTTTCATTTCCTCTTGCATACCAAATCGAGTCAGTTGCTGCATCAACTTTTTCCATTGTAGGTTCAACACGAATCAAAAGAGCCGAACTACCTTTAACAACTAGGTTGTTGAAATATGAGCTGTAAAAT
>JBKDKG010000035.1:0-5816 GCA_046345095.1 Flavobacteriia bacterium | reverse complement strand
ACCTTACGTGAACTGACAGCTGTTGACAGTGAACATTACTTGAATCATGCATTAAAATCAGGAAAAAAAGTCTTGGCTGAAGGAGCTCAAGGTACAATGCTTGACATCGATTTCGGTACTTATCCTTTTGTTACATCTTCCAATACAGTGACAGCTGGAACGTGCACAGGTTTGGGTGTTGCCCCTACCAAAATTGGGCGTGTAATTGGTATTTTCAAGGCTTATTGCACACGCGTGGGCAGTGGCCCATTCCCTACCGAATTGGAGGATGCAACCGGAGAAGCAATCAGAGCAGAAGGTAGAGAATTTGGTGCAACAACAGGTCGACCTAGGCGTTGTGGATGGATCGATTTACCTCAGATGAAATATGCAATCATGGTGAATGGTGTTACTGAACTTTCCATGATGAAAGCGGATGTTTTGAGCATTTTTGACACAATTCAAGTTTGCACTCATTACCTCATCGATGGCAATAAAGTAGAGGATTTCCCGTTTGATGTTGAAGGGGCCAACCTTACTCCTGTGTATGAAGAATTAGAAGGTTGGAATTGTGATTTAACACAATTGGCTGATTATTCTAAAGCACCACAAGCGTTGAAGAATTATGTAACCTATTTAGAAGAAAAACTCGAAGTTCCGATTACAGTGGTATCAGTTGGTCCAGATAGAAAGCAAACGTTGAATAATAATTGATTTGAAATTTCAAAAACATATCCTGAAAATTGCGCTTTTTACAAGCGCATTTTTTTTATACCCAATCATTTCGATTGGACAAGGAAATGTGCTTGAATTACTTCCGGGAGCTGAAAAATTAGGTTACAACAAAAAACAAGGCTATCAATACCTTGTGAGTGGTGTCAACTTTGTTTATCAAGGAAACACGATGTACTGTGACTCTGCACATTACTTCGACAAAAGATCTGAAGTGCGTGCGTACGGCAATGTGCACATAATGAAGGCTGATTTAAACCTTTTTTGTGATTCACTTTACTACAATGGTAAAACAAAGAAAGCAAAACTGTGGGGCCATGTTCGAGTGCGTGATTTGGAATACAAACTCACGACTGACTCTCTGGATTACAATGCTAAAAAAGGCCAGGCAGTATATCGGCATGGTGGTAAAATTGAAAGTATTGTATCAAATGAAGTATTAACAAGTCGCGTAGGTTATTTTTACCCGGAAACAAAGAATTTCTTTTTTAGCGGAAATGTCAAATACAAGAATGATGAATTGTCAATGTCAACTGACACGCTGCAATACCTTTATTCAAAACAAATCACCTATTTCTATGGACCAACGAAAATCGTTCGCAACAAAACCACCATGTTTTGCGACAAAGGATGGTACAATGTTAAGACTGAAGAAGGAAGTTTGATTAAAAATGCTAAAATACTCGATGGAACAAAAATAATTCAAGGTGACACCCTACTCTACCAACCTCAAAAAGGACAATCTATTGCAAAAGGACATGTTTATTACCGCGACACAACTGAAAAGATAACATTCTTTGGAGATCGTGCATTGAATTCAGACTCAAAGCATTTCTCACAAATTACCGGACATGCTCTAGCCGTAAAAGTTCAAAAGAAAGACACGATTTATATTCATGCTGACACTTTATTCAATCAAAATGATACGCTTGGAAAAACGCTGATATCAAAAGCTTATCATGGCGCAAAGATCTATAACAAGTCAGTACAGGCAAAATGTGACAGCTTAAACTTTAGCGATACTTCCCAAGTCATTCAATTGTTTAATGAACCAATTGTTTGGGCAAAAAACGCAGAATTAAAAGGTGATCAGATTGATATTTTCCTGAATGATTCATTGGTTGATCACTTTCTCATTCAAGAGCATGCTACAGTTTTAATGGAAATTGATTCCGGTGCATACTACAATCAGATCGGCGGTAAAAAAATCACTGCATTTTTCAAGGAAAACGAATTGATACGATCGGATGTTAGTGGTAACGCTAAAACAATTTTTTATCCGGAAAAAGAAGAAAAAACGGACACAACAATTCAAGTAAAAAGACTTGGAATGAATCGTTTGTTTGCAAGTGATTTACGTATTTATTTAGACAGTGGTGAGGTAACGGGGATTACTTATTTTGATGAGCCCGATGGCATCTTCTTTCCAATGAATCAAATTGATTCAGAAGAACAATTTTTACCTGATTTTAAATGGAATGCTCTTTTGCGACCTAAAGATCCAGAATCACTGACAAACGATTAACTTACCTCTTCATCATTATCCCAGCGTGTCACACGTTTAACACCTTCTACCTCTTCAAATTTCTTCATCAATTGCTCAAGATGTTCAGTATCGTAAACAAGTACTTTCATCTTTCCTTCAAAAATTCCATCCTCTGATTCAAAGGAAATTGATTTCATATTTACATTGTGCTGCTTTGAAATAATTTCTGTCAATCGATTCACTAACCCTAGGTTATCAATTCCACTAATGCGGATAGCTGCGATTCTCTCTTCTAATTTTTGTGATTGCCACCTAGCTTTGATGCATCGGTATGCCATTTTAGACATCAAATGTTCGGCATTCGGACAATTGTTACGGTGCACCTTAATTCCTTCATTAATTGTAATAAACCCAAATACTGCATCACCAGGAATTGGGTTGCAACAGCGCGCCATCTGGTATTGAATATTCTTAAAGTCTTCACCAATAATCAAAGTATCCTGCGACTTATTAATTTTTGTTTCAATGGCATCTTTGTGACGATCTTTTTTAACAGTGACTGCTTTTTTCTCGAGCTGCAGCATGCCATTCACACAATCGATATCTCTCAACCTAGCAAGATCAATCTTGCCTTTTGCTATTCTGAAATAAAGCTCTGTTGCAGTTGGAACCTGAAAATATTTTTCAAGAAAAGTTATGTTTTCGGATGCGAAACGGATGTTGTGCTGCTTGAATTTTCGATCGAGAATTTCTTTTCCATCTAAAGCAATGGCTTTTCTTTCTTCATTCAAGGAAGCACGAATCTTTTGCTTCGCACGAGCAGATTTTACAAAACGCAACCATTCTTCATTCGGCTTTTGTTTAGCCGAAGTAATAATTTCAAGCTGATCCCCACTCTGCAATTCATAACTCAATGGAACAAGTCGGTTATTCACTTTTGCACCGATGCACTTATCACCAATTGCAGAGTGAATATCATACGCAAAATCTAGGATAGTAGAACCATTCGGTAAAACACGTAGTTCTCCTTTTGGTGTAAATACATAAATTTCATCAGCAAATAAATTCAATTTGAATTCATTCACAAAATCCATCGCATTGGAATCTGGATTTTCGAGTAATTCACGAATTTCTGTTATCCAGCGGTCAAATTTACTTTCCTCCGAATTTGATTCTTTGTATTTATAATGTGCTGCCAAACCACGTTCCGCAATCTCATCCATCCTTTTAGAACGAATTTGTACTTCCACCCATTTTCCTTGCGGCGACATTACAGTTGTATGCAATGATTCGTAACCATTTGCTCTAGGTGTTGAGATCCAATCACGCAGTCGATCTGGACTAGGCTGATAATAATCTGTTACGATACTGTAAATCCTCCAACAATCCGGTTTCTCCAACTCAATGGGTGTGTCAACAATTATACGAATCGCAAAAAGATCATAGACTTCCTCAAATGGCACTCCTTTTGTCGTCATTTTACGCCAAATAGAAGACACTGATTTCGTGCGTGCCTTGATGTCAAAAACATAACCTTCATGCAAAAGAGCCTCTCTAATAGGCGATACAAATCGGCGGATAAATCTATTCCTGACATCCTTGGATGATTTCAGACTCGATTCGATTTGTGCATAGATATCAGTTTCACTGTAAAGCATGGAAAGATCTTCCAATTCGCTCTTTATTGAATAAAGACCCAATCTATGTGCTAAGGGAGCGTAAAGGAATTTAGTCTCCGATGCAATTTTCAATTGTTTATCCGGACGCATACTTCCGAGTGTACGCATGTTATGCAAACGATCTGCAAGTTTGACCAAAACCACTCGAATATCATCCGAGATGGTCAAAATCATTTTTCTAAAATTTTCAGCCTGAATGGATGCATTTTCATCAAAAACTTCTGGAATTTTAGTCAATCCGTCAATAATCAGTCGAACGCGTGCACCAAAAAGATCTTCGATATCCTGTAACGTAATATGCGTATCCTCTACCGTATCATGCAAAAGAGCACAGACAACCGCCGTTGCACCCAATCCCATTTCTTCGGCACAAATTCTTGCCACAGCAATAGGATGATAAATGTATGGTTCACCCGACTTTCTGCGCATTTCTTTGTGTGCCTCCACAGCAACATCAAATGCTTTACGAATTTTTCTTGTGTCTTCTTTTGAACGGTCTTTCACCGCACGCAACAATCCTTTAAACGCATTTAGAATTTCTTTGCGTTCTTGCTCCAGATCGATGTTTGGGAATTTAGAAGACGACTCGGACATAATCGAATTATTTTGCAGGTAATATTTTTGCAGCAACTTCACCAAAACCTACACGAACACCATCTTTACTTGAATAGCCTCGCATAATCACTGTATCATTGTCTAAAATGAATTTTCTTTCAGAACCATCATTCATTTTTAATGGTTTTGTACCCTTCCATGCAAGCTCCAACATTGACCCATAAGAATCTTCTGTTGGACCAGAAATTGTACCTGAACCCATTAAATCTCCACAACGAACGTTGCAGCCATTAACTGTATGATGCGCCAACTGTTGAGCCATGTTCCAATACATGTATTTAAAATTTGATCGGCTGATCGTTGTTTCCTCTGAATTTTCCGGCTCTATAGCGACTTCTAGATTGATATCATATGATTTCAACCCTTCAAACTTTAAATAGCTCAAAACTTCAGGATGTTGTGAAGGAGTTTCTACTTTAAATGGTTCTAGCGCATCCAAAGTTACAATCCAAGCAGAAATAGACGAAGCAAAATTTTTCGCTAGAAAAGGCCCTAGTGGCACATACTCCCATTTCTGAATATCCCGCGCAGACCAATCGTTGAATAGGCACATTCCAAAAATATAATCTTCTGCTTCCTCTGTTGAAATACTGTCACCCAACGGTTTTCCATCATACGTAATAAAAGCCATTTCCAACTCAAAATCCAACTGTTTAGAAGCTGAGAAAATCGGATCTTGGTCATCAGCAGGTTTGATTTGACCTTTAGGACGATAAATCGACTGACCTGATAGAATTACAGAACTTGCTCTACCATGGTATCCAACAGGAATCCACAACCAGTTTGGCAATAATGCATTCGCTGGATCACGGAACATCACACCAACATTTGTTGCGTGCTCCTTTGAAGAGTAAAAATCTGTGTAATCTCCAATTTGAACTGGCATGCACATTTCAACATGATCAGCTGAAATTAACACTTGAGCTACGTGGTGTTCATTTTTTTGTAAATCGTCTTGATCTGCTCTCAATAACTTGGAAATTCGATTACGCAACTCACGTGTGGCCTTTTTTCCTTTTTTCATCAACGGATTTAAAAATTCATTGTCAAAATCAGAAAGTTCAAAGGAAAGATTCTCCATGTATCCCAACACATAAAGCGTTTTAAGGTCGAGCACATGATCACCAATTCGAACACCGACACGCGGGGTCAATTGATGAGTTTTGAAAATTCCAAATGGCAAATTCTGAATTGGAAAATCAGAATTAGCAGGGACATTCACCCAGGATGTTAAAGTAGGATTATTTGCAGCAATTGACATGTGTAGTATATAAATTGTAAATAAATATAAGAAATTAAACGTTAAATCTGAAATGCATGATGTC
>JBKDKG010000034.1:0-12008 GCA_046345095.1 Flavobacteriia bacterium | reverse complement strand
CTATGAAGCAGCTGTCTACAAAAGTAGTTACGTAAAATTTATTGGACAATTTCCAACTTTTGAGAATTTCACAGCTGAAAAAATGCTGGAGAAATGTGGTGCCATTTTCACAGAGCAGGAAAGAGAATCCAAATTGCTTGTGAATGAAATTATCTTGCAGCAATTCGAGCGATTCAATCGCTATCAAGGCATTTTGAAAACGACCCAAAATAAACTTTCGGAGGAGGAAAAGATCTTTAGAAGTGAGTTGAAAAAAGGAAAAGCCATTTTGGTTAAAGCATTTTCCAAAACAAGAAACTTACCTACCCTGCGCGAACTTTTTGCTTCTGAAGCTCGACATTGGATTACACTTTTGAAACCTATTTGGCTCAGTAATCCAGCGCAAGTTGCAAAGCATTTCCCACTTCAAAAAGACCTGTTTCAGCATTGTGTTTTCGACGAGGCAAGCCAGATACCACTTCAAAATTCCTTGGGTTCGATTTATCGTTCCAAACATGTCACAGTAGCGGGTGATGGACAACAAATGTCACCGAGCAATTATTTCAATTCAACATCTTTTGAAACAATTGATTTATTGCATCAGGCGGGGTTTTACTGGAAAAATGTGTGGCTAAAGCACCATTATAGAAGCGAACACCCTGGATTGATTGCCTTTTCCAACAAACATTTTTACAAGGATGAGTTACTAGCCTTTCCAAGCTTAAAAAGTGAAAAAAATCCTGTCGACGTTCACTGCATTGAAGGGGTTTATTTGCAAGGTGAAAATCCTACTGAAGCAAAAGCAGTTGCAAAGAAAATAGAAGCGCTGATTGACTTCCCCGAAACACTTGGTGTTGTCGCGTTTTCTGAATCGCAACTCACTGCTATTTATGAAGAATTGTCTGAAAAAACGAAGGGTATTTTATCCGAAAGAATAGAGAACGACACCGCTTTTTTTAAAGCTTTAGAAAATGTTCAAGGCGATGAATGTGATTATTTGGTCATTAGTTTTGGTTACGGTAAAGATGCTGAAGGAAAATTTCATCATCGTTTTGGGCCACTTTCACAAAAAGGAGGAGCACGACGTTTGAACGTATTGTTTTCAAGAGCCAAAAAGCACATAGACTTTTTCACATCTGTAAAAAGCAGTGATTTTAGATTGAGTATCAATGAAGCCACAGATTTGATACGTCGCTATCTTCAGGCAGCTGAAGCTGATGAATTCAATCACTCAGAAAATTTCTTTTTTGAAAAAATGAATGCCAGACGAGAAAAGAATACAATCGTTTTTTCACAACCGTACCAAACGTTTAAAAGTGCCCAAGAACTTTTGACAATTGTACGTGTGATAAGGCAAAGAGGATGGAAGGTGGAGTTTCGGTGATACAAAAAACATTTTCGAGAAAACCTGACTAGACCAAAGAGAACGATCTCGTCTGTTTGCGGTAAAACACTACTTTTTTGGCTTGGTGTTATATTTAAACATTGTGTCCGTTTTCTGTAGACGAAACCATTAAAAATCTTGGTAATGAAAAATCTCGTATTGTTCTCATCGCTTTTGGTTTATGAACTATCGTTTGCTCAATTTTCTAACTATTCTGTGAGGCTTGAAAATGAACAAACTTGGAAAAAACTTACTAGAGTGCAAATTGTCGATACATTTGATTCCAAATAAAAAACGAATGATCAATTTGAATTAATCGAAATCTACTTGGATGAAGCTGAATTGAAGAAAGCCGAAGCTTTTATGAAAAACTGTAAAGACATTCAATCGGTCATCAATGAATTCGGAAGAGCTGAGTTTGACGTCAGTATGTGGTCTAGTGGCAATAAAGTCGAGCCTCTTTCCGGATTTTATTACTCAACAGATCAGGTTAAAACAGGAACTGGCGAACAGCTTACTCTAACAGTCATGTATCCCAGACCGGATGCGTTTCCATTTTCTTCAGTGTCTACAATGATAAAATAGGGATAAAAAGAAAGAATTAATCTATTAACGTACCTTCTGAAATTACCCCAAAATCATTCGAATGAATACCCATTTTTCCTGCAACATTCTTTCTCATATTTCATCCTGCACTCCCTCGAACAAAAATAATCCGGCCATGTTAATGACAAATTAACTGGTTTGTGATTGTTGTCAAAGCAACTACATGAACCTAACATTAACATATCACCGAAACGAACACTTTTATTACACCATTTGCAATTTCTTAACTCATTATCTCTTTTTTCATTTTGTTGTTTTAATTCAATCGATTTTTTAGTTAATTCTTCCTTAGCCTTGATTAATGAGTACACCTCTTTTCCAGTTTGATCAAAATACTTAATGTCTTTAAAATCAACTGGCTTGTCTTTATTGATGATGAACATCACCATGGGTTTGCCGTTATTGTAGTAAGAAAAATCTTTTTCGGCTGTACTGACTTTGATCCAAGTACCATTGGTTTGAATAGAATCTAATTTGTACACGATACTTGTAAACAACCCGTATGCTGTCATATCAGATATGACCCCTCCTTTTTCTCTTATTAGTTTTATTGACTCAATATTATCGTTGCTTCTTTCACCTAATTGATCTATTGTTAAAACGACGGGTTTTCCATTTTCAGGAACTATTTGTGATTTCAATTTGAATACTTTGTTTCCTGGATTGTAATACGTGCTTGTCTCTCCAACAGGAAATCCATTTAAAAATGAGGTTGAAATAGCTAATTTTCCATCTTCATAGTATTGTTCACACTTTCCATTTAAGAGATCATTTTCATAATTTAATATCAATTGAGGAGTATCGCCATTTTTGCCGTTTTTTGTATAGTGCCAAATATGAGTGCTTCCAATTCGCTTCCCGTCTTTAAAGTTGTAATTAGCAAGCAAAACAGAGGTGTCCATGAAACTTTTTCCTCCTTTGGAAAAAAGTCGGTAATTTCCTTGAAGAAGAAATTGGCTAGATAATTTGTCCCAATAAAGTTTATATGATTCTAAAGATGAGCCATTAACCTCCAGATTCATAAGGGCGTTTTGTGAAAAAGTAAATTTGTTAAAGCATAAAGGCCGTTTTGTGTATTTCAACACTTCACAAGTGCTATCTGAGTATTTGTAATAGTATGTTGTTTGATCTTCAAAATCCTGACCGCGGATTTCTTTTACCTTTCCATCCTTGAATAGGATTTCTGGAAAGTATGACCATCCAAAATTGGAGGCATCAACCCGCTCGGGATAAGTAATTTTTTGATCGGCAAACTCTCCGTTGGCAAAATTTATCTGAATAACACCTGATTTAGGTTGTTCGTTAAATGTAATAAAGGTTTGAACAACAGTTGTCCCATCTATTTTACCGTTTACATAATTTCCCTTCATTATACACTCTCCTTCTGTCAAATAATAAGTGTATTTACTCCCAAGAGATTCGTAGGTGCAGCTAACATATAGTTCATTGATAATAAAAGGGCCATTTTTTTGGCCGTCTACAAACTTACACTTTTCAATGTAGTACATAAAACCATCCTCGTATTTACCAGTAGACACATTACGGCCGTAGTTACTCGCTATGCCACATCCATGTAAATTACCTTTGTATTGCTCTGGTTTATTTATTTGTTCTAAAGATTTCTCCCAGTCAATAATCTGAGTTCTTGGATAGTACTTAAACCGTTTATAGTAGCTCGTTGGTTGTGAAGGAATTTTTAACTTATGATAAATTTCAGATTTACCATTTTGCTTCGGTTCTTTGGGTATAATCTGTATGTTTTGGGCAAAGGAAAATTTGCACAATACAGTAAATACGATGAATAGAATAAAAGATTTCATTTTCTATGATTTTGGATTAAAGTTCTTGATGAGCAGAAAAAAATTCAGCTAGATTATCAAAGTATCTTTTCTTTTGGATATTGTTGACGAAAGCTCCTTTCTTTGTATACTGTAAATTCAACTGATTGCAAGCGCCAATAATTGGCTCTAATATTATAAGCTGAAAGTCACCAACACGAAGTTTACATCGAAACTCACGCAAATCAACTTGAATGGGTTCACTGAATAGATTCAATCCTATAAAATTTTCTTCTCCGGAATAGTTGCCCAACAAAGGTCCTTCAATAATTTTCCCCAAATATTTTAGTTCATTCATGTAGTTAACCGCCAGGTATTCAACATCGTTTAAATCAAAACCGGTTGGACACACATAATAATTGTACAATTTTGTAGTATGTGTAGCGAATGCGCCACTAACTGCCATCACTCTTTCAGCCATAGTAGGTATTTGTTCAAAATTCCATACAATTCACTGAATTTTCTGACTTTTTTAAGGACTATTTGTCCTTATTAAAATTATTTTACTACTTTTAAGGAAAATAAAACCATGAAAGAAGCAATAGAGAACATTAAGAAGTTTCGCGAGTTAAAAAACATAACTCGCGAAGAATTAGCAGATAAACTTGAAATGAGCCTTTCAGGATACAGTAAACTGGAACGTGGAGAAGTGGAAATTACCTTGACAAAATTGTACCGTATCGCGGACATTCTAGAAGTATCCGTTTCACAAATTCTCGATTTTGATGCTTCTCAAATTTTTAATGTGAGCAATAATCAGGTAGTCAATGGTGTAGAGGTAAAAGAGCAAATTAACAACTACCAGGACGAATACAAAGACAAGTACATCAAGATGCTCGAGGCAGAAGTGGAGCGCTTAAAAGGAAGGTAGTTTGCTCGAAAAGTCTTAGGAAAAAATGTACTTTTTTACAAAAAGTCGTACGAGAAAATGTAACCTATTACAAAAAGTCGTACGAGAAAATGTAATTTTGTTCTATTGGTAGTATTCAAAATCGAAAGAACATGGAACGAATTGCAGAAGAATCGTTGATAAGGTGGAAAGACTCACCAACCCGAAAACCATTATTGGTATACGGTGCAAGACAAGTTGGGAAAACCTGGTTAATGAAACAATTCGGGAACAACGCGTTTGAAAAAACCGTTTACATCAACTTCGAAAAAGAAATCCCACTACGAGGGCTCTTTCAACAAGATTACCAACCGCAGCGCATCATTAAAGCCATCGAAGCATATTCCGGTCAATCCGTTGAGGCCGGAAAAACCCTTCTCATTTTCGACGAGATTCAGGAAGCACAAGGCGGATTGACATCCCTCAAATATTTCAAAGAAGATATGCCTGAGCTTCACATTATCGGAGCGGGATCATTGTTAGGCATTGCACTCAAACAGAATACCTCCTTTCCTGTTGGACAAGTCGAATTTCTTCATTTATATCCCATGAATTTCAAAGAGTTTCTCTACGCGACGGGAAATAAGTCCATAGTACGACTCTTAGAAGAGAAAGAATGGTCCCTACTTAAAACACTCAAACCCAAAGTCACATCCTTACTGAAACAGTATTATTTTGTTGGCGGCATGCCTGAAGCCGTTTTATGCTATTGTGAAACGGAAAATTATCAGCAGGTTCGGGAAATTCAACACAACATTCTAACCTCCTATGAACAAGATTTTTCAAAGCATGCGCCGGCTACAGTGATACCAAGAATACGGATGGTATGGAACGCTGTAGTAAGCCAACTGGCCAAGGAAAACAAAAAATTCATTTATGGCTTAATACGCGAAGGCGCGCGCGCGAAAGAATTTGAATCTGCATTGAACTGGCTTGAAGATTATGGTTTGATTTACCGCGTTCACTGCACCAGAAAAGCCAACTTCCCACTTGCAGCATACCGAGATCTGAACGTATTCAAAGTATACATTCATGACAGCGGTTTGTTGGGGGCGCTAGGCAACCTTCCTCCCGGCATTATGATACATGAGGACGCCATGTTTAAAGAATTCAAAGGGGCGCTCGCAGAACAATTTGTACTTCAAGAACTCAAAGCGAGTGGAGTTACTCAACTTTTTTACTGGGCCAATGACACGGGATCAGCTGAGGTGGATTTCATTTTTGAACAGGACCAGCGAATTTATCCGCTCGAAGTGAAAGCAGGCGAAAATTTGCAGTCAAAATCACTCAAAACATTTGCTCAAAAATTTTCGGGAACACATTGCTTCCGGACCTCTCTATCGGATTACCGAGAAGAGTCCTGGATGACGAACGTACCGTTGTATGTAGTCGGATTCTTCTTTTAGTGAACTCCATGAACAGCTGCAGCCAATAATGTATTCCATGATGAAGTCAAGATAATTTTCCGGATGAATAACATCAAACGAGGCTTTTGGATATCCTTGTAAATAAGTCTTTACTGAAGCAATTAACAGTAATTGATTTAATAGAATGTCCAAAAAAGATCTAATGTGCATCCAACCAATTGTCCCCTAAATCAACTTGCACTTCGGTGGGAACACCAATGTCAACTGCATTTTCCATCGCATCTTTAACCAATACTTTCATTTCTTCGATCTCTGACTTCAGCACATCAAATACCAATTCATCGTGCACCTGAAGAATCATTTTTGACTGCAATTTGCGTTTCTTCATTTCCTCTTGCACCTTAACCATCGCCATTTTAATAATATCGGCGGCCGAACCCTGAATTGGAGCATTCACAGCATTTCTTTCGGCAAAACCTCTAACAACGGCATTGGCGGAGTTGATATCTGGTAAATATCTTCTTCTTTTTGATAGCGTTTCAACATAACCGTTTTCTCTTGCTTCATGCACAATAGAATCCATGTATTTTTTCAAGGCAGAAAATTGTTCAAAATAACTATCAATAATGCCTTTTGCTTCCGTTCTAGATATATTTAGACTTTGTGATAATCCAAAAGCAGACTGCCCGTATAGAATCCCAAAATTAACAGCTTTGGCCGCGCTTCGCTGATCTTTGGTCACCTCATCCATAGGGGTATGAAACACTTTCGAAGCTGTTGAAGTATGAATATCAAAGCGATTTTTGAAGGCTTCTATCATGTGTTCATCTCCACTCAAGGCTGCAATGATTCTCAACTCTATTTGCGAATAATCCGCTGCCATTATCACATGGTCTTTGTCACGCGGAATGAATGCCTTTCTAATTTCCTTTCCTTTATCAGTTTTAATTGGAATATTCTGCAAGTTTGGATTGTTCGAACTCAAGCGACCCGTTGCAGTAACTGTTTGCATAAAGTTTGTATGCACGCGCCCATCTATGCGATCTGTCATCGTTGGTAACGGATCTACATAAGTACTTTTTAGCTTGCGCAGTTGGCGGTACTCAAGAATGAGCGGAATAATTGGGTGTGTCTTCTCATGCTTTACAAGCACATCCTCAGAGGTAGCATATTGCCCTGTCTTCGTTTTTTTCGCTTTTGGATCGATCTTTAAGTGATCAAAAAGCACTTCCCCGAGTTGTTTCGGAGAATCAATATTGAATGTAACCCCTGCCTCTTCCTTGATTCGAGCATCGAGATCAACGAGTGTTTTTTCCAGTTCGGAGGAATACTCCTTCAGGCCTTTCACATCAATGGCAATGCCTTCCTGCTCCATATTTTTGAGGACATCAACCAACGGCATCTCGATTTTGTAAAATAAATCTTTTAAATGTTCCTTCTGAATTTCAGGCTCAAAAAGTTGCTTCAATTGGAAGGTAACATCCGCGTCTTCGCAGGCATAATCTGATACTTCTTCGGGTTTGAGGTCGCGCATATTCCCTTGCCCTTTTCCTTTCTTGCCAATTAATGTTTCTATCGAAATAGGCTTGTATTTCAGGTAAAATTCAGAAAGAAAATCCATGCTTTGTTTTGATTCCGGATTGATCAAATAATGCGCAATCATGGTATCAAACGTTGGCGTTGCAACTTCCATTGCATAACGATGAAGCACCTTCAAATCATACTTAATATTGTGGGCAATTTTCTCGATTTGTTCAGATTGAAAAAATGGAGCAAACTCATGTACAATACTTTTAGCTGCTTCAAAATCAGCAGGAACGGCAACATAAAAAGCCTCGCGTGCTTTGTAAGAAAAAGACATTCCAACTAAATCAGCATGCATTGCATCTATATCTGTTGTTTCCGTATCAAAACAAACCTGCGTTTGTTTCAATAGGATGTCAAGCAATTCTTTGCGTTCTTCCGGTGTTGTAATAAGGTGGTAGCTCGGTTTTTCAGTAGCTATCGTTTTATATTCTGCAGTAGGCGTTGGATCTTGGTCGACCAACATACTTTGCACACCAAATAGATCCAATTGTCCAGAATCACTTGAAGATGGGGATGATGGAGCTGCCGTTACTACAATTTCTTCACCAATTACCCTTCTTGCAAGGTTTCTGAATTCAAGTTCTGTAAAAATTTCTTTGACCTTTTCTGTGTCAACATCGCACATAATAAGCGCCTCTTCGTCAAATTCGACGTCCAAATCAATTATTATGGTTGCAAGCCTTTTTGAAATACGGCCTTGTTCTGCAAAGTTGATGACATTCTCTTGTTGCTTGCCTTTTAGTTCATGAGCATTGGCAATGATGTTTTCCATTGATTCATATTTCTGAATCAACGCTTTTGCTGTTTTTTCACCAATTCCTGGAATTCCTGGAATGTTGTCAGAAGCATCTCCCCACAAGCCTAAAATATCTATTACTTGAAGTGGATGTTTGACCTCAAATTTTTCGCAAATTTCCTTTACACCGAGTACCTCTGCAGGTGCACCACCTCGACCTGGTTTGTACATGAAAATATTGTCAGAAACCAACTGTCCATAATCCTTATCAGGAGTCATCATGTAGGTTGTATATCCCTTCCCTTCAGCAATTTTTGCGACAGTTCCAATCACATCATCAGCCTCATATCCATCTATTTGGAGGACAGGAACATTGAATGCTTCGATAATCTGTTTTATCGGTTGTATCATCGAGCGAATGTCTTCTGGCATTTCTTCTCGATGCGCTTTATATGCTTCAAAATCTGCTTGACGATGAACCGATCCGCCTGGAGGATCAAATACGACAGCTAAATGTGTTGGTTTTTCATTCTTAATCACATCGATCAAAACATTGGTAAAACCAAAGGCTGCGGATGTGTTTTGACCTTTTGAATTAATTCGAGGATTTTTTGCAAAAGCAAAATAAGCTCTGTAGATCAATGCGTAAGCATCAAGAAGGAAGAGTTTTTTATCGGTATTTTGAGATAACATTTTTTTCGCTTAATAATTAATGCATGGAATATCCATTTAACATAGATTGTCGAATAAGAAATGTGACGGTTATTAACTCCAGTTCGTGCCCTCTTTCGAATCCTTGATGGTGATTCCGGCTGCTGCCAATCCATCGCGGATCTTATCGGAGGTTGTCCAATCTTTGTTATCACGGGCCTGCTGACGCAATTCGATTACAAGGTCCATGACAGGTGCTAATTTGGAGTCACTATTTGTAACACCAACTTGAAGTCCAAGTACATCCAGCACAAAAGCTGTCATTTCCTTTTTCATCAGGTTTCTATCCGTCTCAGAAAGTGTTTCTTTTCCGTCGTTCACCAAATTGATTCGACGAACTGCTTCAAACAAATTTGCAATGAGCATGGGAGCATTGAAATCATCATCCATGGCATTGTAAAAAGCATCCACAATCGATTTTACATCAAATGAGGATTCGGACGACGTATTCAGCTTTTCCAACAACAACATTGCGTCCAAAAGACGTGTGTAACCCTTTTCAGCAGCGTCCAAAGAATCTTGTGAAAGATCCAGTGTACTTCGGTAATGCGCTTGCATCATACAGAAGCGAATGACATTTGGACTGTATGGTTTATCGAATAATTCCGTTGTTCCTTCTACGATCTCTTTGGGTAAAAAGTAATTCCCGAACGACTTACTCATTTTCTGCCCGTTGACATTGAGCATGTTGGCGTGCATCCAGTATTTCGCAGGATTACAACCCAATGAACCACAACTTTGAGCAATCTCGTCCTCGTGGTGCGGAAATTTTAAGTCCATGCCGCCGCCATGAATATCGAAATGTGAACCAAGGTATTTTGTACTCATTGCCGTGCATTCGATATGCCAACCTGGATTGCCATCACCCCATGGAGAACGCCAAATTTGCATGTCTTCTGGATTGGCTTTTTTCCACAAAGCGAAATCCGCAAAAAAACGTTTTTCTTCCTGTGCATTCAACGTGCGTGTCTCTTCAGCTAATTCGTCTACCCTACGACCACTTAAAATACCGTATTCGTATTTCTCACTGTATTTTTTTACATCAAAATACACGGAACCATTCACCACGTAAGCAAAACCATTTTCTAGTATCTGCTCAATCAATTCAATCTGTTCTTGAATGTGGCCGGTAGCTGTAGGTTCAATCGAAGGCGCCAACATATTGTAAATACGCTGCAATTCCTGAAATTTCACATTGTACTTGTAGACTATTTCAAGTGATTGAACTTGTTCCAAACGAGCAGCGGAACCGATGCTGTCTACTGCCTCCCCCAAACTATTGGTGATATGTCCTGCATCCGTAATGTTGCGAACATATTTCACCTTGTAACCGAGCAATAAGAGGTAACGGTAGATCATGTCAAAGTTGATGAACGTACGCATGTTCCCCATGTGCGGCTCACTGTACAAAGTCGGTCCACAGACATACATCCCCACTCGACCTTGGTGGATCGGTTCGAACTTTTCTTTTTGTCCCGAAAGACTATTATAAATCTGAAGTTTTCCCTGATGTATGCTCATAAAATCTTATTATAAGATGTTAATCCCTAATTCTTTCAACTGTGCTTCATTCAATGGTGATGGCGCATCAATCATAGTATCGCGACCGCTATTGTTTTTCGGGAACGCTATGTAATCACGAATAGATTCTGACCCACCCATCGTTGCCACCAAACGGTCTAGTCCAAAGGCTAATCCTCCATGCGGTGGCGCACCATATTCAAATGCACTCATTAAGAATCCGAACTGTTCCTGCGCCTCTTCTTTCGTAAATCCAAGCAAATCAAACATGCGTGATTGCAAATCACGGTCATGGATACGAATCGATCCACCACCCAATTCTACTCCGTTCATTGCGAGGTCATAGGCATTCGCGCGTACTTTTCCAGGATCCGTTTGGATCAGGTGCATGTCTTCTGGTTTCGGAGAAGTAAACGGGTGGTGCATTGCATGGTAGCGACCACTCTCTTCGTCCCACTCCAATAATGGAAAATCCAGTACCCATAAAGGTTTAAACACATTCGGATTACGCAATCCCAATTCATTTCCCATGTGCAAACGAAGTTCATTCATTTGCTTGCGCGTTTTTTCAAGATCACCACTCAACACCAAAAGTAAATCTCCAGGTTTAGCATTGGCTTTTGACGCCCATTGAGCTAAATCTTCTTGTGAATAGAATTTATCAACCGAAGATTTAAAGGTTCCGTCTGCATTGCATCGCACGTAGACCAATCCTTTCGCACCTATCTGTGGTCGTTTCACCCACTCCGTTAATTCATCGATTTGCTTGCGTGTGTATTCTACACAATCTTCCGCATTGATCGCAATAACCGCTTCAGCACTATCGAATATGGCAAATCCTTTTCCTTTAGCAACATCGTTCATGTCCACGAATTCCATCCCAAATCGGATATCTGGCTTGTCTGATCCATAGCGCGCCATCGCTTCGGCATAATCCATTCTTGGGAATGATTCAGTGAACTCGACACCTCGAACAGTCTTAAATAAATGTTTGATTAATCCTTCAAACGTATTCAAAATATCATCCTGCTCTACAAACGCCATTTCACAATCAATCTGCGTGAATTCCGGTTGACGGTCAGCACGTAAATCTTCATCTCGGAAACATTTTACGATCTGGTAATAACGATCGAAACCGGAAACCATCAATAACTGTTTGAACGTTTGTGGCGACTGTGGAAGGGCATAAAATTGTCCTTCGTTCATGCGACTTGGCACAACGAAATCACGCGCTCCTTCGGGTGTTGACTTAATCAAAACTGGAGTTTCAACATCCAAAAAATCTTTGGAATTTAAATACACACGCGTTTCAAGAGCAACCTTATTTCGCAGCATAAGTTTCTGTTGCACGGGATTTCTTCTTAAATCCAAATAACGGTATTGCATGCGC
>JBKDKG010000033.1:0-7508 GCA_046345095.1 Flavobacteriia bacterium | reverse complement strand
GCCCTGCTATCTCTACAATTGCGTACATATAGCTTTGTTTTAAATTAATTTTCCTAAAATTGGGAGGCAAATATAGCTAAAAAAGTTAATAACACAATATTGTCAGCTATTATTCGCTTGTTTTTGAGGTGAAAAAATTTTCTGACCGTAATTTGCAACAAATACACCTCCCAAAATCAATATCATTGAAAATACCTGTCCAAGGTGAATATTTTCTCCAAATGCTAAGCCAATACTGACCGCAACAATTGGGATGATATAAGTTACACTGCTCGCAAATAGGGCGGAAGATTTGCTTAAGAGAATATTGAAAAGGATCACGGCGATTGCGGTTCCAATAACGGAAAGTATTCCGATGTACATCAAGCTAGTTGACGCTTCGGGATGAGAAATTGTTGTAGCGAATGTCCCTGTCAAATAATTTGCTACCAAAGCAGGAAGAAAAACGATGGTGAATGCAAGAGTGGTGATTTCAAAAGAAGTAAATGATTGTAATTGGAATTTAATGGTTGTCAAACTTGTCGCATAAAGAAAGGTGGCTACCACAACTGCTAAAATATGAATCCATCCTCCTGTCATACTAATTGATTTTCCTGCAATCATAAGTGATATTATTCCGACAGTTCCTAGTATTACTCCTACAAGTTGAACTCTCGTGAATTTGGAATTGTAAAAAATCGTTCCGAGAAGTATCGTGAATATGGGTGTGCAACTATTTAACATTCCGGCGAAACCAGATGAAATTCCAGTTTCTGCATACGTGAATAAAAACGCAGGAAAGAAATTACCGGCAAATCCTACCGTTGCGAGTGTTATGAACTGTTTGCTGTTTTTAATCTTTCTAAGATTCAAAATGCCAAACGGAATCAAAACAATACCAGCTAAAAGCATTCTCAAACTTCCTACCTGCATGTCTGTGTAAACAACTTCACCTGAATCAGCATACATCCCTTTCTTCATAAGTATGAAAGAGCTGCCCCAAATACAAGCCAAGAGGAGAAGTAAAAACCAGTTCTTTAAGTCTTTTGACATTCTTCAAAATTAAGCAAACCTTTTGTAGTGGGAGAATTCATTGTTTATAAAGTGAAAATCAATTGTTGAAAACCACTTAATAAATAAGAGTTAAAATTTCTTACCACAATTTACCACTATATTTAAATTAATTGAAAATCAATATTTTAAGTGTCTTTTTAACATTTTTAGTGTAACAAAATTTTGTTTTGTGCGTTAGAATTTATTAACAATTAAAATTACGGTGGTAAAAAGTGGTACAAATCCATTAATTTTACCCATTATTAATCGTCATGGCAGGCTTAGTAGGAGAATTTGAAGTAAAACTGGATGCGAAAGGTCGCTTCTTGTTTCCTTCCGGGTTAAGGAAGCAGCTTCCTCCTGCGTCTCAGCGCGATTTCATGTTGAATAAAGGTTTTGAGGATTGCCTTACACTTTACCCAATGACCGAGTGGGAAAAGGTTAGTGAAGGGCTTTCAAAAATGAATCTTTTTAAGCCGAAGAATAGAATGTTCTATAGGTTGTTTCATCAAGGAGCAAAACAAATTGCTCTTGATAATGCTGGTAGAATTTTAATTCCAACTGCTCACATGCAACGTGTAGGTTTGGATCAAGATGTAATGCTTATCGCATACAACGATCGAATTGAGATTTGGGACAAGTCTAAATACTTCGAAATGATCGAAGGAAACATGGCGGATTTCGCTGATTTAGCGGATGAAGTAATGGGTGACTTGGACAATGGAGAATAGTACGTCGTATCACATACCAGTAATGCTCAATGAATGCCTAGAGGGGTTAAATATCAATCCTGATGGTGTTTATGTCGATGTGACTTTCGGCGGTGGCGGGCATTCTCGCGTGATCTACTCAAAACTTTCTTCCAAAGGACGTCTTATTGTATTTGATCAGGATCCGGATGCTGCAAAAAATGCATGGGAAGCTGAGAATTTTCATTTTGTTCCATCCAACTTTGCTTTTTTATCCAATCACCTTCGCATGATGGGGTACAATGGTGTTGACGGTATTCTTGCCGATCTAGGCGTTTCCTCGCATCAGTTTGATGCAGAAGACAGAGGGTTTTCAATTCGTTCAAATGCACCTCTGGATATGCGCATGAATCAATCTGGAGATCTATCTGCTCAGCAAGTAGTCAATGAATATGAAGAATACGAATTGATTAAATTGTTTCGAAATTTCGGTGAATTGGCCAATGCCAAAAGGGTTGCAGCTGAAATAGTGAAAGCACGAACAGTGCGTAAAATCAAAACAACAGCTGACCTTATGAAGGTGCTTGGTTCGTGTGCCCCAAAATTCAAGGAACATAAGTTTTTCGCCCAAGTTTTTCAAGCTATTCGAATTGAGGTAAATGGAGAACTGAATGTGCTTGAAAAGTTTTTGGAGCAAACTGCTCAATGCATTAAGCCCGGCGGGCGATTGGTTGTAATGTCTTACCATTCATTGGAAGATAGATTGGTGAAGAATTTCATGAAGCGCGGATCTATGTCCGGCGAAATAACGAAAGATTTTTTTGGAAATGTTTTAAAACCATTTTCTGAGGTGAATAGACATCCTATTGCTCCGGCAGAGGAGGAGGTTGAGGCAAATCCAAGAGCAAGAAGTGCAAAATTAAGAATTGGTCAACGAAATGGGTGATAACGAATTTCTAGATAAAGATTCTATCGAAGAGCTGACTAAAAAAGAGCGTCAGAAGGAAGAGAAGGAGCGTTCGAAGTCCTCTAAGGCGAAGTCTTCAAAACCCAATGCGTTTGCTCAGATAATGAATGGCGATTTCTTAACGAAGGAATTTGTATTGAATAATTTGAATTTCATCTTCTTCATCATGTTTCTGCTTCTGCTGATTGTTGGAAAGGGTTACTACGGAAAGCAGCTTTCAAAAGATGTTGATACAGCACAAAAGCAACTCGATGAAATGACAGCTGATTATGTGGAGATAAAAGCCCGAATGGAGGAATCAACAAGGAGGTATAAGCTTGTAGAGCGGCTGGCCCCAAAAGGATTAATTGAATCAGAAGATTCTTTGAAGGTAATAAAGATCAAAAAAGTAAACCTGTAAATTGAAAGATAAGAAGGACATAGTATGGAGAGTTTACTTTGTGTATTTCGGCTTTATTGCCGTGATGCTCATGGTGCTGTTTGAAACCGTTTCTATTCAATTTGGTAAAAATTCCAATGTATTTACTTCAACGGAGGATGATGTTTTGATCAAGAAGGTAAAACGAATTCCTCGCCGTGGTGAAATTTTGGATATCAATTATACTCCTTTGGTGACATCGGTTTCCTTCTATGATATCCACATGGATCCAACCGTTGTGGATCAAAAAACTTTCGATGCAGAAGTATCTGACCTTGCAGCAGGGCTTTCTAGAATGTACAAAGACAAGTCTGCCAATGAATATGAACGATTAATTCGTCGTGCACGTGAGAGAAATAGCAGGTATTTGCTGATTCGCAAGAAAGTGACGAATGAGGGCAGAAGAGCATTACGAGAGCTTCCAATTTTTAATCTTGGACGTTTGAAGGGCGGCATCATCGACAATGACGAAACGATAGAACGTCGCCGACCAAATGGTGAGTTGTTGAGAAGAACGCTTGGATCTTGCAAGAAAAATGAAGGTTTAGGAATGCTTGAAGGGGTAAAAGGATTGGAACAAGCGTTCAATCAATACTTGAGTGGTGAACCAGGTGAGGAAATTGAGCAACGAATTCCTACTGGCTGGAAGAAGACAGGTCAGATAGTAAAAGAAGCAGTTGAAGGAGCTGATATTGTTACTTCTATAGATAAGGATATTCAAGAAGTTGCGCATAGTGAGTTAGAGCGACAGTTGAAGAATCAAGGTGCGAAAAATGGCTGTGTGGTCGTGATGGACGTAAAAACAGGTTTTGTCAAGGCAATTTCCAATCTTACGGCGATGGAAGATGGTACATTTCGTGAATACGAATTCAACTATGCCATAGGGAGAAAAGAGGTGCCTGGTTCAACCTTTAAGTTAGCATCTTTGATGGCTGCATTAGAGGATGAAAAAATCAATATTAATGATACGGTTGATGCATTCGGAATTTATAGATTTCATGGCAAAACATTGAATGACGCACATGAGGGAGGATATGGCCGAATTACAATCCGAAAGGCTTTTGAAAAATCTTCAAATGTCATTTCTAAAATAATCAATAGAGCTTACAGTGAAGAGCCTATGGCTTTTATTGAACGTTTGGAATCTTTTGGCTTAACTGAGCCCTTAGGAATTGATTTAGAAGGTGAGCCTGCACCAACCATTTACCGTCCTGGAGATCCTAGTTGGTCAGCACTTTCTTTGCCGTGGATGTCCATTGGTTATGAAGTCCAACAGACGCCACTTCAAACACTTGCATTCTACAATGCAGTGGCTAATAATGGTGATTTCATGAAGCCTCAGTTTGTGAAACAAATTAGAAGAGGGGTAGAAGTGGTGAAAAATTATGAACCAGTTGTTTTGAGAAAGAAAATCTGCTCTGAAAGCACACTGTCCATTCTACAAGAATGTTTAGAAGGTGTAATGAAAGATGGTACAGGATCTAAATTGACATCTTCACAATTCACCATCGCTGGAAAAACGGGTACAGCAAGAATTCTGAACGAACAAGGAAATTATGGGACGAAAGGTCAAGAGCGCTATCAAGCATCTTTTGTTGGTTATTTCCCTGCAGATAAGCCAATCTACTCATGTATTGTTGTAATATCTGCGCCGACCAAAGACATCTACGGCGCAATCGTTTCGGGAACTGTATTTACCGCCATTGCTAACAAAGTGTATGCATCGGCATTGTCTTACCACGAAGCAATAAATAAAGGCTCGAAATTAGAAAAGAATGTGCCTCAATCCTTGAGCGCAAATAAATATGATTTAATCAAAGCCTTCAAGCATTTAAAGGTGGATTATCAATTCCAAGAACAAGGAGAATGGCTTGTTACCAAAAGAGATAGCAATAAGGTAAATCTAAAAAGAAGAAGTGTACCCAAGAACAATGTCCCGAATTTGGTCGGATTAAGTGCAAAAGATGCTGTTTACCTCATAGAGTCTAAAGGAATGTCCGCGCATGTTAGCGGTTATGGTAAAGTTGTTAAACAAAGCATACCAGCAGGAAGACCTGTCTTTCATGGTGGGGTTATAGAATTGATGCTCGACTAATGAAACGAATACTAAAAGACATATTAACAGGAATAGAGCTACTTCAAGTTAAAGGATCACTTGAAATCGAAATCAATGCTTTGGTATTTGATTCTCGAAAGGTGCAGCCGGGTAACGTGTTCTTCGCTATTCGCGGATTTGCTGTTGATGGGCACAATTTTATTCCACAGGTAATTGAAAGCGGTTGCAACATTATCGTTTCGGAAGAATCGTTTGAAGCGAAAGAAGGGACAACCCTACTTGTTGTGAATTCAACGTCTCAAGCCTTAGGTCAGATGGCAAGCAATTTCTACGATCGTCCGTCTGAAAAATTAAAATTAGTTGGCGTAACTGGAACGAATGGTAAAACAACAACGACTACTCTTCTCTTTAATTTGTTTAAGGGCTTGGGATACCATTGTGGTTTATTGTCTACGGTTGTAAATAAAATAGGTGACCGCGATGTTCCTTCAACGCACACAACTCCTGATCCTGTTTCACTCAATGCGTTATTGGATGAAATGGTCAATGATGGTTGTTCCCATTGTTTTATGGAGGTGAGTTCCCATGCTGTTCATCAACACAGAGTGGAAGGATTGTCCTTTACAGGTGGCGTTTTTACGAATATTACGCACGATCATTTAGATTATCATAAAACATTTTCGGAATACATTCGGGTAAAAAAAGCATTTTTTGATGGCTTGACAGCAGGCGCTTTTGCATTGACAAATGTTGATGACAAAAATGGCTCTGTAATGCTCCAAAACACACAAGCGAGCAAGCATAGTTTTGCACTTAAGTCTCCAGCTGATTTCAAGGCTAAAGTGCTGGAAAATCAATTTACAGGTTTGGTTCTTTCAATTCAAGGAACTGAATTATGGACAAGACTTATTGGTGATTTCAATGCATATAATCTATTGGCAGTCTATGCTGTGAGCCAGTTGTTGGGTGAAGACAGCACGGAAGTCATGATGGTGTTAAGCAAACTTGAATCTGTTGAGGGTCGTTTTCAGTATTTCAAAAGTGATACTGACATTACAGCAATTGTCGATTATGCGCATACACCGGATGCGTTGGAGAATGTACTAAAAACAATTAAAAATATCAGAACCAAAAATGAAACGGTCTTTACCGTTGTTGGTTGCGGTGGAGATAGAGATAAAGCGAAACGTCCAAAGATGGCTGAGATTGCTTGTGAAATGAGCGACAAAGTGATACTTACTTCGGATAATCCGCGGACCGAAGACCCGAATACCATACTTGAAGAAATGGTGGCTGGTGTGCCGGGTCAACACTTTAAAAAGGTACTCTCAATTTTGGATAGAGCACAAGCTATTAAAACAGCTATTTCAATGGCAGAAAAAGGGGATATCATCCTTGTAGCCGGAAAAGGTCACGAAAAATACCAAGAGATCAACGGTGTAAAATATGATTTTGATGATCTCAAAACAACAATTGAATTATTTAAAAAATTGGAGAAATAATGTTGTACTATCTTTTTGATTATTTAGACAAGTTTAACTTCCCTGGAGCTGGATTGTTTCAATTCATTTCATTTAGAGCTGCAATGGCGCTCATTACTTCATTGATTGTTTCCATCTTTTTTGGAAAACGCATCATTAATTTATTGAGAAGGCAACAAATTGGTGAAACTGTTCGCGACCTTGGTTTGGCTGGTCAACTAGAAAAATCAGGAACACCAACAATGGGTGGAATTATCATTTTAAGCGCAATCCTTATTCCAACGCTACTTTTTGCAAAACTTCATAATATCTATGTTCTTACAATGCTAGTTGCAACGTTATGGCTAGGTGTGATAGGGTTTCTTGATGATTACATCAAGGTATTTAAGAAAAACAAAGAAGGATTAGCAGGTAAATCAAAAGTGGTTGGACAAATTGGAGTCGGTTTGATTGTAGGGTGTATTCTTTATTTTTCAAACGATGTAACTGTTCACAAACGTGTTCCGGCAAACTATCAACTACAGGGAGAGGAGCAATTTGTGACCCACCAACACCAAAATGATGGAGAAGAGCAATACAAGTGGATCAAGACAGATGACATGACAACCACAATTCCTTTTATCAAAGGAAATGAATTTAACTATAACTGGTTGATGGGTGATTCCAATAAATCTTATGGCTGGATGCTCTTCATTCCTATTGTGATTTTTATAGTGATCGCTGTATCAAATGGTGCTAACATGACCGATGGACTGGATGGTTTGGCAACGGGAACTTCAGCAATCATTGGTTTGGCGCTGGCTATTCTGGCCTATGTCAGTTCGAATGCAAAATTTGCAGATTATCTAAATGTAATGTACATACC
>JBKDKG010000032.1:0-5422 GCA_046345095.1 Flavobacteriia bacterium | reverse complement strand
GCCCAAGGCTGCAAAAAGTTCTGATGTTGTGACTGTGCTACCTTGACAGATCGTTAGTGTACCGTCCGTTCCTGCATCTGGTGCTGTTTGTTCTGATACTGTAACTGTGGATGTGGCATTCACTGCACATGGAGCCGTTGCTGCTACTGTGTAAGTATATGTTCCTGCTCCAGCCAATGCCGGTGACCATGTCCCTGTTGCATCAGGTGTACCGCCCAAGGCTGCAAAAAGTTCTGCTGCGCTTACTGTTGATCCTTGACAAATCGTTAATGTACCATTCGTTCCTGCATCCGGTGCTGTAGTTAATGTAATGGTCACAACACTCATATCATTCGAACAAGGCGAAGTTCCAGAAACTGTATATTGGAAAGTACTCGTTGTGGCACCTGCCGCCGGTGTATAAGTTCCTGCCCCTGCATTGAACGTGCCTCCACTTCCTGTTAATCTTGTCCAGGTACCTCCAGCATCTTCGCCTGTAATCAATGAAAACAAATCAACAGCTGATCCACTCGTTTCGCAGACTGATGTTGATCCATCGGTTCCCGCACTCGGTGCTGATGTAACATTGACAGTTGTATTTACGCACGAACTTATACCACAACCATTTGAATTGGCGACATAGTACGTTGTACTTACAGTCGGACTCACTGTAATACTAGCCCCTGTTCCAGCAGAAGTACCACCACATGACCCAGTATACCATTGAGAAGAAGCAGTTCCTCCAGTAGCAGTAAGTGTTGTGGTACCTCCAGAACAGATAGAAGTTATTCCCGTAATCCCCGAAGGCGCTGTAACTGCTGTTGCATTCGATGCTACAAGATTGGAAATAACGACATATTGTTTTGGATTATTATAGTTAGTTGGAGAGACATTTGATTTATATAATATGGTAATAGTTTTGATACAATCGGTTGAAGTGCCGACATTCACCTCATTATTACCCCAACAGGTGCAAGCTGAAGAACTGCCAGAATTATATGTTAAAGTTGATGTTCCTGAACCACTTACACTACCACCAGTCGACACACATGCCGTTCCAACATTAAAAACATTCACCGCAGCACTAGCCGCATTTGTACCAGTTACAACAATCTTATCTGCCCAAGATCCAAATCCATCGTCGTTAATATCATATAATCTAAAATTAACTGGCCCCTTGATTGGAGTGCTAAATGTGATAGTAGTGGTGATCGTTTTGGTTGTATTAGTTGTCCAATCTGTCGAAAGTAACATTCCTTGATTAGTCGCACCTATGCCTGCACAACCACTTCCTGAAACTGAGGATCCTGTCGGAAACCAAAGAGGAGAACCATCCTGCCAAACATTTTCAGAGTTTACGATGGTTGCAGACATTGTAACTCCTGAAACTGTAGTCGTGTAAGTCCTACTTGCTCCTGCTCCACCATACGTTCCGCTCCAAGGGAATGTTATCTGAGCCAAAGACTGAAAACCAAACATTAACATACTGCTTAATAGCAGATTGCGCATAGAGTGTAGCATAGAGTAATTTTAGATATGCAAATTACACTTTTTCTTGCAATTGAAAAAAGAGGTGGCAGCCCCTCAAATTAAGCATTAGAAAATCTATATGTATTCAATTCAATTGACCAAATTTAAGAATACATTCATGGTATTTACACACAAAACATTTCTCTATATTTGAACAAATAATTAATATGTCAAATTTTGTTTATTCCGTTGAAGAACGCTTTTTGCGTTATGTTCAGATAGACACAACTGCTAATCCCAACTCATCATCATTTCCTTCCTCTTCAAAACAAAAAGATCTTGGAAAACTATTGAAAAAAGAATTAGGAGAACTTGGTTTAAAGGCTATTGAAATGGATGAATGGGGCTATGTTTATGCAACAATCCCTTCAAATTCCTCTAACGTTAAAACGCCTGTTATATGTTTTTGTTCCCATATGGATACTGCACCCGATTGCAGTGGCACGAATGTTAAACCAATAGTGCACAGAAACTATAACGGGGCAGATATCATTCTACCCGATGACCCATCTCAAGTGATTACAATTAATCAGCACAGTTATCTAAAAGAAAAAATTGGAGATGATTTAATTACTGCGAGCGGAACTACATTGCTTGGCGCAGATGACAAAGCCGGCGTTGCAATAATCATGGATCTTGCTGAGCAATTGATGAAAAACCCCGAGATTAAACATGGTGAAATTCGCATCTTATTTACACCTGATGAGGAAGTTGGAAGAGGAGTTGAGAAATTAGACATGAAAAAGGTAAATGCCGATTATGGTTATACTTTGGATGGAGGGAAATTGGGTGATATTGAGGATGAAAGTTTCTCAGCGGACGGTTTAAAAATTACAATTCATGGGATTAGTGCGCATCCAGGATATGCAAAAAATAAGATGGTAAATGCACTAAAAGTAGGAGCTGCTTTTATTGAAGCTTTACCAAAAGGCGAATGGTCACCAGAAACAACGGAAAAAAGAGAAGGATTTGTCCATCCTGTTTCATTTACTGGGGGACTTGAAAAAGCAGAAATAAATTTCATCATTCGCGACCACCAGACTTCAAAATTAAAGGAATACGAAATAAAACTTGAACAACTGCTGAAAGACGTCCTTCAACATTTTAAAGGTGCTCATTATGAATTTGAAGTTTCTGAACAATACAGAAACATGAAAGAAATCATTGAAAAAGTTCCTTTTGTAACAGAATACGCCATAGAAGCGATGAAGAATGCAGGAATTACACCTAAACCAGCAATAATTCGCGGAGGGACAGATGGTTCAAAACTTTCTTTCATGGGAATGCCATGTCCGAATATCTTTACAGGAGAAATGGCAATTCATTCTAGGCATGAATTTGTAAGTGTGCAAGACATGCAAAAGGCTGTAAACACATTGATTGAATTAGTACAGATTTGGGAAAAGCATAAATAATGGACCATCGGCTCATCATAAAGAATATCAAAGAAGGGAAATTTGAAAAAATCTATTTCCTGCACGGTGAAGAACCCTATTTCATCGACTTGATTACTAATGCGATAGTTGAAAACGCAATGGAAGAACACGAACGCGATTTCAATCAGGTCATTCTTTATGGTAAAGAAGCAGAGCCACTAAGTCTCATTTCAGAGCTAAAAGGGTATCCAATGATGGGAGCAAGAAAACTCGTAGTTCTAAAAGAAGCGCAGGAATTTAAACAGTTAGATCAACTGGAAGCTTACATGGAAAATCCTTCTGATTCAACAGTATTCGTAATTGACTATAAATACAAAACATACGATTCTCGCAAAAAAATCGTGAAATCAGCAGCAAAAAACGGATTGCTCTTTAAATCTGAAAAGGTAAAAGATTATTTACTAGCGGATTGGATTCAAACACATGTTAAAAGTTCTGGCTACACGATCTCATCAAAAGCGTGCATGCTCTTGGTCGAATCAATTGGTAATGATTTGAGCCGTATGGTGAATGAATTGGAAAAACTATCTATCATCCTTGAAAAAGGTACGGCTATAAATGACATTCACATTGAAGAAAATATCGGTATCTCCAAAGATTATAATGTTTTTGAGCTCACGAATGCACTTGCCGTCAGAGATGTTCCAAAAGCATTCCGAATTGTTGATTATTTTGATCACAATCCAAAAGCAACAGATATGGTCGTGGTGGTTGCAAATATCTTCAAATTCCATACACAGTTGATGCGTATTCACTTTCTTCCAAATAAATCGAAAGAGGCAGTAGCAAATTCATTAAAAGTACATCCCTATGTCGCTGGTGAACTAATCAATGCTACAAAAAACTTCAACCCAAAAGTCATTGCACGAAACATCGAAGTGCTCTATGAATACGATCTGAAATCCAAAGGAATTGGAAGCACAAGTTCAGTTTCTCAGGGAGATCTCATGCGTGAAATGATTTATCAATTACTGAACTGATGCATTTGTTTTACGATCCAACCATCGGTGTCGAAAGCGATACACATCAACTTTCAGAGGAGGAATCAAAACATGCTTGCAGGGTTTTGCGTCTTAAAATAGGAGATGTATTTCAATTGTTAGACGGCAAAGGAGGAATTTACAATTGTAGGATTTGTGATGATAATCCAAAAAAATGCAAAGTAAAAATTGAAAAAAGAGAATTTCATCCTGCCCCACCCTACCAAATTCACATCGCCATTGCTCCTACCAAAAATATGGATCGTATTGAATGGTTTGCTGAAAAGGCTACTGAGATAGGATTGACAGACTTAACGCTAATTACTGGAAAAAACAGTGAACGCAAGGAAGTAAAACTCGAGAGAATTGAAAAAATACTTGTTTCGGCGATGAAACAATCCAAGCAATTGTATTTACCACGTCTGCACCCTGTTACAGCTGTAAGAACTTTCATTTCTGAGTATCCAAATGGCATGATTGCTCATTGTATGGATGAAGATAAATCACGAATTTCAACCAGTTTTAACCTGAAAGATTGTCCTATTTTAATAGGTCCTGAAGGAGATTTTACGGAAGATGAAGTAACTATGGCGTTGAGCAATGGTTATAAAACGGTAACTTTAGGAAGCAATCGGTTGAGAACAGAGACTGCTGGATTGTATGCATGTATGCAAATGAAATTAATGACAGAATAAAATTTACTATGTTAAAACAACGAAACATTTGCTTGTTCATTTTACTTTTCATTCTTGTCTTTTCCGCAAAGACCCAAGGAACCTATCAACTCGCTGTATTAAAATACAATGGCGGTGGGGATTATTATGCGAATCCTACTGCTCTGCCAAATTTGATAACATTCTGCAACCAGAATCTAGGGACAAACATTTCGAAAGACGTGCCATACGTAGAAGCAGGAAGTCAGGATATTTTTCAATTCCCGTTGATTCATATGACTGGTCATGGAAATGTTGTTTTCTCGCAGGCTGAGGCTGAAAATTTGCGCACCTATTTGTTATCCGGTGGATTCCTTCATATTGATGACAACTATGGGATGGATGAATTCATTCGTGTGGAATTGAAAAAAGTATTCCCTAATAATAGTTTAGTGGAACTTCCTTTCAATCATCCAATATTTCATCAGAAATATAATTTCAATGGTCTTCCAAAGATTCATGAACACGACGGAAAACGCCCTCAAGCTTTCGGAGTTATTGAAAATGGGCGGCTAGTATGCTTATATACTTACGAAACAGACTTAAGCGATGGATGGGAAGATCAACCTGTGCACAACGATCCAACTGAAAAACGCAAAGAAGCATTGCAGATGGGAGCAAATATTTTGATGTATGCTTTCATGGATTAAGATCATTCTAATATGAGCGTAATAGTTCCTTTTAAAGGAATACTTCCTTCATTCAGCAAAATAATATAATAATACGATCCAACAGGTAAAGGTTTTAAATTGTGTGTACCATCCCATGGATTACTCATGTAATC
>JBKDKG010000031.1:0-10269 GCA_046345095.1 Flavobacteriia bacterium | reverse complement strand
GACCTTCTTCCTGCACGCGGCATGGCTGGTTCAGGCTTGCGCCCATTGACCAATATTCCTCACTGCTGCCTCCCGTAGGAGTCTGGTCCGTGTCTCAGTACCAGTGTGGGGGACCACCCTCTCAGGCCCCCTACCTATCGTCGCCATGGTGAGCCGTTACCTCACCATCTAGCTAATAGGACGCATGCCCATCCTGTACCGTAACCTTTAATTATCAAACCATGCGATTCAATAATACTATGGGGTCTTAATCCGAATTTCTCCGGGCTATCCCCCAGTACAGGGTAGGTTGCATACGCGTTACGCACCCGTGCGCCGGTCGCCACCAAATAAGCAAGCTTATTTTATGCTGCCCCTCGACTTGCATGTGTTAGGCCTGCCGCTAGCGTTCATCCTGAGCCAGGATCAAACTCTCCGTTGTATAAAACTTTGAATTTTGTTGAGGCTCGTTAATTTAATTCTTACGCTGTTTCCTTATTTCTCAATCTTTCAAAGAACTTAATTGCTATAGTATAAAATCTCTCAACTCTTAACTATATAATCTAGAAGAAATCTTACCTACTAAATCTCTTCTCTTTTATTCAAGCGAACCGTTGTTCAACTTCTCTTTTAAAAACCCAATTCTTAATCGTTTTGGGAGGGCAAAGGTAATTAAGTATTTGTTACTAACAAGACTTTTTTGAAAAAGTTTTAAAATATTTTTTCAAATATCCCCAAACCAAACAAAAAACACCCGCAAAAACCCTTACTAAAAAACCCCTCTCCGTCGATAGCGGGGTGCAAAGATATATATCCTTTACCTTACTTTCAAAGATTTTTGAAATCTTTTTTTTGAGAAAAATATTAATCATTAAAAATGAGCACATTAACAAAGTGTTAATGGATTATTAATTCCAGTAAGATCTTGTTAAGATAGATTTATCTAGCAAATGTGCCCTTGGAATTTGGATGAAATCACCACTTAAAATAGGAAAATCGACTGAACTTTCAATATCGTTGATAACAACACATCCTGTAAAGGGTGTATTCGGTTCTGACGAATTCCAATATGCACATATGGCAGAAGACGCAACAAGCATTGCATCTTCTTTGGATGTTACTTCTCGATTTGAGTAGAATACTACAGGTATTCTAGACAAGAAAATACCCACTCGATCCTCAAATATAATTTTATCAGTATTCGATAATTGGCTGTAGAATGAAATATGCTTCGATAACCAAAATCGATCATTTAAATTAATTTTCACCCTTTCAATTGGATTGTATACTTTTTTCGTTTTGTACATCCATAAACGAAGGGATAGTGACAATACAACAACAGTTATAACACCAACTAACTTGGCAAATAAGTAGTAACCACCATACATTAACATTGGTATACTGACTAGCAGAAAGAAAAATAATAAAATCCAGAATAAAAATTTCTTCATTTTTTAAAAAAAACGTGTAAAAGTAAAAAGGTCCTATAAAGGACCTTTTGAAACAGATAGCTTAACTTTCTACCCACTTATCATTTCGCATTTCTCCGCGAATGGTTACATTTTTCGTTCGCGCATAGTCCTCAGCAGCTAGTAACATTTGTTCTTTAGTG
Source organism: Flavobacteriia bacterium (assembly GCA_046345095.1). Taxonomy (GTDB): domain Bacteria; phylum Bacteroidota; class Bacteroidia; order Flavobacteriales_D; family Crocinitomicaceae; genus M0103. The sequence continues at coordinate 8,678 of JBKDKG010000031.1, read as the reverse complement.
TCGCGTCTCACTAAAATCGCACTACTTCCCTGTGTCTTCACTTCTATATAGAATCCGTCGCGCAGTCTTGCCGGCCTTGTTGGTGGTCTTCCCATTTGTATGGTTATTTAAAATCTTTCTAAATATAACACGAAAATTGGAGATTTGTTGCTTTTTATGAAAATTTAAGATTCCGATAGCACTAAAACTTAAAGATCGCTAACGTCATCTTTCGATTTATAATACACTCCATCTGTTTCATAGCATATTTCAACTAAATCCCAACAAATAAGCATTACAAGTAATTTGTCGACTTTTTTTAAAGGTAATTTTGAAAGCCTGTAAAGCTTGCTCAATGTTACCTCTCCATGCTCGTAAATTAATTTCAATATCAATAACTCATCATCGTCAAATTTTTCAGGTTTTGACGTAGGTTTTTTCTTTTCAATCCAAACCCTCTCCAAAATTTTATTCACGGCAACGGTATGATCTTTCACTCGAATATAAGGCTTCCATCTACCTTCATCATCTTTTGCCTTATGCGGTGAATTGCATGATAGAGGCACTTGAATTTCCAGAATCAAACGAAAATCTTCTTGCAAAATCTCTGATGTAAAAAACACTTCTGGTTGACAAAACATCTTTGATGCTCCCTCAATCATGCGTAATTCTTCTTCAGGATGACAACCAACAATTTTCCTATTATCCTTGACGCCTATTAATAATCTACCACCAGATGTATTTGCAAAAGCACACAATGTTCTGGCTATTTTTTTTTGATCATCAATACGGAACTTAAAGTCTTGATTAACATGTTCGCCTTCAGATATTAAATCAGCTAGTGTAGACATTTAAGTAGATTATGTTGGAGATTAATAAAATTTAGAGTACCGATCTAAAATAACAGTACTAAAATTAGCTATTCCAGATTTCCCAAGACTTTAAAGCCTGTTCTTTGAGCATTGATTCACCATTCAAAATTGTTGCACCATATTGTTGTGCCTGCTCCAAAAACTTTGTTTTTTTTGGATTATAAATCAAGTCAACGACCAAATGATCTTTGGTTAAAAATTGAAATGGAAAGTCAACACATTCGTCGATTTTAGGAAATGTTCCTAAAGGTGTGCAATTAACTATCACTTTGCAAGCCTTTACCATGTGCTCATTGACCTCACTGTATGAAAATTGCTTGTTTCCAGACGGATTTCTCGAAATATGAATAACATCTAATCCAATTGATTTAAAAACAAATTCAACCGCTTTTGACGCACCACCAGTACCTAGCAAAATAGCTCTTTCATGCATATTGGTTAAAAAGGGCTTGATGGATTGATGAAAACCAAAAGCATCGGTATTGTGGCCAATTCTCTTTCCATTTTTAAATTGAATCACATTTACGGCCCCTATTAGTTTGGCCTCTTCAGATAATTCGTCTAGAAATGGAATAGCAAGCTCCTTATAAGGTATTGTCACATTCAAACCTGAAATATTTTGTTCAAAAACTGACTCAATTTCATTTACATCTGATATTTCAAAATTGGAATAGACCGCAGCAATATTGTTCTCAGAGAAATAATTTTCGAAAAAAGCTTTAGAGAATGAGTGCCCTAATGTTTTTCCCAATAATCCATAATTATGCATTACGAGATGATCTTTTGGACTTAATAAAATTCAAAATCATTGGAAGAATGGAAATAAAAATAATTCCAAGACAAACAAGATCAATGTGTTTACGAATCCATTCTATACCACCTAACATATACCCTGCGAGTGTTAGACTAAAAATCCACAAGAATCCTCCTATTAAATCAAAAGTGAAAAACTTTCTGTAATTCATTCTACCGACGCCAGCAGCAAAAGGAGCAAAGGTTCTAACAAAAGGAACAAATCGCGCCATAATGATTGCCTTGACTCCATTTTTTTCAAAAAAGGCTTCAGTTTGATCGAGGTATTCCTTTTTTACTAACTGACGACCATTGATTTTCCAATTAAAAACTCCCAATCCAAGTTTTCTGCCGATCCAATAATTGCAATTATCTCCTAAAACTGCTGCTATATATAATGAAACAAGCAGATACATTAAGTTCAAGTCACCTGATGCTGCAAACAAACCAGCTGTAAACAAGAGTGAATCTCCTGGTAGGAAAGGCATTGCAACTAGTCCTGTTTCAATAAAAATTACAGCAAACAATATCACGTAGACCGCTGTACCATAGTTATCAAATACCCAAGGGAAATCTAATTTGACAATGTGTTGAAAGAGTTCGATCATTTTATCTTGATTTAAACTTTAAAAGATGACCAAAGGTAGCTAATTTGAAATATATCATGGAATTCAATCATTTCACTTTTACAGAAACGATCATTTGAAACTTAGCAACTAACTCATTTTTAATATTGAAGGCACTTACATTAATTGATTCATTCACTCGTTCACCGGTTGATTTACTTTTTAAAATGGCATTTCGAACCAATTCACCTTCAATACTTTCAAAAATTATATGTGATTCAGCTCTCTGAACAAATTCGGCTTGCATCCCCTTGAATGCAAAAGAAACCTTTGATCCAGACATTTCGGCAAAATAAAATGCGTGTATACCTCCAGCAATATCTGCTCCAACAGCAAGAGCACCAAAGTACATTGATTGCAAATGATTGCGAGTCTTTCGGCGCAATCTAATACGAACTTTTACAGAAGTGTCATCTACCAAAAGTAATTTTGGTCGCACAAAGCCAACCATCGGGATTTTAAAAAGGCCCAAAAGAAAAAGCATCCAGCGCATTTTTCTCAGTGAGATTGCTTTAATTGGCATTATATTGCTCTTTTAACTGTTGAACAATTTCCTTGATTGGTCGAATTGAATTCACATATTCTATGGAAGGACCAGCGCACCAAACTGTCTTATAGGTTGAACTAAATGCTGCTTTTTGCAAGCTTTTCATTCCCCTCATGAAAACCAATGCTTTCACCCACTTTTTCAATCGCTTGTTTTTATTTAAAAGTCGTTCTAACCAATTTTGTGATGTGCCAATCTTTTGAACGTAAGGTGTATTAATGACAGTGCATGGAGTGCCTGACAGTTTCGTTGTCATTACAATATCTTTGGAACCATAATCGACACAGGCTTGCTTGTATTCCTGTGACACTCCTGCTTCATCTGATGCAATAAAAATACTTCCCATTGAAACTCCCGCAGCGCCTAGTTCAATCATTTTATGAATACCATCTCCTGTACCGATTCCCCCTGCAGATATTACTGGAATTCCGCAGGCTTCAACAAGTTCTGGAATTAATTTTTCGAATGAAATATTTCCTGCATGTCCACCGGCCTCTTTGTTCACAGCAATCAATGCATCGGCTCCAAGTGCCTCCACTTTTTTAGCATATTTCACGTCAGTTACATCACAAAAAACTTTTACTCCGGTTTTATGTGCCTCAATTATTGTCTCTTCAGGAGATCCCAATGATGTAATTATAAAATCCACTCTCTCTTCGCAACATATTTTCAATTGTTCCTTGTACAAGAAATTAGATTTATTTACAATTAGGTTAATTCCAAATGGACCTTTGATCTCTTTTTTAATTTTCCGAATTGCATTTCTTAATGCATCAGTGTCTCGGTAATTTAATGCAGGAATGGCGCCCGTTATTCCTGATTTAACTGCTTCAATAATCATCTCTTCATTCGAAACCAAAAACATCGGAGCAATAATTACTGGAAATTCAATTCCCAACATTGTGCATAAACCTGGCACTAGTTCCTTATTTTCCATAGGATAAAAATAGTATTTTTTACTATGTATGCACAATAAATATAGTGTCTTTCTTTTTTTTCAATGAACAGAATAAAGAGCTCAAGCGTTACTTTTGTATTATGACAAAATCACAAGCTTGGGTGCACGCATTGCGTCTTCGAACACTACCCCTTTCTTTATCAGGAATTATACTTGGTTCATTTATAGCGAAATACAATGGTCACTGGGATATTTTTATATTCGTTCTTTCATTGTTGACTACTGTTTTGTTTCAAATTCTTTCTAACCTTGCCAATGACTTAGGTGATAGTTTAAAAGGAACTGATAATGCGCAGAGAATTGGACCAATGCGCTCGGTACAATCTGGATTAATTTCTGCGAACGAAATGAAAACAGCTGTTATATCTTGTGCTGTTTTAAGTCTGTTTACAGCTATAGCACTCATTTACTTAGGCACAAAAGAACTTCCTTTAGAACTCATTTATTTTTATGGAGCGTTGGCTATTGCATGTATTTTGGCTGCTATTACCTATACAATTGGAAAGCGAGCTTATGGCTATAATGGACTAGGTGATATTATGGTGTTCATTTTCTTCGGAATAGTAAGTGTGATGGGAGTTTATCCACTTTACGCAAAAACAATCGATTGGACACTGCTACTTCCAGCCTCTTGTATTGGTTTATTAAGCAGTGCTGTTCTCAATTTGAATAATATGCGTGATATAAAAAACGATGCAGATTCAGGCAAACGAACACTTGTCGTTTTAATGGGGTCTAATCTAGCTAAACTCTACCATAGCTTGCTCGTAATTGGCGCATTGGTCTGTCAAATTATTTTTATTATAAACACAGATCATGCTGGTGCTTGGATTGGAATTATTCCAGGGATTATTCTTTTATTGCATGTTCGAAAAGTTATGGCCACGAAAGATCCCAAAGAGTATGATCCAGAATTAAAGAAGGTTGCACTTTCGACATTTGGAATAAGCGTTCTAACTTCTATTGGATTATTAATACTTTAATCCATGCAGGTTCACATTCAACATTTACCTTTGATTTTCAAACGACCCGTAGGCACAAGTCGTGGTGTAATGAACGTGAAAAATAGTTGGGTCATCGAAGTCCAACATGATAACTTTAAAGGCAAAGGTGAAATTAGCATTATCGAGGGCCTTTCTCCAGAATATGTAAGCTTCGCCCAATTCGAACAAACTATTCATGAAGCAAGTGATTTTTTTGAATCCTGTTTTTCTGATGAGCATCCTAAACGGAACTTACCTTTGGCATTTCGCGAGAGATACCTCCTCTACCCCTCTATAATTTTTGCATTTGAATGCGCTCTTTTAAATCTTTTTCATGGTGGAACGGATTTGTTATTCGACAATTCATTTTCTCGCGGTAATAGAGCCATTCCAATTAATGGTTTGGTTTGGATGGGTGACGAAACGTTCATGCAAGAGCAAATTGAAGAAAAAATCTACCAAGGATTTACTACCATAAAGATGAAAGTTGGGGCAATCGACTTCTCTACAGAACTTAAAATTTTAACATCAATTCGAAAGAAATATTCCAAGAATGAAATTACTTTGAGAGTAGATGCAAATGGCGCATTTTCAGCAAATGAAGCTGATTCTATATTGGAAAAACTTGAAAGTTTAGATTTACACTCTATCGAACAGCCCATTCAACCTGGTCAATGGGATAAAATGCGGAATCTTTGTCTCAACTCAACCTTAAAAATTGCCTTGGATGAAGAGTTGATTGGGATTCATACAAAAGAAGAAAAAATCAAACTGCTGGAATATATTAGACCACCTTTCATTATTTTAAAACCTAGTTTACACGGTGGTATTTCTGGAACACAAGAATGGATTTTACTTGCAGAAGAGCGCGGAATTGCATGGTGGATGACCTCTGCACTCGAATCAAACATTGGACTGAATGCGATTTGTCAACTTGCCGGAGAATATAACAATGAACTACCACAAGGTTTGGGAACAGGGTCGCTTTATGAAAATAATACTCCTACTAAATTGATTGTAGAAAAGGGGTTCATAATTATTAACACTCAACACTATTCAAATAAATAATCGAGCTTAACATAATTAAAGATGAATTTAAATTTGATTGCCATTTTATACTGGAAAAGACTGTGCCGAATTCAGGAGTTTGACTTGAGGAATCAAAAGCACCGACTTTTGGTTGTGATTTTTTGGATAATTATCCTTTCATCAATAACTGCTTCATCCGTTTTTCTAGTAAAATACAATCAAGAAAAAGCAAAATATGATCACAATGAAGCTGTAATAGACGATTTTGAAGCCAAGTTTGCCTTAAATCGTTGTCTCGAAAACCTAAAAGAAGAAGCTCAAACTCTTCAAGAATACTACCAATCAAAAAAGGAAAACTTGACTTCCTTTATTGAAGCAGATGTTCACTCCAAAAAATTCAGTGGAAATGAAATTTTCAAAACTTTTCAAAAGGTATTATCTCACGTTGTAAACAAGGATTTTGATATCGAATATACTTCACAGGATTTAGCCATAATCGATACAATCCAAAAGCATCATCAAAAATGGTTGAGCAATCCCGAATACAATATCCCATACCCTAATAATCACGTCTTGCGTAACGCGTGGGTATTTTTGAACTTAAGACAGGCATTGGTGCCATTTTTTGAAGACACAGTGCGGTATGATCAAGGTGTAAGTTTTCAGAACATAGTTTATGAACTTGACAATGCCACTTTGAAAACAGATAACTTTGAATACACTGACTCTATGGGATCCATCATTTTAATACATGACATCGATTTGGATAATTTATCAACTGAAAGTGCAAAAATTATATCAAATAATTTACCCGAAAAATATCAAATTGAAAACTATTTTGAGACTCAACATATACGTTCGGATCCTTCATACAATGGAATACGATATGTGCAATCCTATCTCATCGATCCTTTTCGTAAACTGACATTTTTCAATCCGGAAAATTTTAACCCAGAAGAATTAAAATCTAACTTACAATGGGCAAAAATCACAAATGACAATATTTTGGATGCAGGATACCGAAATCTATTATTCATCCTCTCAATAATCGGTGCGAATTTAGTCTTGATCTTTATTATTCGAATAATCAACTGGATTCAAAATGGTCACTAGAACAAAAAAAGATAAATGCGGCACCTAGAGAAACATAGCATCTCGAACGAATGAAACTTTCCGCAAGATTGCAAATCCTGCGGAGCATTAATAATGTTAAAAATCAATTCCTTTCTATAGACAAAATCTATAGGTCCGCAGGATTTGAAATCCTGCGGAGAAATGGAAAAAGGAATCAATAACGATCGCGTTTACCAAACCACGTCTTCTTACCTTTCTTTTTCGCTGCACCCACTTTTTGTTCAACTGAAGGTTTTGGTTTTGAAACGTGTCGTTCATTTTTTGGTGGTCTTTGCTGACGCTCCTTTTTGATGATTTCAAAAACCTCCATCGGATAAGGATGATTGTCCACAACGGGAATAGACTGCTTCGTCAACTTTTCGATGTCTTTCAAATACGCTTTTTCTTCGAAATCACAGAATGAAATGGCATTCCCAATATTTCCTGCACGGCCAGTACGACCAATTCGATGCACATAGGTTTCCGGAATATTTGGTAATTCATAATTGATCACCAATTCCATTTCTTCTACATCAATTCCACGAGCAGCAATGTCAGTAGCCACAAGTACTCGAATGGTTTTGTCTTTGAAATTATTCAGTGAACGCTGACGGTGATTTTGTGACTTGTTACCATGTATAGCATCCGACTTTATACCGTTCTTCACCAAATATTTCGCTACTTTATCGGCTCCATGCTTTGTTCGTGTAAAAACTAGAACTGATTGTGCAGTTTGCTCTTGCAATACATCAAACAATAAATTTGGCTTGTTGTTTTTATCCAAAAAGTAGATCGTTTGACCAATAATTTCTGCTGTTGATGACACTGGCGTCACTTCTACTCTTTTTGGATCTTGTAAAATTGTACCTGCCAATTGAAGAATCTCAGGAGCCATTGTTGCAGAGAAAAACAAGTTTTGTCTTTCATCGGGTAGAGAACGAATTAATTTTCGAACATCATGGATAAAACCCATATCGAGCATACGGTCTGCTTCATCTAAAACAAATATTTCAAGATCGCGAAGGGAAATATAACCTTGTGTCATTAAATCGAGTAAACGACCCGGTGTTGCCACAAGAATGTCCACACCACTTTGAAGCACATTAACTTGAGGATTTTGATTTACGCCGCCGAAAATAACAGTACTTTTTAACTTTAAATTTCGGCCATAAGCATTTAAACTTTCACCAATCTGAATGGCCAATTCTCGTGTTGGCGTTAAAATAAGTGCTCTAATTTTCCTTTTACCTTGGAAAGAATGATCATTCAGTTTTTGTAGAATTGGAATTGAAAATGCGGCTGTTTTGCCGGTACCGGTTTGTGCGCAACCCAAGAGATCATGACCTTCTAATACCAATGGTATAGCTTGTTCTTGTATGGGTGTGGGTGTTTTGTAGCCCTCTTCTTCGATAGCCTGAAGAATGGGCTGAATAATGTTTAATTCATTAAAATACATGTATTGATAATTGTCAGAAAATTATTTTGATTGACAAAAGGAGATTCTGTTGTGAGGTACAAAGGTACGGATAATACTGCCAAGAATCGACTGAAGATGTTACTTTCGCTGAAAAGCAACGTTCTTGAAAGAAAAAGCGACTATGAAAAAATCAATTCTACTCCCTTTCCTCATTTTATTTTTTTGACTAGTCTCAAATATACCACAACGTAAAAAGATTACGCATTTCTGGGTAGATCTTTATCAAAAAAAGAGATGAAGATATACGAGTTTACCCAAAAGTTTCCCGATGAAGTCAGTTGTAGGCTTCATTTTAAGGCCTT
>JBKDKG010000030.1:0-3837 GCA_046345095.1 Flavobacteriia bacterium | reverse complement strand
AAATTAACGAATGGATTGACGCTAATCACAACGGAAAAGTAGACTTTGGATTAGAAAGTGATTTTACTGTTTCCGCTTCTGGAAATTACAGAAAAGAGGTGTTTGCAGATGTTTTAAAACAAATAAACTGGATAAGGCAGTTGAAATTTTCAATGAAATAAACAGTTTGCCAAAAGGAATTCATCGTTTCATAGGTTTTGTTAACATAAATGGAGTGGATAGGCAGCTTGAGGAAAAACTAAACTACCTCGGTCATGTCAATGATTTGGATGCTGTCTTAAGGGAAAATAATGTAGAAGAGGTTATCATTGCTCTTGAAAGTACAGAACACGCTAAATTAAAATCAATTGTCACGCGCATAGAGGGCAGTAACATTCGTATCAAGATCTTACCCGATATGTATGATATTTTGTCTGGTTCAGTAAAAATGAATAACATCTTTGGAGCCTTGCTTATTGAAGTTAATTCGGATGGAATGCCTGTTTGGCAGCAAGCAATTAAGCGGTTTATGGATGTTGTGTTATCGATTCTAGCTTTCTTGTTATTGATGCCATTGTATTTAATTCTTGCAATTGGTGTAAAAGCGTCATCACCCGGGCCTATATTTTTTCTACAGGAAAGAATAGGAATTAATGGACGTGTTTTCAAGATTATAAAGTTCCGTACGATGTATGTTGACTCCGAAAAACATGGGCCACAGCTCTCATCTGCTCACGATCCTCGTATAACACGAATAGGCCGGTTTATGCGTAAACTGCGTTTGGATGAATTTCCTCAGTTTGTAAATGTGATTTTAGGCGAGATGTCTTTAGTTGGTCCGCGCCCAGAACGACAATTTTACATCGACCAAATTGCTTCGATTGAACCACAATTTTTGCACTTGACTAAGGTTCGCCCTGGAATTACTTCATGGGGCCAAGTAAAATATGGATATGCTGAAAATGTTGATCAAATGCTTCAGCGTATGAAATTCGATTTGCTTTATCTTAAAAACAGAACCTTAGCGCTTGATTTTAAGATCATGCTATACACGATTCTAATTGTGTTAAAAGCGAAAGGGAAATGATTATTTTACGCTGAAAGAAAACATTTTTTCTGACCCAATGTAGCCCTCTAGTCGATCTCCAATTTTTACTGGGCCAACACCTGCCGGAGTTCCTGTATAGATGAGATCCCCTGTCTTCAGTGTCATGAATTTAGAAACGTAAGCAATGATTTGATCAGCACTGAAAATCATGTCTGCAGTATGTCCTTTTTGAACTGAAACACCATTTTGAGTTAATTCGAAATGCAAATCAGACAAATTCAACTGGTCAACTGAAATAAATTTATTCGAAATAGGAGCACTGTGTTCAAAGGCCTTGGCAATTTCCCATGGCAATCCTTTTTCTTTGCATTTTGCTTGCAAGTCACGTGCTGTAAAATCAATGCCTAAAGTAACACTTGAATAATATTTCGATGCGAATTTCTCTGCTATGTTTTTACCAACTTTATCAATTCGAATGACGAGTTCACATTCATAATGCAGATCTGATGTGAAATCTGGGAAGTAAAAATCTTGACCATCCTTTAAAATCGCTGTATCTGGCTTCATAAAAAAAACAGGTTCTGTAGGAACCTCTGCTTTCATTTCTTTCGCGTGGTCGGCATAATTTCGTCCAATACAGATGATCTTCATAGTTATTTGAATTTGTTCTTCAGGGCTTCGAGTTTATCTTGTAGATTTTGACTTTCTATATTTTTGAGATTGTCACGTTCTGCCTTGATCTTCTCCATTTCTTTTTTCAGGCATTGCTTTGTGTAAAGCGGAAAATCAGCATCTAGCATCCAACCATAATAACCAGGTTCGGAAGACATCACTTCGCGAATTGTTTTCCCTTTATGTTTTCCAAAGTTGTAAATTGCTTCACCTTTGTCATTTATGGCGAGTCGACCTGCAAAATCGAGTAGGTTGAAGTTTCCACCTTTCGAGAAATCGGAAAGAAATGAAATATCGTTTTTTAAATCGGGATATTTCTCCAATTGTGCTTTTAAAACTTCGAAAGTAGCCTCTGCATCGTACAATGCATTGTGTGCGTTTTCGATTGATTTTTGACAATAGAATTGATAGGCCGCGGCTAATGTGCGCTGTTCCATTTTATGGAAAATATTTTGCACATCTACAAATCGTCGATCGGACATGTCGAAATCTGAACCTGCGCGCATCAATTCTTCAGCTAGCACAGGAATATCAAATTTATTAGAATTGTAACCTGCTAAGTCTGAATCTCCAATAAATGAAACAACTTCATCTGCTATCTCTTTAAAAGTTGGAGCGTTTGCAATATCAGCATCGTATATACCATGAATAGCACTAATTTCAATTGGAATTGGCATTTCTGGATTTACACGTTTGCAAAAACGTGTTTCTTCTCCACTTTTATCAATTCGTATGATGGCAATTTCAACGATTCGATCTTTGGTGATGTTAATTCCTGTCGTTTCTAAATCAAAAACGGCAAGGGATTTTTCTAGATGAAGATTCATTTGGGCGGATCAGAATTTAACGATCTTGAATTCAGTTCTGCGATTCGCTTGATGCTCAGCTTCAGTGCATGTTGATTTTACAGTTCCTTCACATGCACAGCCATTTACCAACTGAGATTCGCCGTAACCCTTCCCTGAAACTCTTGCTGGGTTCGTGATTTTTGACTTGATGTAAGTTGCAGAAGCTTTTGCGCGTTTGTCAGAAAGTGTTAAATTGTAATTTTCTGAACTTCGACAATCTGTATGAGAACCTAATTCAATTTCAATGGTAGGGTTTTGATTCAAAATTTTCACGATCTTATTTAATTCTACTTTAGCATCTGGACGGATATTCCATTTGTTCAAATCGAAATAGATTGGTTTAAGGTTAAGTGTTTTTGCTAAATCTAAACCTAAGTCAATCTTCTCAAGTAAATAAGCTAAATGAATTTCAGTAGTTGTATCTAAAACTGTTTTGAACTCAAAAGACTGATTAATATAATTTTGTTTGCTTATTGAAATCTCATAATTGATTTTCATCCCAGGATAAGCATTTTTAAGGATATTTGTGTTAAAATCACCATTCGATACTGTGACGATTTGATCAAGTACCTTACCAGATTTTAAATCTTTAATGACAATAGTTGCATCCATCAAACGCTCTGTCGTTTTTTTATCTGCTACGTAACCATCTAGGGAATAATTCAAATCTGGTACAATTGTATTTTTTTCAATATCTAAAACGGCTTCAACCAATACTTCTTGGTAACCTTTTTTGCAAGATGTTATGAATTTTTGAGAATAAACAACTGGTGAGATTGAATCTAATTTAAATGATATTTCATATTCTCGGCAGAGTGAAAGTGTGGTCATAAATACTCCATCTCGTATCCTTGGACTTAAAAATAGCTCATTTTCTGGATCACAATTGGTACATTTCACAATTGCACAAACCTTTTCTGGGATTTGACTTCCGTCTGAAGTTCTAACAGTGGCCTTAAGCACAGCAAGACTAGGTTCAGCAGTAAGATCATTTTGTATTTCATATATATCCTTCTCACCAAAACCACTTTTTCTAAATGATGTTAAATAACCCTTTGAGCCGTCAGCCGTCGTTGTATAGAAGACATCATCACCTGTTGAATTTACTGGGTAGCCAAGGTTTATTGATTCAGACCAATTGCCTTCCTCGTCTCTTACAGTTACAAAAATATCGAAATCCCCCATGCTCTTAGGGCCATTACTTGAGTAATAAAGAGTTTTATTGTCAACTGCAATAAATGGCGATTCCTCGTCGTAAGGTGTGTTGATTGACGGACCTAAGTTCATTGG
>JBKDKG010000029.1:0-2481 GCA_046345095.1 Flavobacteriia bacterium | reverse complement strand
CTAAGGTCCACGTACAATTCTGATCGTCTCAATCGTTCAAAAGTTGTGTCTTGAGAACTGGTAGGATAGTTTGATAGTTCCGTAGGCTTGTTGTCTTTGATGGTTCTAGATCCATTCCAACGTCCAATTCCTTGGCCTCGGGCAATGATTTCAAAATCTACTTTTTTGTCCTGCAACGCTTCGAAAAACTGTCGCAAAGCCACACTGTCTTCTCGGTTAAATAATTTTATGTCTAGGTTCCATTTGTCAGAAAGGAAAACATCTTGTAGTTCAATCTGAAGTCGAGCATCGTAATTGACTTCGGCATCGGTAAGGTTGATGTGCAACATCACTTCATCGGCTTGTTCTGAAATGCCTGATTCAGGAATGGCAAGTAATCGAACTTCAAAATCTTGCTGCGCTGCGCTTGCTGGGAAACGAAACTCCTGCGTGCGAATATCAAATGTTGCTGAATCTTGAAAAGTGTAAAGACCGTCTTCTTCGGTGAACCGTGCCCAATTATATCCCATCACTTGCTTGTATAAATCCAATTTTTGCTGGTAACGCGCTCGCAGGTCAACGGCTTCTAATTTCTGTTGCTCCAATTCCGCAATTTTCTTTTTGTAGGCATTGAAGAGCCCGTATAATTCCACAATGCTATTTTGTGTCTTTCCTTTTACTTTTTTGTTTGCATCGGTGTTCGGCTGGTAACTTCCTTTCGGTTTTGAATCAGGATGAATGCCTTTTTTTCGGTCGTTCTTCATTTGTTTTTTCATACGACGTGATGCTTTGTCGCCTGTTACAATTGGTGTGTAACCGAGATCAGAGAATTCTTTTTCCTTCTCATTGATCTTCATTTCGGTTTCATTCTTTTTCTTCGTATTGTATTCTATCCAGTAGTCGAAACCTCTTCGCCCGTAAATCATTTCATCCAAGTCGGCAATGTGGTGTTTTTCCAATTCGTTGATGATGCCCTGGAAGGTTGTTCCGTCAGAGAAATTTGAATCCGGAGAAAGAAAGCGTGTATCTCCTGCACCAAAAAGATGGTAGCTCAGTCCATTTTTTTCAATCACAACAGTGGTTTGTTTCTTGGAATTGTAGCCCCACACATCGAAATGAAGGTTCGTCACGCGATTACTTCCTGCCGTTTTGAAATCGTTGCGCGTAAAACGCAAGGATTCTACTTTTTGAGATTTTTTAGAGGCATCATTTGTCAACCGCACTTGGTAAGGAAAAAGCCCGATGGCTTTCGGTAAACCTTTGTTCCAGCGACCACGCTCGTCTTTTTCTCTTTCTTCTAATAGCCCGGCTGTTGAACTACCGTCTCCCGCTGCTACAAGGATATTTTGAAAGATTGTGGCTTCTCCGCCCAGCGTTTGGTAAATTTCAAATGTTCTTCTGCGCACGTATTCATTGATCGCGTAGTTCATTGCTTCCAAAGTGACCAAGCGATCGTTGTCTTCCAAAAAACGCAAACTTTCAAGGAAAACAATTTTATCATCAAGCGACAGTCCTGGATTCAACAATCCAGCCAATTTAGGATGCGCAATGTAGCGATCGTCTTTTTCCTTTAACGCATTGGTGGGTAATTTGGAAAGAAGAAGGGTGTCAAAGTGAATACTTTGATTTTCATAAGGTCTAAGGTCTTTTTCAGAGCCACGTTTGGCTAATAGTAATTTATTCAGTTCCCAAATTGCCATTTTATTTGCAGCTTCTGATAACAATCCTTTTGCCGATTTGGCAATTTCTTCTTTTCGAATGATCAAAATCTCTGGTTGATTGATAATCAACATTTCTACAGAATCGTAATTGATCTGTTTGTTGCCGAGCAGTACTTGAGGTCCTTTGTAATCAAAATAGCGACCAAGTTCATTGTCTAGGATTGGACTTTTCTTGACAACATGAAACAAATAGGCTCTTTCTTCTGGATTTAAGCCATCGTTGACTTGAGCGTTAAGAGTTGTAGCAAGAAGAATAAATAGAAAGTATAAATGGCGCATGAATTAATTTTTTGCACATAACAGTTTACGGATATAAAGGTAACATGTGCCATTTGAATATTTTTCTATGGTCTAAAAAAAACCGCAACAATGGACGGTTCATAACTTTTGATTATTGTAAAAACAGTTTCTGTGTCGTTCGTTTTCCATCGGTTTCAATGGTGATGAAATAACTTCCGTGCTGCAGATCTGTCAAATCAATTTGTTGACCTGAATGGATGTTTTTCAATTCTTTCATTATTCGTCCTCTCATATCGGTGATGATAGCAGAAGAATTATTCAGATTGCCCTTTAAAGAAATGGATCCTTGCGAAGGATTTGGATAAACCACAAAATTGTTTTCCTTTTTCGTTTCTAATCCTGCTGTCAATGTAGGTTGAACAGAAGATAAAACTGCAGTTTGAGTTGCAAGTGCTGTGGCAGAATTCGCTTGTTTGATGGAAACAAAAGAATAAGTAAATACAGGCATGTTATCATTACTAAGGTCGTAGTATTCGTATTG
>JBKDKG010000028.1:0-9153 GCA_046345095.1 Flavobacteriia bacterium | reverse complement strand
GACCAAGTCTATAATGAATTTAGTTCAGGAATGTTAGATCCGACAGCGATTCGAATGTTTGCAAAGATGTTTTATGACCGTTCTGTCTCTTCTGGTACACCACCAAAATATCTTTTGCTTTTTGGGGATGGTACGTATGATCCAAAAGACCGGGTTTCTAATAACAATAATTATGTTCCGACCTATCAGGTGTTAGATGGTGAAAATCATATTTCAGCACTTGTTACAGATGATTACTACGGGATGTTAGATAATAATGAAGCAATCACTCCAACTGATTTATTAGATATTGGTGTCGGTAGATTGTTGATTTCAGATACAAAGACAGCCAAGGAACAAGTCGATAAAATTGAACACTATATGAAAAATGGTTCTTCCATTTATTCAAATTCAGCAAATTCCGGTCAATGTAATGCTCAGGGAGCATCCTCTACTTTTGGTGATTGGCGATTGAATTACGTTCAAATAGCGGATGATGAGGAAGGTGGTTACTTTGTAGTTCAAGACACTGAGCCGCAATATGATTATGTAAAAGCAAATCATCGAGATATGAATTGTGATAAATTATATTGTGATGCTTACACTCAAGTTACAACTGCAGGTGGTGAGCGCTATCCAGATATTTTTAATGCAATAACGGATAGAGTTGAACGTGGTGCATTGGTTGTTAATTATGTTGGGCATGGCGGTGAAGTTGGGTTAGCTGAAGAACGCGTTGTTACAGTACCACAGATCCAAAGTTGGAGCAATATTAATAAATTGAATTTATTCGTTTCAGCTACCTGTGAATTCACGAAGTATGATGATCCGGCGCGACTTTCAGCAGGTGAATACGTTTCTTTAAATGCAGTTGGAGGTGCAATTGCATTAATGACAACATCACGTTCCGTTTTTTTTGGAGTCAATACCGTTACTGGTTTACAATTTTATGAGCACGTTTTTACGCGTGATTCAAACAATGAACCACTTGCTTTCGGTGAAATTATGCGATTAACTAAAAATGGGTCTGGTTCTTCTGATAATAAACGCAGTTTCACATTGATTGGAGATCCTGCTTTGAAGATAGCACTGCCGAGACTAAGAGTTGTTACAGATACGATCAATGGTTTAAGTCCGGTAGCTGAAATAGATACAATCAGAGCGTTGAGCAAGGTCACTATCAAAGGACATTTAGAGGATTTTAATGGGAATCTATTGTCAAATTTTAATGGTATTGTTACTCCGTCTATCTTGGACAAACCAAAAAACCTTTCCACATTAGGACAAAACGCAGATTCGCCGGTAATCGATTTTGAATTACAAAAAAACATTGTTTATAAAGGGAAGGCGACAGTCACGAATGGGAATTTTGCTTTTTCGTTTATTGTTCCAAAGGACATTAATTTCTCTTATAGTAATGGAAAGATTAGTTACTATGCAAGTGATATTCAAACAGATGCTAGCGGTTCGGACGATCGTTTAATTATCGGTGGTATTGATCCAAATGGGATTACCGATACTCAAGGACCTGATATTTCCTTGTATATAAATGATAAAAACTTTGTTAGTGGCGGTATTACAGATGAAACACCTCAGTTGTTGGCCGAATTGTTTGATGAAAATGGTATCAACACTGTAGGCAATGGTATAGGTCATGATTTGACGGTTATTCTAGACGACAACACTGCAAATCCAATTGTATTGAACGATTATTACTCGGCAGCACTCGATTCGTATCAATCTGGTGAGGTAAATTATAGTTTTCCAACATTGGAAAAAGGGAAGCACAAATTGACTGTCAAAGTTTGGGATGTGAATAATAATTCATCAGAAAAATCCATTGATTTTATTGTACAGGAAAAAGCTGAAATGGCATTGGACCATGTGTTGAATTATCCGAATCCTTTCACGACTAAGACACAGTTTTATTTTGAGCACAATCAAGTTTGTTCGCAATTGGAGACGCAAATTCAAATTTTCACAGTTTCAGGTCGGTTGGTGCGAACATTGAATCAAATTGTCAATACAGAAGGTTTTCGTTCTCAAGGAATAGACTGGGATGGAAGGGATGATTTTGGCGATCAGCTTGCCAAAGGAGTATACGTGTATACATTGAAGGTGAATTCTCCGGATGGAACTAAAGCTGAGAAAACAGAAAAATTGGTTTTATTAAAATAATCACACAATAAAGCAGGTGTATTTGCGTATATTTGTCACCCCAAAGTATTAAAGGACATGTATAAATTCATCCTCAGTCTCTTTTGCATCGCTCTGTCGTTGAAAGCATTTGCTCAACCAACGGGAAGTGGTGTAACCCAAAATGACTTGCAGCTCAACACAATAACAACGGCCGTTCCCTTTATGGCTATTACACCGGATTCAAGAGCAGGAGGAATGGGTGATGCAGGAACAGCCCTAAGTGCTGATGCCAATTCAGTTTATTGGAATACGTCACTTTTAAATTTTGCTAAAGAAAAGTCTCAAGTAAGTTTATCTTATACTCCGTGGTTGAGACAATTGACAAATGACATTCATTTATCTTATTTGTCTGGTTATCATAGAGTTAATGAGCGAAACGCGATTGGTGGATCTCTTCGCTTTTTTAGCTTGGGTGAAATTACCTTCACAGATGCTTCAGGAAATGTAATTCGCGATGATAAACCAAGTGAATTTGAAATAACCGGAGCTTATGCATTTCGATTGAGTGAGAAATTGAGTATCGGTGTGAATGGAAAATTTGCATATTCAAATTTGACAGGAGGTTTAACTGTGGCAGGTGTTAATACGAAAGCAGGTGTTGTTGGTGCGACTGATTTATCCTTCTCATACTATAATGACGATGCAAAAATTGGAAGTACTAAAGGAGTTTACACTTTTGCAGCTACCATAAACAACATCGGAAACAAGGTAGCCTATTCAGAACTAGCGACACGTGATTTCATACCGATGAATTTAAAAATTGGTAACTCATTCAAGGCTGAGTTTGATAAATACAACAACCTTGCAGTATGTTTTGATCTACAAAAATTACTAGTTCCTACACCTGCGATTTATGATTTTTATGGCGGTGATAACATGCTTATATCAGGTCGAAATTCTGATGTAGGTGTCATCTCAGGTATGTTACAATCGTTTTATGATGCGCCTGGTACTCCATTGAAGGATGGGAGTGGAGATTATATTCAGAATACGGACGGGTCTTTTCAAGTTGCGAAAGGAACCAAGTTGAAAGAAGAATTGGCAGAGGTGAATTTGGCACTTGGATTGGAATATTGGTACAACAATGTTTTGGCAATTCGAAGTGGTGTATTCTACGAAAATAAAAACAAAGGAAACCGACAGTATTTTAATGCGGGTGTAGGATTTAAATACAACAAATTCGGAGTCGACATTTCTTATTTAGCTTCTTTGAATGGTCGTCAAAGTCCTCTGGCTAATACATTGCGCTTCACACTTCGTTTCACCCTTGGTGATAGCGGTGCAGCAGACAGTGGAGATGCTAAACCAGAATAATTCATGAATATCCGTATCGGTTTTGGCGTTGATGTGCATCAGTTATCTGAGACACATGAACTATTTATTGGGGGTAAAAAAATTGAATCAGATTTAGGTGCAGTAGGACATTCTGATGCAGATGTGTTATTACATGCCATTTGTGATGCATTGCTAGGTGCCGCTAATCTGCGAGACATTGGCTATCATTTTTCAGATAAAGATCCCAAATACAAAGGAATTGACTCAAAAATACTTTTAAAAGAAGTTGTGAATTTGATCAGCGAAAAAGGTTGGTCAGTTGTAAATATTGACTGCACGGTAATTCTTGAACTACCGAAGTTGAATCCACATATTCCGGATATGCAAGAAATAATCGCTTCTATTCTAAAAGTCACTGTTGATGAGGTCTCTATAAAAGCCACAACGCACGAAAAAGTTGATTCTTTTGGTGAAAGGAGAGCTGTTAAAGCATATGCTGTTTGTTTGCTTCATAAAGCTTGATTCTACGGAGCAATAATCTTTTCAGACCTAATTCTTATATTTGCACCAAACCATTGATGATGAAAGTAAATTCAACGTA
Organism: Flavobacteriia bacterium; assembly: GCA_046345095.1. GTDB lineage: Bacteria > Bacteroidota > Bacteroidia > Flavobacteriales_D > Crocinitomicaceae > M0103. The sequence continues at coordinate 5,099 of JBKDKG010000028.1, read as the reverse complement.
CAATAACAGAGAAAGTCTTTTAGCACTTTATAATAAACCACTTTTGGAACTGGTTTTTGAAGCAGCAACAATTCACCGTCAATTTCACAATCCAAGGGAGGTGCAAATGTCATCTTTGTTGAGTATAAAAACGGGAGGTTGTCCTGAAGATTGTGGTTATTGTCCACAAGCTGCGCGCTATCATACTGATGTTGAGGCACACAAACTAATGACTGTAGAATCGGTTGTAGAACAGGCACAAAATGCAAAAGCAAATGGATCTTCACGTTTGTGCATGGGTGCTGCATGGAGGGAAGTGCGTGACAATAAAGATTTCGACACAGTCGTTGAAATGGTGCAGGCAGTAAATGACCTTGATATGGAGGTTTGTTGTACGCTTGGAATGCTGAATGAAGATCAGGCTGTTCGATTAAAAAAAGCAGGTTTATTTGCGTACAATCACAATCTTGATTCGTCTCGAGATTTCTACAAGGATATTATTTCTACACGCGAATACGATGATCGATTGAATACAATTGATAATGCACGTAAAGCAGGGATAACGGTTTGTTCTGGTGGTATTATTGGAATGGGTGAAGCAGTAGAGGATCGCATTGGTCTATTGTTGAGTTACATGGAGATGGAAACGCCACCCGATTCAATTCCTATTAATGCATTAGTAGCAGTTGAGGGAACTCCCCTTGAAGACCAAAAGCCAATTGAACAATGGGAGATGATTCGCATGGTTGCGACGACTAGAATAGCGTTTCCTGAGTCGGTGGTTCGACTTTCTGCGGGAAGGACAAAAATGAGCATGGAGGCACAAGCGCTTTGCTTTATGGCTGGTGCAGGATCTATCTTTGCAGGCGATAAATTACTTACAACGCCAAATCCTGAGTTCAATGAGGATAAGGAAATGTTTAAAATTCTGGGGTTACTGCCTAAAGAGGCATTTGCCGATGGCGAGAAACCAGTTACAGAGCCAGACGAAAAAATAATTGCTCGTAAAAAACAAGAAGCCGAACGAGCTTTGGAATTAGAAGCAGCACGTGAAAAAGTGACTGCAGAAGGATTCGAACCAAGAAAAATAAAAACAGTTGGGTCCAATTAATGGATGCAAAGTTACTTGATAAACTAAAAGCAAGAAAGCAAGAGGGAACGTTACGTTCCCTTTCTTGTTTGGAGGGAATGATAGATTTTTATTCCAATGATTACTTGGGATTATCGAAACAATTGAATGCATTGCCTCATTCAATAAAAGGAAGCACTGGTAGCAGGTTGATTTCTGGAAATTCTATTGAAGCTGAACAATGTGAAACGTTTTTGGCTGATTATTTTGGGGTTGAATCAACTTTGGTTTTCAACTCAGGATATGATGCAAACCTTGGTTTTTTTAGTTCTGTACCTCAAAAGGGCGATACGATCATTTATGATCAGTTTGTGCATGCCAGTGTTCGCGATGGAATTAGGATGTCTAATGCTAAAGCATACTCATTTGAGCATAATTCCACTGAAGATCTTGAGAAAAAAATCCGAAGGGCAGAGGGTGCTGTATATGTTGCAGTTGAAAGCTTGTATTCCATGGATGGTGATTTAGCACCGTTAAAAAGAATTGCTGAAATATGTGTCAAATTCGGTGTGTATTTAATTGTCGATGAGGCGCACGCTTGCGGAGTCTTCGGAAAAGGTTTGGTGGTTGAATTAGGAGTTAACGACAAAGTATTTGCCCGATTAGTGACTTTTGGAAAAGCCTTTGGCTGTCATGGTGCAGCTATCTTGGGGCCATTAAACTTGAAAGAGTTTCTCATTAATTTTGCTCGATCGTTCATTTACACAACGGCTTTGCCACCATCAGCATATACCTTGATTCAGCAGAGCTGTTCTCTTGATTTTGATTTATTGCAGCTAAAACTGCACGCAAATATTCGACTTTTCAGAAGTAACTTAGGGCATTTTAATTTTAAATCTGATGCGAGGTCACCTATTCAAATAGTGACCTTTTGTTCAATTGAAAAAACAAAACGAATTGCTGAGGAAATTCAGAAAAAAGGATTTGCTGTGAAGCCGATCTATAGTCCAACGGTTGCGAAAGGAGAGGAGTGTATTCGTATTTGTCTCCACGCTTTTAATAGTGCTGAAGAGATTGAGGAGTTGTGTACTTTGTTGAAAGAATTGTAATCCCAATTTTATCCTTCAAGTTCCCAAACGCTATGATAGGAGTTTATTGATTCGGCATAATCAAGAAGTTGCGCATAAAAAGAATCTGACCCTAATGTTGCGCTATCTCCAATTATAAAGAGCCTGTTTTTTGCTCGTGTCATAGCAACATTCATTCGGCGATAATCTTTTAGAAAACCAATTTCTCCTTCATTGTTCGATCTTACCAGAGAAATAATTACGTTTTCTTTTTCTTGTCCTTGGTAACTGTCAATTGTGCTTGATTGATAAATTGAAAATTCATTCTTAAGCAATGCTACTTGACCTGCATAGGGTGAAATGAGCACTGTTTTTTCTGCTGTGAGATTGTATTGCTGGATCAACTTGGAAATTGCAGTGATTTCACCATAGTTGATTAGGCTTGATCCGTCTTCGCCACTTTCTTCGTCACAACTAGCGCCGGCAGTATCGAAAAAATACAAATGTTCGGCTTTAGAAAGCAGGGAAGCTTCTGATTGTACTTTTCCTTTGTAAAAGTATTGATTTGAAAATTCTACAATTGGTTCCTTCATGCGATATTGAACATTCAAGAGATTGATTTCTTGCAGATTTTCAGCACAGACTTCCAAAATGGATCGATTAAAACCAAGTTGAATTGCTTCTTGGGAAAGAATAGTAGGTGGCAATTGAAAGTGATCACCTGCTAGAATTATTCGATCTGCAAATGGAAAAATACACCAGGCTAAAGGTTCTAAACATTGACCGGCTTCATCAATGATCAAAACATCCATCTTTGTATCGCTATCTTTATAAATATCTGAAAGTGCAATAGGTGTCCCTAAAATAACCTGTGCCTGCTCAAAAAGCTTTTCTTCATTGAATTCTTGTATGTCGCGAATTTGTTTGCGAATATTTTTTACTTCTCTAATCAATAAATTGCGCTGATCTCTTTCATCCTTGCCGAAGTTACGCTTGTATTGATGGGCCATTTTTCGCAATTCTTCGGCTTGAATTTTAAGTCGCTTGATCTCCTTTTCTTCCTTGCTATTTTTTAATTTTCCTTCAGGAGTAAAGGGTAAAATCTGTTCATTTACTTTTGAATTATTCCCAACCCTCAATATATTTATTTTAGGATGCAATCTATTCAATTGAAGGGCAAAGTGGTCAACAGCAGTATTGCTCGGTGCAGCAATTAAGATTCTTTTTTTTTCTTCAGAAAGCTGACAAACAGCTTCGATTAGTGTAGTTGTTTTTCCTGTTCCAGGAGGACCATGAACTATTTGAATTTCTTGATTTCCTTTAATAATTTGATGAATTGCAATTTTTTGACTGTCGTTAAGTCCTTCGTTTTTTAAGTTAATTTCTGAATAGGTTTGATCAATAGATTTAATTTCAACTTGCTTGTTGTGAATTTTTTGAAATAGATGGGATAATTGTTTATTGTTTGAAATTGACTCTATTGCATTTCTCATAATTTGAGTTGTTCGAACGTCTGGAGCAATTTTAATTCCTGTTCCTTCATCTTCTATCCAGTCAGGAAAATCGGATGTAAATAATCTGAATTCTCCTTTTCTTCCATCATAAAACAATAGCATGCCTTTTATCGGTTCTTCACCAGTGCAGAAAAGTTCTATGGAACATCCATCTCGAAATGAATTTGCCTCTGATGGATAGGGTGTTGAGAACGTAATCTCTGGATAGTCTAAATAACCGAAAGATTTACGATTCACACGAATTGGGTGTATCGCTAATCCTGAAGATTTTAGCATTTTAAGTGTTGCTCCGCCTTCCAGTTGATAGCGTTTTATTTGTTCTTTTTCCTCAAGTTCGATTGATTTAAGAAGTAACTCTATTCCCTTTTCCATCATTTAAAAACAAAAAAAAGACCGGCATAACCGGTCTTTTGAATAAATAGTATCATTGATTACACGGATGCAATTTTATCAGACATGTATTCTCCTGCTTTCAGTTTTCCAACAATTTTGGAGAAACATTCGATAGTGTATTGAACATCCTCCAAGTTATGGACTGCAGTTGGGATCAATCTAAGAATGATCATGCCTTTCGGTACCACAGGATATACAACCATTGAACAGAACAAATTGAAATTTTCGCGCAAATCATAAATCAAATTCGTTGATTCAGGAATAGAGCCATTCATGTATACAGGTGTTACACAAGATCCAGTTGGTCCGATATCGAATCCTGCATCTTTTAATCCATTTTGAAGTGCATTCGTGATTTCCCAAAGTTTCGTTTTGTATTCTGGGTGATTTCTCATCAATTCCAAACGCTTCAAGGCCCCAATTACTAGAGGCATTGGCATTGCTTTCGCGAAAATCTGAGAACGCATATTGTAACGAAGGTATTCAACAACTTGTTCATCACTGGAAATAAATCCTCCGATCAGTCCAAATGATTTAGCGAATGTCCCAAAATAAATATCTATACTCTCTTGACAACCTTGCTCTTGACCAGTTCCCGCACCTGTTTCTCCTAGTGTTCCAATTCCATGGGCATCATCAACAAACAAACGGAAATTGAATTTTTTCTTTAATTCAACAATTTCTTTCAAATTTCCTTGGTCACCGCGCATTCCAAAAACACCTTCAGTGATAACCAAGATTGCACCTCCTTGCTCTTCTGCTAATTTAGTCGCTCTTTCTAGTTGTTTCTCACAATCTTCGATGTCATTGTGTTTAAAAACATATCGTTTACCCATATGAAGGCGAACACCATCTAAAATACATGCATGTGATTCAGCATCATAAACAATAACATCTCTGCGATCCACCAAACAATCGATTGCAGATACTACGGCTTGATATCCGAAGTTGCAAAGGATTGTGTCTTCTTTTTCAACAAATGCAGACAATTCGGCTTCCAATTGTTCGTGGTAATTTTAGTTTCCACTCATCATACGAGATCCCATTGGTTCGGGAATTCAGAATTCAGCAGCTGCT
>JBKDKG010000027.1:0-4205 GCA_046345095.1 Flavobacteriia bacterium | reverse complement strand
TCTGCAAGCACTTCACCAGAGGCTACCTTATCACCTACTTTTTTTGTCCATTCAGCGACAACACCTTCTGTCATGGTATCACTCAACTTCGGCATGTAAATTATCTCAGCCATCTTTCAATTTTTTTAAAATATCTTAATTCTTGGTTTTTGACTATAGCCGCTTAATATTCTTTGATATAAGGATAGTCAGTTTGTGTATAAACATCCTCATACAATTCATGAGCCTCAGGATAAGGAGATGTTTCTGCAAATTCTACAGATTCCTCTACCTCTTTCTTAACCCAATCAATGATGTCTTCCACTTCTTTATCTGAAAGCCATTTATTTTCTTTAATCACTCTTAAACAATGTTCGATTGGATCTTGCTCCATCCACTCTGCCACTTCTTCTTTCGTGCGATACTTTTGTGGATCAGACATTGAGTGACCTTTATAACGATATGTTCTGATGTCAAGTAATGTTGGACCATCTCCTCTTCTAGCTCTGTCACATGCTTCTTCAATCGCCTCATGCACTGCTTCCGGCGACATTCCATTCACAATCTTTGAAGGCATTTCGTATGAAAGTCCAATTTTCGATAAATCAGTTACGTTCGTTGTTCTTGTAACTGAAGTACCCATTGCATAGTTATTATTCTCAATTATGAAAATCACAGGCAACTTCCACATCATTGCCATGTTGAATGTTTCATGCAAAGCTCCTTGACGAACTGCTCCATCACCCATAGAAACAAACGCAACATTATCTGTCCCATTGTACTTCTCGGCGAAGGCAACACCAGCACCCATAGCAATCTGAGCGCCAACAATTCCGTGTCCACCCATGAAATTCTTTTCCTTGTCAAAGAAGTGCATCGAACCTCCTTTACCTTTCGAACAACCTGTTATACGTCCATAAAGTTCGGCCATTAACACACGCGGATCAGTACCTAACGCAATCGGGTGAGCATGATCGCGGTAAGCAGTCATATGCTTATCTCCTGCTCTACAAGCACTTGCAGTACCTGCCACGATAGCTTCTTGACCGATATAGAGATGACAAAAACCACCAAATTTTTGCTGAATGTACAACTGTCCTGTTTTTTCTTCAAAACGACGAATAAGTAACATGTCCTTATACCACTTAATATACGTCTCTTTTGAGAATTTTGTCTTACCGGATGCAGCCGCTTTTTTGGTTGTCTTGGTAGGTTGTTTCGCAGATTTTACCGCCATTTTATTGACTTTTTAAATTCAAAGGACAAATATATGAAAAACTCAAACTTGTCGCACCACGCTTTTTCAATGAATTATAGAATGTTATCAAGGCAAATCTGTTAGAAATCTAACTTATATTACACTGTAGGCGCTAAAACATCAAACTTGACGCATCAATTTTTCATACAATTGTCGCGTATGCTGCTGATTAGGATCTTGTTTCAGTATTTCTTCATAGATCATCAATGCATCATCTTTTCTACCGTTGATTTCAAGCAACATACCCTTATTTGATTTTGCAGATAAATCCTCTGGATTTGCATCAACATAAGCTGAAATTAGCTTTAAACTTAAATCAAAACGATTTGCCTTAAACAACACTTCCGAATATTCCAATAAAAAAGGTGATTTTTCTGGGTACTTTTTTACGAGTTCTATCGCAGCATCAACCCCTTTCTCATCTTCATCAATTTCCTTCAAATAAAACGCTATTCTGAAAAGATCATCTTCAGTTTTTTCTTTTCTATTTCTGGCTGTTCTAATCATTTCTTTCTGCCACTTTTTCTTTATTACTTGATTGTCTGCCAACTGTATCAATTGTTCAAGGATGTAATATTTATTTTGATAAAGATTGGGGTTCTGAAATTTGAATTCGTCGATCCCTCTACTTAATTGCTGCAATCCTTTTGAAAAAAAAGCAATTGTTTCGGCTTTATTAACACCTGTTTTCGCTAATTCAGAATAGACAAAACCAGCATTTTCATAGATTAAAGAATATGAAGGATAAATTTTTTCGGCAGCCTTGAAATGTATAATTGCTTTTTCAAAGAACGCTCTTTTCTCTGCAACTGAAGATGCTCCCACACCCTGCTCCAGATATTCTGTTGCCAAATTAAAATGGACTTTAACACTATTAGGCGCAACGGTTAAAGCGGACTCATAAATTGTTTGATTATTTTTCCAATCGGCATTTCGAACGAATGTTCTTCCGGAATAATAGATGCATATAACTGCAAATAAAGCTATTGAATAGTTTTTATTGATTGAAATTGCCAATCGTTCAAACCCTAAGACTAGAATAATCAAGATACCCAGAACGGGCATAAAAAGGAAGCGCTCTCCCAAAGGACAATTAATTAAAAAGAAAAAATTGGACGTTAAAATGAAGGTCGCAAGAAATAGTATGGCTCCATACCCTATTAACTGACGACGTAGAACACCAAAAACGAGCAATCCAATTAATATTAACAAAGTAACAACACCTGCAATCGCTGATAAACTTCCAAAATTTAATAACGGTAATTGTGAGACGGAATAATCCCAACTTAAATGAATTGGAAAAATTGCGAGTTGAATGTACTTAGCGAATATTGCAAAATTACTTGCCAATTGTTCACCAAAGCCATTTGCCAAAGCTAATGAATTAGCTACAGGATCAATCGGAGCTTTGATTAAAACATCAGAAAGAACAATAGATCTCAATCCAAAATACAACACAAATGGAGATAAAAAAACAGCACTCCTTTTTAGGACGAGCATCGGAGCGCCATTAAATGAAAAATAATGCGTTGCAGGAAAAAGTAGAATCCCCAATACAGCTGTTTCTTTGGAAAGCATTGCAAGGAAAAAGAAAAGTAAGGACAACATCAAATTCCCATTCAATTCAGACCTTAAAAATTTGGTGTAAAACAAAAGCGCAGAAAACAAAAACAATGCACTGAGCAACTCATCACGACTCTTGATATTTGCAACGACCTCCGTGTGAATAGGATGCAGCGCAAAAAGCAAACAAATAACAACCGTTAACTTCCGGCGATTTTCGCCAAATAACAGACGCAAATAACAAAAGGTGACCCAAATGAAAAGTGCGTAAAGAATAACTTGTATGAAATGTGACGCTACCGGCGATGCATCAAAAAAAGTACGTTCAATGGCGAAGGTACTAAGAGTAATTGGTCGGTATGACTCATCTTCTCGACCATCGTATCCAAACAAATAACTGTGTGAAAAAATTTCAGGAATGGCATCAATTCCTTTTTGGGTCAAACTGTTTTTTTTCACAACAATTAAATCGTCAACTGTATAAGAATGATTCAAGGTGTTCGCATACAATACGAAACAACCTAGAAGCCAAAACCATTTATTTTCAACCCATTTCATTGCTTCTATATTGATCCAAAGGCCATTGGTAAAAGATCTTTTGCAGATGAAAAGACCATTGTCTTATTGTTTTGACTAACTAAAAAGACTTTAATCTCAGTATTTTGTCGTAACTCCGTTTCCAACATTACCTGCCTACAACCGCCGCAAGGCGAAAGTAAATCGCCAGCATTCAACAATTCACCTTGTGCAACGATATATATCGCTTTTACCTTTTTAGTTGGAAAATTTGCCCCAGCAAAAAACAAAGCAACACGTTCAGCGCAGAGTCCTGAAGGATAAGCCATGTTTTCTTGGTTATTTCCTTTCACAACAGAACCATCATCTAAAAGCAAAACAGCAGCAACTTTAAAATTACTGTATGGTGCATAAGCTTGATTACAAAAAACATAGGCTTGGTCAATTAAAGCAATATCACTATCACTTAACTCATGCCAATCTTCATAGAGTTCATAATCTATTTGGTGTCGATAATTCATCTTTCTAATTCATTAGGAATTCAAAAATAACATAATCGATGAAATGAAAATTTTCTAATTCCTTATCTGAAAATTTAAAAGTTGAACACAATGAACCTTTTGACCACATTGAACTCCCATCCTTTTGACCATTTCACATTTCTCATTAATTTTGCAACCAAATGAATCAATACAAGAAGGTAGCCTATTACACCTTGGGATGTAAATTAAATTTCTCTGAAACATCGACAATTGCTCGGTTATTTGGCGATGCTGGCTATGCAAAGGTTGATTTTGAAGATCAGCCAGACATCTACATAATCAATACCTGTTCGGTTACTGAAAATGCCGACAAAAAGTGCAAACAATTGGTAAAAAAGGCAATGAAC
>JBKDKG010000026.1:0-6212 GCA_046345095.1 Flavobacteriia bacterium | reverse complement strand
AGAGAAGTTAAGCCCGTTAGCGCTGATGGTACTGCCCTTTTGAGGGTGGGAGAGTAAGTCGACGCCGCTTTTATAAAGCCTCTTCAGAAATGAAGAGGCTTTTTTTGTTTAGTATATTCCTTAAATGAACTTCGCTTAGAGCCAACTTGGATAAGCCGCTCTGTTGACAGAGTCTGAAAGTCTATAAATGATCAGTAATCTCCTATTTTAAAGGCAATTATAATAGAAATAGTAATTGTTTTTCATGCTAAGAATTCAATTACAATATTAAATGTTAGCATTATTCCATCATTTTGATCATGAATTTGTGTTTCATTTACTTAAAACATTTGCTATCTGATTGAAAGGATATCAAAATAAATTCTCATCTTGAGTATCATTGTTCAATGAAACCACTTTAAATCTCGAGCAATGAAAACACAACCCCTCAAAGGAAATTTGAAAATCAAAGAATTTGAGCATGAATTAAGAAATTGCCTTTCAGCAATGGCTTCATCTGGTGCTCTTTTGGAAAACTATATAAAAGCAGAAACTCAGCCAGAAAAACAGTTAAGACATGTACGTCTGATTAGACAAAGTACAGAAGATATGATAACACAACTTAATAGGCTCTTTTCAGAGCAATAATGTTAAACAAAAAAGGATTATGAAAAAAATACTACTCATAGAAGATGATTCTATTATAAGAGAAAACACAGCAGAATTACTGGAACTTGCTAACTACAAAGTAATAAGTGCTGAAAATGGAAAACAGGGTATTGAATTTGCAAAAAGAGAACATCCTGATTTGATTATTTCTGATATCACTATGCCTGAATTAGATGGCTTGAGTGTTTTGAGAATTGTAAATAAAAATCCCGAGACATCCGGAATACCTTTCATTTTCGTCACTGGAAAAAATGATAAAGCAGATTTTCGAATAGGTATGAACCTCGGGGCAGATGATTATCTTACAAAGCCGTATGATGGAAAGGATCTTCTAGATGTAATCCGAATAAGATTGGAACGTATGGATATACTCCGAAATGGTTTAGGTTCTTCGGAATGGAAAGGTGAAGAACTTAAGGATTTGGAATCTTTGAAAAATTTGGCAAAAGACAAAAAGGAAAAGTTGTTTTCTAAAAAGGAACATATCTACAGGGAAGATGATTTTGCAAATCAATTGTATTTTATTTTATCTGGAAAGGTGAAATGTATCAAAACAGATTCTTATGGCAAGGATTATGTTACTGAAATTTATGCTGAAGGCGAATTCTTTGGTCATCTCGGGCTATTTGATCAACCGGAGTACCATGAAACTGCTATAGCAATGGAGCCAACACGACTAGCGATTATTCCTAAAACTGAATTTTTAATGTTAATGCGACAGAACAGAGAAATTGCAGAGAAATACATGGAATTATTAAGTAAAAATGTAAGAGAAAAAGAAAACAGATTGTTGCAATTGGCTTATGCTCCAGTTCGTGAACGTGTTGCTGATGCACTCTTACAACATGTACTTCCATTACGCTCCCCTGCAAGCCGCAGTTCAGTTTTCAATATTTCACGTGAGGATCTTGCCAGTATTGTTGGTACAACCAAAGAATCCTTGGTAAGAATGCTCTCAGAATTTAAACGCGAAGGCATTATACGCTCTGAAGGCAGAGAAATTGTAATAATGGATGAAGCAAGACTAAAAAGAACAGCGATCGGTTTTTGATCGCTGTTTTTTATTTATACTCATATGGTTCGTAATCATAATCTGTTTCTTTATCTGTATCAATATTTATTTCAGGATAGTTTGGTGGAGTAATTTCCGTTATTGACTCATGTGTATTTTGCCTCTCTTCTAAAGGTTTAATATCTGGAGGAAGTATTGGCATTGCTGGGTGAATTGGAAGGGGAGTTATCTCCTTCTTTTTTTTCTTACCATTTCTCATGATTTCTGTTTGTTTGGGTTTTATTTATTCGTTCAATTGCATTGTCAACTTTGTTCAATACTATTTTTTCTTTTTTGTTGACCCCTCGGCTACTTTGAGCCACATGATGAATAACTTTCCTGCAGATTTCCAATTCATTTTGCTTCAGAGCTGTATGGTGTTCGTTGATATAATCAATAAATGAATCAAGCGCATCTGCTGGATCGACAAGTTCTTCTTCCAAAAACTCAAGTTCAATTTCAGGATAATAACCGACTAGCGTTCCAAATTGATCTTTTTCATGGATCTTGGATATAAACTCATTTTCCACAATAGTATGTATGGTTAGTTTTTCATTTTGATCAATTTTCCCGTCGATGCTCGAAATAGAATACAATAACTTGCCTACTTCTGAGTAAAATCTATTGTATTTCATGATGTTATTTTTTTTCTCCTTTTAATAATATAAATGAACCTTTATCCATTCCTTCTCTCATTGCTTGAACTTCTAAAATCGAATCAGGCTCTCCGAATAAAGTTTGAAATACCTTGATGTTTTTAAAATTGGCATTCCGAAGTGCTTGAATAATTGTAGGTGCCTTGTAGAAGGTAGCATGCTGATAAAAGGATTGTTGCTTTCTTTTTTCTTGGTAAATCCTACCAAAAGAACTTTCTGGCGCAATCATTCCTATGATGATTACAGCATGTCTTTTTAGAACACGATTTGCCTCTTGAAGTGCCATAGGAATATCTTCTATGTAGTGAATACTCGTTGTGATCAATACAAAATCAAAATGAAGATCTTTATAAGGAATATGTTCAGCCCTTGCGTCCATTACTTCAATGCCACGTTCTATTGCACGTTCTCGCATCTCTTTGCAAGGTTCAATTCCTTCTTTTAGACCAAGTGCTTGCGCAATTCTGCCTGTGCCTAATCCGATTTCGATACCAAATAATTCGCCTTCGGGTAACAATTCTCTTATTGCCTCAACTTCCGATTGAAAAATAGCAGGGTGATCATCAAACCATTTTTCATAGCTATCAACGTTTCTACTAAATGTTTGCAGTGTTTTTTTTATTGTTGTCATAGTTGTTTTTATTAATTGGCTGCCCTCAACAGAAGGTACCTAGTCATCATATATCCTGTAAGGAAAATAATACTGATAAATAATCCGATGAACAGCAGCTCAAGCATGAGTTTTTTCATTTTAAATAGTTGTGTGAATATTCTACAATACTACAATGGAACAAACTATTTCGAAGTGACTGCTGTCAACAGCGACTGTGATATGCATCACGCAATGAACTTATTCTTGAAGTTTTTTCTGTTGAATTGCTTTATGAGGTTCTCGTTTTCCGAGAATTTTTTCTAATTCTTGATGGAAAACTTCCTCTTTGCGGACTAATATTGCTGCAAGTTCATCAAGCTTACTTCTATTATTGTTTAATAATCGTGTTGCTCTAGCCTTCGCTTTCATTAATAGCATTCGGACCTCCTCATCAATTAACTTTGATGTTGATTCGCTGAATGGTCGTAAAAATGATGAATCATAACTGCCAGAAGAATCTATAAAACTCACATTTTCAAGCCGAGAACTAAAACCTAATTCGCTGACCATCATATAGGCTTGCCTTGTTGCTCGCTCAAGATCATCAGCTGCCCCTGATGAGATATCTCCAAAAACGATTTCTTCAGCGCACCTTCCGGCTAATGCAGAGCTCAATTGGTCATTGAATTGTGAACGAGTGTACAATGACCTCTCTTCAGGCAGAAACCAAGCTCCTCCTAATGAGCGCCCGCGAGGAATGATTGTTACCTTTTGAATTGGATCCATATTTTCCAGCATCCATCCTACAATAGTATGACCCGCTTCGTGGTAGGCAATCATCTTTTTCTCATCTTCAGATAGGATTTTCCCCTTTTTTTCAATTCCACTCACAACGCGATCAATTGCATCATCAAAATCATGTTCGCTAATCTTTGTTTTTTTCTTTCTAGCTGCAATCAAAGCGGCTTCGTTGCAAATATTGGCGATATCAGCCCCTGAAAAACCGGGTGTTTCAGCTGCTAGCAGCTCTGAATCAATGGTATTATCTATCTGAAGTGGTTGTAAATGCACTTTAAAAATTTCCAATCGTTCTTGCTTATTGGGTAGGTCTAATACAATGTGTCGATCAAAGCGGCCAGGACGCAATAAGGCTGGATCAAGAATGTCTGCACGATTGGTAGCGGCAAGTACAATTACACCGGTAGCTGGGCCAAAACCATCCATTTCGGCTAATAACTGATTGAGTGTACTATCTCTTTCATCGTTTGATTGAAGTGACATTGCCCTGCCTCTCATGCGACCAATTGTATCTATTTCATCGATGAAAACGATACTTGGCGCTTTCATTTTTGCTCGTTCAAATAAATCTCGAACCCTTGACGCACCAACACCTACAAACATTTCAATAAAGGCGGATCCTGAAAGTGAAAAAAATGGAACCCCCGCCTCGCCAGCAACAGCCTTTGCCATCAGCGTTTTGCCCGTTCCAGGTGCCCCAATTAAAAGAATGCCACGTGGTATTTTTGCTCCCAATCGTGAAAAATGGCCAGGATTTTTAAGGAAATCGACCACTTCCATGATTTCTATTTTAGCTTCTTCATACCCAGCGACATCTTTGAAAGTAACAGAAGAACTTTGACCTTTGTCTATAAATTGAGGCGACGATTTCCCAAAATCAAAAATAGATCGTCCAGTATTTGAGCCTCCTCCATAAAGTCGTGAAAATAAAAATCTACTTAAGAAAAAAAGCAGTATCAAAGGCAGAATCCAACTAAAAACCTGACCCCACCAATTTTGACCTTGAACGTAAATGATATCAATCTTTGCGGATTGTTTTTCTTGTAATTTTTCCATTCTTGCTTCGAATAGATCTACAGATCCTATAGAAAACTCATAATTTGGGCCATTTTTAACATACCCAAAAGGTCCTTTTGCGACACCTCTGTATTTGTCTTTTTTCAATGCTGATGGAGTAAGATAGACTTCAACTTTTGACTTGTCGACAACAATTACTTTTTGGACATCGCCATTTTTTAATAAATCCTCACTGAATTCTTTCCAACTGATGGACATTGGATTACTTGTGCCGCCCAATATAAAGTAAGAAATGATGATGACATTCATTCCTAAAAAGATTAACCAGAAAAAATTGAATGGTTTTTTAGTAGTATCTTTTTTTACTGTGTTTCCTGATTCATTTTTTTGATTTCTGTCTAGTTTCATTTTCTCTTATTTAAGAGGTGTAAATTAAAGACAGAGGATTCAAACCCTTGGGAATAGAATCAATTCTTCATATGATTTTGCTCAATGAAAAATCTTATTTGGTAGACTTTCTTTGGACTTTATTAACTAAATAATTTATATCAAATGAAAACAGATCAAGAGATTCAAAAAGACGTCATGGACGAATTGAAGTGGGAATTATTGACAAATGCCAATGAGATTGGTGTTTCTGTAAAAGATGGGATAGTTAGTCTATCAGGCACAGTTGATTCTTATTACAAAAAATTGCAAGCTGAAAGAGCAGCTTCAAAAGTTTTGGGTGTGAAGGCTGTTGCGCAAGAAATTAGTGTGCACTTATCTGACAGAGGTGTTCGCAACGACTCTGAAATTGCATCAGCCGTGCTAAATGCATTGGCTTGGCATTCATCAATTCCTGAAGAGAAAATCAAAGTGAAAGTAGAAAAAGGCTGGGTTACTTTAGAAGGAGAGGTTGAGTGGGATTTTCAGCGTAACTACTCTAAGAGTGCCGTAGAAAATTTACAAGGAGTGGTAGGTATTTCAAACAACATCCATATTTCTCCACGATTGAAATCGGCTGACATCAAAAACAAAATATTTTCTGCATTTCACCGAAGTGCAACCTTAGATTCAGATGCAATTAACATTGCTACGGAAGGAAGTAAAGTTGTGCTTACTGGAAAAGTAAGATCATATGTTGAGAAGAAAGACGCTGAAAGAGCTGCTTATTTGGCACCGGGGGTTACTCAAGTAGAAAACAAATTGTTAATTGACACAGAAGTTTATTCTTATTAATTGATTATTCGTTTAAGAAAGCATCCTTTTCTATTGGAAGAGGATGCTTTTTTTATTTTGTTTTATTTTTTTAATGCTATTCTGGATAGCGCAATTTCAAAGCAATTCGGTCAAATTCTTTCAATGCATTGTTTTCTGTAAAGTAAACTTTGCCACCCTTGGAAAGGACCTTATCAATAGTTTTTTCAACAATATCATTGATTCGACGGTACTTTCTGTTTTTCAATAA
>JBKDKG010000025.1:0-6645 GCA_046345095.1 Flavobacteriia bacterium | reverse complement strand
ATGCTCCATGTGCACTTGGTGCAACCATTAATGATGTTACTTTAGGTCGATTGAAATGCTCAATTATTGCAGGTGCAGCGAATAATCAATTGAAACAAGAGGATGTTCATGGTCAAGCAGTAATGGATAGAGGAATTATTTATGCGCCAGATTTCGCACTCAATGCAGGAGGTGTAATTAATTGTTATTCAGAAGTAAAAGGATATAATTCAGAATGGGCTATGAATAAAGCAGAGGAGATATATCACACTATTGGAAACATTGTAATTAGATCAAAGGCTGAAAACGTTCCAGCTTATAAAATTGCCAATAAAATGGCTGAAGAGCGAATAGAAGCAATCGGTAAAGTGAAACTACCATTATAATGCTGAATAGAAGACATCTTAGAATAAAAGTATTACAAGCCCTTTACGCGTATTTCCAATCAAATGAGGAAAATTACCGTAAAACAGAAAATGAATTGTTACAAGCAATTGAACGCATGTACGATTTGTACATTTATTTGCTTTTGACTTTCTCTGAACTCAAATCCATAGCGGAATTTCGAATAGAAGAAAATAAAAAGAAAATTCGTCCTTCAAAAGAAGATTTGCAACCCAACTTAAAGCTGATAAATAACCAATTAATTGCATTATTAGAGTCGAATGTTTTACTTAGAAAGTTGTCTGAAGACCGAAAAGTAAATTGGGTAGGAGATGAGCACCGCGAAATGTTCAGAAAGATGTTTTTGCAGTTGAAGGATAGCGAAACTTACTTGGACCATATGAATAATGGTGATGCCGGTTTTGAAGCTGACAAACTAATGGCTATTGAATTATTCAAGGTTGAAATCGCTAATTTCCCGCTTCTTTATAACTTTTTCGAGGAAAAAAGTATTCATTGGTTAGATGATATTGATTTGGCATGTTCAATGGTATTGAAAACTATTAAATCAGCTGAAGAAGGTGAATCGTTGGATATTTTGCCGCTTTACAAGGTGGATGATGATGAGCAGGATTTTATCAAGGATCTTTTGCGTAAGACTATTTCATTGGACAAGGAAAATGAGTTGCTGATTGATGAATTAACCGATAATTGGGAATTAGATAGAATTGCAAAAATGGATGTTATTTTAATGAAAATGGCTATCACGGAAATGCAAATTTTCAGCAATATTCCAACGAAAGTAACGCTGAATGAATACATTGAAATCTCAAAATTTTACAGTACACCAAAGAGTAATAGCTTTATAAATGGCATTCTTGATAAGGCTATAGAACGTTTAAAAAAAGATAAAAAGATTGTTAAAATAGGTAGAGGATTAATGGATTAATTATGAAAAAGAGTTTTTTGTTTTTTATAGCGTTAGCAGTGTTGTTTTCTTGCACAAACACGGAGGTAGTAGAAGTGGGGAATAAAACTTCTATGATGGTCGATCCTGTTTATGATGCCGGTGAAGTAGTGAAAGGTGAGCTGATTACTGCGAAGTTTAAAGTTGAAAACACAGGTAATTTTCCATTGGTAATTGCGGATGTAAAAGGTTCGTGCTCTTGCACTGTTGCAAGTAAGCCAGAAGACCCAATACAACCAGGTGAAGTAGGAGTGATAACTGCAGAAGTTGATACTGAAAGAACGTCAACCGGAGTAATTACGAAATCTGTTCGTATTGTTGCTAATACAGAACCATCTGTAACAGAAGTTGCAATTAAGGCAACCGTCAAATCGAAATAATTAATAATAAATAAATCAAAAAAAACAAAGATGCAACAGATTATTCCTTTGATAATGATTGTGGTAGTGTTCTACTTCTTTATGATCAGACCTCAAACTAAGAAACAAAAAGAACTGAAGAAATTCAGAGAGTCACTTGCCGCTGGTGATAAGGTAGTTACTATCGGTGGAATCCATGGTAAAATCTTGGAAATTGGAGAATCAACTGTTTTGTTGAGTTCTGAAGGAACAAAAATTAGGTTGGAAAAATCTGCAATTGCGCATACATCTGCGGATCAAATTCAAGCTTAATAAAAGTTTAATAAATTTTTAAAAGCTGCCTCGGCAGCTTTTTTTATTCAAAGTAGTTAACCTATTTCGATTGTTAAAGCGACATTTATTTATATTTGTATAAACCTCGATTCGTTTTATGTTAAGAACTATTCTGCTTTATTCATCAATTCTAATGTTTTTGTTGTCTTGTTCATCAAAGGAAGAATGTGTTGATTGTATTCGTTGCGGTGAAAATTTGAATGTAAAGGAGTTGACAATTGAAGAGGCTATTGTTGAATCAAAAAATCCAAACAAGACGTACGCGGATAGTGCTGACTTGAAAGAATCGATTGCGAAGATTGAAAAAAAATATGGTGAGCAATGGGATTTTTGTCATTGTGTAGTAGTGAATGATTCAATCGATAAAGCAATAAAAGGAGGCGATACAAGTGATAAGTTAATGGCTCGTTGGGATGTTGTTGATAAAAAATGCCAAGCCTTTAGAATTCAAGATCCTAATCGTACACCAGAACAGCGTGATGCACATGAAAGACGAGTAAAAAAATGTCTGAAAGAAGCTGGATTACGTAAGTAAAAAAAGTTTTTTTGTTTCTTTCGATTTAGTATTTCACTACATTTTTAACTTCGAAAATCAATTTATGAAAAAAATAATATATATTATATCGGCCCTCTCTCTGTTCTTTTTATCGTCGTGCGGGAAAAGTGAAATTTGTGATTGTGCGGATAAAGGACTTGCAATGGTAAAGGAGGTAAAGGAAGCTTGAATGAATACGATAAAACTTCAAGAAATTCAGAATAAATATAAGTCTGATTTAGATGAATGTGAGAAACTAGATGATGGGAAGTCAGATACTGAGCAGAGGATGATGATGGAAGAGATGAAGAAGTGTGATGCTTACAAGGAAATGGAAAGTACAATGAAAGATTTGTAAAACGATATTTTATAAAACAAGAAAGGGGCTTCAACGAAGCCCCTTTCTTGTTTTTAATTATTATTTAGTAATAAATTGCTCGTTGAACTTTTGTTACATGTTTTGCAAGTCGAATTACTTGTTTTGTGTATCCAAATTCATTGTCATACCAAGCATAAAGTACAACATTCTTTCCGTCGTTCGAAACAATTGTTGCATGCGAATCAAAAACAGAACAACACGTATTTCCAATGATATCGCTTGATACCAATTCAGGATCATAAGAATAATAAATCTGGTTTACCAAATCACCGTTTAATGAAGCGTCACGCAAAACAGCATTTAATTCTTCAATTGAAGTCGTTTTGTTTAATTCCAAACTTAAAATAGCCAAAGACCCATTAGGAGTAGGTACACGCACTGCATTAGCAGTTAACTTATCTTTCATATCGGGAATTACTTTGGTTACAGCGCTTCCAGCTCCTGTTGAAGTGATAACCATGTTGATAGCTGCTGATCGACCTCTCCTTGGTTTCTTGTGCATGTTATCAAGAAGGTTTTGGTCGTTCGTGTAGGCGTGCACTGTCTCAATGTGACCTTTGACAACACCAAACTTGTCGTTAACTACTTTTAAAACTGGAGAAATTGCATTTGTAGTGCACGATGCAGCAGAAAAGATGTTCTCATTCTCAATGTCCAAATCTTTCTGGTTAATACCATAAACAACATTCGGTATTTCTTTTCCTGGCGCAGTTAAAAGAACTTTTGATACTCCTTTTGCTTTTAAGTGACGAGACAATGCTTCACGATTTGTGAAAACTCCTGTATTGTCAATTACAAGTGCATTGGAAATTCCATACTGGGTATAATCGATGTCTTCAGGGTTGTTAGCGTCTATCATTCGAACAATTTGTCCATTGATAATCAAAGCTTTGTTTTCTAAATCTTCAATTACAGAACCATTAAATGCACCATGAACTGAATCATTTCGCAACAAAGAAGCGCGTTTGATGATGTCGGCGTCAGAAGAACCTCTAGTAACAATTGCTTTTAATCTCAATTGTTGTCCTTTTCCGGCTTGTTTAATCAATTCACGGGCTGCCAAACGTCCGATACGTCCAAATCCATATAAAACTACATCTCGAGGCTCAATTCCGTTTGATACTGAGGTACCAAATCCTGACAATTTATCACTTAGGAAGGCTGCTTTTGAAGTGTAATTTGCTTGCTCTGCAAGCCATTCGCTCGATAATTTGCCAATATCAAGTTTAGAAGGTGCGAGATCCATTTTATAAATCTCTTCTGCAAGTTCAGAGGAAGTGAAGACATCAATAGGCTTGTTTACAACAGTTTTTGCATATTCATGCAAATTCAACAACTCAGAAATAGTTGTTTCAGTCAAGTGGTGACGGAAAAGTACCAACTCAATTCCTTTGTCATAAAGTAGTTCACCTACTTTGCTTCCTAATTTAACAGCAGCACGTTCTTTTTCAACATGCGATTTCAGTTCCTTTTCGTAACCTACAGCAGCTTCCATTTTTTCTGTTTAATGATTAATTGATTATAAATTGTATTAAGCAAAAAAGGCTACCCACTAGAGCGGGCAGCCTTTTTTAAGATGATTATCCCAAATATGCTTTGAGTAATTTATTTCTCGAAGTGTGACGCAATCTTCTGATTGCCTTTTCTTTAATTTGTCGAACACGCTCACGTGTTAGATTGAATTTTGCGCCAATTTCTTCCAATGTCAATCCGTGATTCATTCCAATTCCGAAGAATAAACGAATGATTTCACGTTCTTTATCAGTTAGTGTACTCAATGAGCGTTCAATCTCTTTTTGCAATGACTCAGCCATCAAAGCGTGATCAGCTTTCGGAGCATCTGCGTTTGCCATTACATCCATCAATGTTCCACCATCTTCAGATGTTGAAAGTGGTGCATCCATAGAAACGTGTCTACCAGAAACGTTTAAGCTTTCTTTGATTTTGTCTTCAGGAACTTCAAGAGCCTCAGCAAGTTCTTCGGCTGAAGGCGGTCTTTCGAATTCTTGTTCCAAGCGAGAAAAAGCTTTGTTGATCTTATTCAATGAACCAACTTGGTTCAATGGAAGTCGAACAATACGTGCTTGTTCTGCTAAAGCTTGAAGGATTGATTGACGAATCCACCAAACGGCATATGAAATGAATTTAAATCCTCGTGTTTCGTCGAATTTTTGTGCAGCTTTAATCAATCCAAGGTTTCCTTCATTGATTAAGTCGGGTAGGGTAAGTCCTTGGTTTTGATACTGCTTCGCAACTGAAACTACGAATCGTAAATTTGCTCTTGTTAATTTTTCTAACGCTCGCTGGTCACCTTGTTTGATCTTTCTCGCTAACTCTACTTCCTCCTCAGCTGTGATCAGCTCTTCTTTACCTATGTCTTGTAGATATTTGTCAAGTGATTGACTTTCGCGATTTGTAATCGACTTCGTAATTTTAAGCTGTCTCATTCTCTACTGTTTCCTCTTTTTAAATTGTGCCTAATGAACGGAAAATGGATGCAAAGTTACGACCAAAAAAAACTGTTTTCCAAATAAATTCTTTACAATTTTTTAATTCTCTCTTTACGCAAAAACCGTGCCTTTCACAAACGTTCTAAAGTCCAAAACCATAATAGTCTCTTTTACCGCTTGGTGAAAGTACTTCTAAGAGCACGCCTCGGTTGACTCCATTTAGTTTGTTTGTTAGTTGCTCAACTGTTTCTACTGGTTCATTATTAACTTTTGTGATCACCATACCTTCTTGTAAACCAATTGATTTTAGTTTTCCTGATGTGAGTGATGTGATTTTTACACCATAGGTAACGTTGAGTTCCTTCTTCTCTTTACTCGTTAAATCGACAAATGTTGCACCTAATGCATAATTTTTTGAAATTTCTTCTTTTGATACTAACTTCGTTTCACCTTCTTTGTTTCTTAATACTAATTCTTTTATCTCTTCATCGTTATTTTTAGTGCGAATTGTTAAAGTTACTTTATCACCGGGACGTCTTTTGCCAATTTCTTCCTGAAGTTCTGCCACAGAATTCACTTCCCTAGATCCGATTTTCAAGATGACATCACCGTCTTTCATTCCTGCATTTTGTGCAGATCCATCATCTGTAACCTTTGAAACAAAAACTCCTTTTGTGTTTGGTAATTTGTTGCTTTCTTTTATTTCCTGATTGATATCAGCGATTTGAACGCCAAGGTATCCACGTTGAACAATTCCATAGTCTATCAGGTCTCGCATAACTTTCTGCACCAAATTAACAGGGACTGCAAATGAATATCCTGAATAGCTGCCTGTTTGAGAAGCAATTGCGGTATTAATTCCAACAAGTTCACCTTTTGTATTTACAAGTGCACCACCACTATTTCCTGGGTTTACTGCTGCATCTGTTTGGATAAATGATTCGATTGGAACGATATTCTGTTGTGTTCGATCAGACAGAAGGTTTATGTTTCTAGCTTTCGCGGAAACGATACCCGCAGTAACAGTTGATGTTAAATTAAATGGATTCCCCACTGCGAGTACCCATTCGCCGATGTGAAGATCATCGCTATTACCCAGCGGGATAGGAAGGAAGCCACTGCCTTCAATTTTTAAAACTGCAATGTCTGTTGATGGGTCTGCTCCAACCAATTTTGCAGAATATTTCGAATTATCGTTTAATATCACCTCGATCTCACTTGCATTTTCAATCACATGGTTGTTAGTTACAATATATCCT
>JBKDKG010000024.1:0-33528 GCA_046345095.1 Flavobacteriia bacterium | reverse complement strand
AGGACTCGTTATTTACAATACCGGACAAAATTTCTCAGCAGGAGCAAATGTCGGAATGATCTTCATGATGGCGATCGAACAAGATTTTGATGAGTTGAACTTTGCCGTGAAAGCATTCCAGGATGCCATGATGCGGGTGCGATATTCGAACATACCTGTGGTGGTAGCTCCACACAACCTTGCCTTGGGTGGAAGCTGTGAAATGTCGATGCATGCAGATAAAGTAGTTGCTCACGCAGAACTCTACATGGGACTCGTAGAATTCGGTGTTGGTGTGATTCCGGGCGGCGGTGGAACCAAAGAATTTGCTAAACGACTTTCCGAAGAATTAAAAGAGGGCGACATCAAGATAAACCGCATGCGGGAGCGTTTTCTAACTATTGGGCAGGCCAAAGTCTCTACCTCGGCCTACGAGGCATTCGATTTGGGTTACCTGCGTCCGGGAACAGATGAAGTGGTGGTGAGTCGCGATCATCAATTGGCTCGTGCAAAGGCAGCTGCACTAGAACTTGCTGAGAAAGGATATGTTGCACCAAAACGCGAGAAGAACATCACCGTGATGGGTCAGGAAGGACTCGGAATCGTTTATGTAGGAGCAAATTCAATGCTTTCCGGAAATTACATGTCAGACCATGACCGTGTTATTTCAGAGAAGCTAGGTTTTGTTCTTTGCGGTGGAGATTTAAGCGAAAACACAGTTGTTTCAGAACAATATTTACTTGATTTGGAGCGACGTGCCTTTGTTGAATTGTGCGCCGAGCGCAAGACAATGGAGCGATTGGAGAGCATAATTAAATATGGGAAGATTTTGAGGAATTAGCCATAAGGACATTAAGATTTCAAGACATCAGGATTTTAGGACTTAAAATGAAGAAAGCACACAATTTTAGGGAATTGAACATTTGGAAGGATTCGTTGCAACTTGTTAAAAAAGTTTACATTCTTACATCTGAATTGCCAAAAGATGAAAAATTCGGTTTGATTTCACAAATTAACCGAAGCTCCATTTCAATTCCCTCGAATATTGCTGAAGGATCAGGACGAACTTCGGAGAAAGAATTCCTCCATTTCCTAAATATCGCTATTTCATCATCCTACGAACTAGAAACTCAATTGATCCTGGTGGAGGAACTATTTAATATGAAAACAAAGACACTTCTAGCTGAATTGGAAACGCTTCAGAAAAAGATTGGTGCCTTCAAAAGAACGATAATTAAAGAAAATTAAATACCGGTGGTGTCTAGAGTTAAGTCCTAATGTCTTAAAATCTTGACATCCTAAAGTCCAAAAATATGGGAAACAGAGCATACATCGTGGCCGGCTACCGCTCGGCAGTTGGAAAAGCAGGAAAAGGAGGATTTCGTTTTTATAGACCGGACGACCTTGCAGCAGACGTGATCAAACATTTGATGGCAAGTGTACCTCAATTGGATAAAGAACGTGTGGACGACGTAATCGTAGGAAACGCCACTCCTGAAGCAGAGCAAGGGCTGAACGTTGGAAGAATGATCTCACTGATGGGATTGAATACCGATAAAGTTCCAGGAATGACGATCAACCGCTATTGTTCGTCTGGTTTGGAAACCATTGCTATTGCCACCGCAAAGATCGAAGCCGGTATGGCCGATTGCATCATAGCCGGAGGAGCAGAATCCATGTCGGTCATGGCAATGGGTGGCTGGAGAATCGTTCCAAATCCAAAAGTCGGCAAGGAAAACCCTAACTGGTACTGGGGCATGGGACTGACTGCTGAAGCGGTTGCAAAACAATACAATGTCAGTCGTGAGGAACAAGATGTATTTGCATTGCACTCGCACGAAAAAGCAATTGCTGCAATCAAATCGGGTCGATTCAAAGACGATATTGCGCCGATTGAGGTGGAACGTGTTTTTCTGGATGCCAACGAAAAACGTCAGGTAGAGAAATTCATCGTGGATACGGATGAAGGTCCGCGAGCAAGTACATTGGAAGCACTCGGCGCATTGAAACCGGTTTTTGCAAATGGTGGGTCAGTGACGGCAGGAAACTCTTCTCAAACTTCCGATGGCGCTGCTTTCGTGCTCGTCATGTCAGAAAGCATGGTGAAAGAATTGAATCTCGAACCTATTGCTCGACTTGCCTCCTACGCAGTTGTTGGCGTTGAGCCGCGCATTATGGGTATCGGACCGGTAGATGCTATTCCTAAGGCAATTAAAATGGCGGGACTTTCCATGAACGATATCAACTTATTTGAATTGAACGAAGCCTTTGCTTCACAATCGTTGGCTGTGATCCGAGAAACCGGCATCAACCCAGACCTGGTGAACGTGAATGGAGGAGCTATTGCCTTGGGTCACCCGCTTGGATGTACGGGCGCAAAACTTTCAGTTCAGATTATGAACGAATTGAAAAAACGGCAACAAAAATATGGTATTGTCACCATGTGCGTAGGAACAGGTCAAGGAGCTGCGGGTGTGATTGAGATGTTGTAAATTCCACTGAAATATTTTGAAATTAGAGGCGTGGATTGAATCCGCGCCTATTTTATTTAAATACACATTGTTCTCCAAAATATTGTTTCTTGAACCAAAATTCAAAAGCCGGATCCAAAAAGGAAGCTTTACCTTTAGCTTCATCAATAATGTCGGCTTTAAGCAGAACTGATTTGTTCTTAATAACATTGGCCGAGGTACCCAAACGATAAGTTTGTATCGTTTTTACACTACTTAATTTAGCCTCGTTTTTGGCAATCGCTTTTAATAAATTAAGTTGTGTGACACTTAATCCTTCGACTTCACGCAAATAAAGCGGCGAATTGGCATGAATCAACTCTGAAAAAGCGGCTTCCACTTCTTTTTTGGTGGCTTTCTTTTTTGTTTTTTGCCAGGTGTAGTGTGCTAGTTGTTGTACATACCATGAGTGATCCTGCATTATTTCTGGGATCATTTCAGCCACTTCCGGAGTAATCTCCCTTTTCGTTTTCTTGAAACTTTCCTGAATAAATGAAACCCACTTTTCACGTTTGATCTTTTGAAGCAGCATCATATCTCCAAAACGATAGAACGGCTTGGATGGATTATTGAAAATATCGGTCATCATGTGCCGCTTGCTTCCGTATAAACAATACGTTACCGACTTTTGTCGCTGCCAAACGGCACGCATACTTTTTTCCAACTGATCGAATTCAGGAAATGTAGCCAGATTTTGAAATTCATCCAGACAGATTACAAAGCGACATTTTTTTTCATTCGCTATTTTTTCAGGA
Organism: Flavobacteriia bacterium; assembly: GCA_046345095.1. Lineage (GTDB taxonomy): Bacteria > Bacteroidota > Bacteroidia > Flavobacteriales_D > Crocinitomicaceae > M0103. The sequence continues at coordinate 30,284 of JBKDKG010000024.1, read as the reverse complement.
AGATCTAAAATTTCATTCTTGTGTTTTTTTATCTGGTTCCAGTCAAATGATAAACTAAAATCATGCAGCGGATCAATTCCCACTGACAAAACTGGTGTCAATTGCTTGAAAAAATCCCTGCCTGCTTGGAACCAATCTTGCCATGAGGAAGAGGATGCCTTCACCACTTCTTTTGCAAATATCTCGAGTAATTCCTCCTCCGTGGAAACGGAAAACAGATCAAGATGAAGCACTTTTATTTTTGGCTGCTCTTCCCTTATCTTAAGTAAAACACGTTCAACCAAGGAAGATTTTCCCCAGCGTCTTGGTGAGATCAAAAGTGTATTAATGCCTTGGGTAAGATTGAGATATAGTTTCTCTACATCTTGCTCTCTATTTGTAAAACCTGTTTTACTAACAGTGGTACCAAACAAGAAAGGTGAAGTTTCCATCTTATCAACTTTTTTACAAATATACAAAACTTACTTATTAGTAACTTACCAAATAGTAACTTACCAAATAGTAAGCTAAATAGAAGTAAAAAGAATCCCCATATTTCCCCTACCTTTGCTCCATGAGTAAACAAAAAGAGATAATCGACCAAATTTTAAAAAACACAGGATTCCAATCCTTAAATAAATTGCAAGAAGAAACACTTCGGCTTGCCCAAAAACAAGACAATCTTCTTTTGTTATCTCAAACAGGTTCAGGGAAAACGCTGGCCTTTCTGTTGCCGATTCTTATGGATTTGAAAAAAGACCAAGTTGGTATTCAAGCAATCATCCTGGCACCATCGCGTGAATTGGCAATTCAAATTGAAACAGTATTCAAATCACTGAAAACGAATTTCAAAGTACTCACATGTTACGGAGGCCACTCCATGCAAGTAGAACGAAACAGTCTTTCAGAAGCTCCTGCGGTACTCATCGGAACGCCAGGAAGAATCTGTGATCACCTCACGCGAAACAATTTAAATTTCGAAAATACGACACAGCTCGTCATCGATGAATACGATAAATGCCTGGAATTTGGATTTGAAGATCAGATGCGTTTCATTCGTGAAAACCTAGTCCACTTGCAGAAAACGACGCTGGTTTCTGCTACTTCCATGGAAGAATTCCCTGGTTATCTGAAATTTCGTCAACCTGAAATTATCAACTTCCTTTCCGACGATCAAGGACCAAACATTACCTTTTTTAAATTGCCAGTTAAGACAACGAATAAATTCGAGCGCTTATTCGATCTACTTTGTTCTTTCAATGGTGAACCAACAATTGTTTTCTGCAATTTTCGGGAGGCGACAGAATCCATAACTGAATTTTTAAAAGAATCTAATTATGAGTCCGTTGCCTATCATGGTGGTATGGAACAAGAAGAAAGGGAGCGTGCGCTGATCAAATTCCGAAATGGCAGCTATCACACATTAATTTGCACCGACCTAGGATCACGCGGACTTGATATCCCTGAAATTCAACATGTGGTACATTTTCAATATCCTCAGTCAAAAGAGGCCTTCATCCATCGCAATGGAAGGACTGCGCGCATGAAAGCAGATGGTTCCGCCTATCTTATGATCAACTCGGATGAAGAAACGCCTGATTATTTGAATTTCCCATCAGAAGAATACAAGATCGATCCTGATTTTTCATATCCCACCCAAAGTGAATGGATAACTGTATATTTCAGTGGGGGCAAAAAAGACAAAATCAACAAAATCGATATTGTTGGTTTCCTTGGGCAAAAGGGCGGTTTGAAAAAAGAGGACATCGGTCTAATAACGGTACTTGATTACACTTCATTTGTGGCGCTTCGAAGAAAGAACGTCCCTACCCTTCTTAAGAGAATTTTGCAGGAAAAGGTGAAAGGAAAGAAACTGAAAATTGCAGTTGCAAGATGACATTTAAACTTTTTAGCTGAAAAAAAACCAGCGTTCGCATCCTAAAATTGATTTCAAAAAAATATTTTCTTTAATATGCATGCATAGTATTAAAACATTATTTATTTTAGTAGCACGACAATTAATAAAAGAGAATACAATATGGAATCTGCAAATACGAATCCGTTGAAAGGTGGCGAATTTCTGATAAGAAAAACTGCCCCACAAGAAATTTTCATTCCGGAAGAGTGGAACGAAGAGCAGCGCATGATTGGACAGATGTGCGACGATTTTATCGACCAAGAAGTCGATCCTCACCTAGAACGCATTGACAAAATGGAAGACGGTTTAATGCCATCACTTCTTGATAAGGCAGGGGAACTTGGAATGCTTGGAATGACAGTGCCCGAAGAATTTGGCGGAATGGGTGTTGACTTTAAAACATCTTTATTGGCAACTGAACATCTTGGAAAAGGCTATTCTTTTTCAGTAGCATATGGCGCTCATACTGGAATAGGTACACTTCCTCTTCTCTATTATGGTACTGAAGAACAAAAAGCAAAATACATCCCAAAACTAGCAACTGGTGAATGGAAAGCAGCATACTGCCTAACTGAACCAGGTTCGGGCTCTGATGCCAACTCTGGAAAAACAAAGGCAGTTCTATCTGCGGATGGAAAGCACTATGTCTTAAACGGACAGAAAATGTGGATTACAAATGGTGGATTTGCCAACTTCATGACGGTTTTTGCGAAAATCGATGACGATGCAAACCTTTCTGCATTCTTAGTTGAAGCAGCATGGGAAGGAATCAGTCTCAACCCAGAGGAAAAGAAAATGGGTATTAAAGGATCTTCCACGCGGCAAGTCTTCTTCAATAATGTTCAAGTACCGATTGAGAACATGCTTTCTGAAAGAGGAAACGGATTTAAAATCGCGATCAACATTCTAAATATAGGTCGTATAAAATTAGCAGCTGGCGTTCTCGGCGGTTCCAAAGCAGCCATTTCAGACAGTGTTAAATACACCAATGAACGTGAACAATTCGGCCGATCTATTTCGAAATACGGCGCCATTCGTTACAAAATTGCAGAACAGGCCATCCGTACTTTCGTTCTCGAATCTGCGACCTACCGTGCGGGGCAAAATATTGAGGATGCAATCGATGGATTGATCGCGGGAGGCATGTCAAAAGGTCAAGCCACCTTAAAAGGAATCGAACAATTTGCTGCGGAGTGTGCGATGTTGAAAGTTGCAGGTTCAGAATGCTTGGATTATGTCGTAGATGAAGCCGTTCAAATGTATGGCGGAATGGGATATTCTGCTGAATCTCCGGTAGAGCGAGCATACCGTGATGCGCGTATCAATAGAATTTTTGAAGGAACAAATGAAATCAACCGCATGCTAACTGTGGATATGCTACTTCGTCGCGCGATGAAAGGTGAACTTGATTTAATGGGACCCGCAATGAAAGTGGCTGGAGAACTTATGAGTATTCCTGAAATGGGTGATGCTCCTGAGGGAGTATTTGGAAACGAGGAAAAATATCTAGAGAATTTCAAAAAAACCATTTTGATGATTGCCGGAAGTGCCGTTCAAAAACTAATGCAGAGCCTTTCCAAAGAGCAAGAAATTCTTATGAATATTGCGGACATGGTCATTTGGGTATACCAGGCTGAGTCTGTTTTATTGCGTGTCCAGAAAATGATTGGAATGAAAGGTGAAGCTGCTTGCGAAGCACAAATTGCCATTGTCAGAGCTTATTTCTACGACACCGCTGACCGAATTGAAAAAGCAGGCAAGGATGCCCTGAATTCATTTGCTGAAGGTGATGAGTTACGCATGATGTTGATGGGTTTAAAACGATTCACCAAAACGGAACCATTCAATCCGAAAACAGCGCGTCAATTGATCGCAACGAAGATCATAGAAAGCAATAAGTATTGTTACTAATAAAAGTAAAAGGCGGGAGATTTTCCCGCCTTTGTTTTGTAATCTAATTGTGATTTAGGTTATTGGTTACTTTTTATTTTGCACCAATACAATCCCATCTGCTTCAAAGCACATTTCTTTTTTAGGTGCAGATATTTTCTCAATTTCCTCCTTGGATCTTCCTGCATCTTCGGCAAAATGTTTTTGCATGTCAACAGAAATCTCATCCCAATAAGCATAGCCGTGAAAATAGGCTTCTGTTCCAGACAAGGTTTTTACTGGAATCGTAAAATGATCTTTAAATCGAACACGAAATGTTTCTCCATTTCCTTTATCGATACTCACCCAACATCCTGCTGCCTGACAAATTTCTGCCAAAGGGGCTTGAAATGTAAATTCAACACGATCATTCTTCGTTTCCAATCCCTTTACAACTTCCTTTACAGAAACGGAACGTGACGTATCAACTTTAACTATACCGTAGCTTTTTCCTAATTTCTTTGAGGAATTGGCTTGCCCAAACGCAATTGAAGTCGAGAAAAGAAGAATGAGAATTGTAATGTGGTTTTTCATATTTTTTTTCGCAAAGATTAAATTACAATTCATTTGAAAGCAAAATCTTTTGATGATCGTTAGGATTGCAAAGTTGAACGGATAAAAAAAGGCTTTCAAAATGAAAGCCCTATAAATTCGTCTTATTACATTCTATTATTTCAAATACGTCTCAAAGAAGTCTTGCATTTCCATCATTGATCCTTCTACGTTCATATGTCGAACACCACAAGCCGTCATAAAACGTACAATTATCTGCCTATTTCTAGCATCATTTGTAACCATTGAAATCTTCGCTTCCTTTGTCTTTTCATCAAAATTCACTGTGAAATTATGCACATAAAACCCTGCACTTTTAGTAACATCCTCTTTTGTCATTTGAGCCGGAAGCGTTATTCTATAAGCACCTGATTCCTTACCTGAGACAAGCTCTTTTTTTGAAAGAACAATTGCCACATCTTCATTTTCTTGTGCATGAAAAGATGTTAAAGAACAAGCAACTACAATTAAAAACAGAAATAATGATTTCATAAGGCTTCAATAAAATTTAACTGAATCTAAATTACACTAATTTTGCCAAAATTGATCTGTGAAAGAAAATATTTCTCCTTTTTTCGATCCTATCCTTCTTGAAGCCGGTTGCGACGAGGCCGGTCGTGGGTGCTTGGCTGGACCAGTTGTTGCTGCAGCCGTGATTTTACCGAAAGATTTCAGGCATCCCTTTTTAAATGACTCAAAACAACTCAGCGAAAAAAAACGTGAACAGCTTCGTCCAATTATAGAAAAAGAAGCAATTAGTTGGGGAGTATCATTTATCAGTCCAAAAGAAATAGACGAGATAAATATTTTAAAAGCTAGTTTTTACGGAATGCATCGCTCACTTGATCAACTACATACAATTCCCGAATTACTATTAATTGATGGCAATCGGTTTATCCCCTATTCCACTATCCCTCACAAATGCATCGTCAAAGGTGATTCAAAATACTTGTGCATTGCAGCGGCTTCAATACTCGCAAAAACATACAGAGACGAATACATGTACGAAATGCATGAAAAGTACCCTGAATACAACTGGAGAAAAAACAAAGGTTACCCAACAGAAGAGCATCGCACTGCAATTAAAAACTTTGGAACCACAGAACATCACCGATTAAGCTTCACATTACTCGCGCCTGAACAACTTTCATTGTTTGATTAAACATTAAATTGTTCATTACATTCCTGGTTGCATTTTTTTTAACTTAATGAAAGAGCTAATTTTGAACAAACTGGAAAGTTATGTTCGCAAGGTACTTCTTCATTGCACTTGGAATCGCCAGTCTACTTTGGGTGGGGTATGTTGCTGCCGACCTTATTGACAAAAGGAATGCCTTTGCTCCCACATCACTATTTGGCAAAGAAGACGGAAAAGTTCTAATTATCAACAGACTAAATGAAGCTGATGAGGCGCTTCTACCTTTCAAAACCATCCCTAAAAACCATGAAGTTCTTAATGCCCTCAAACCGCATATTAAAGAAATCAAGGCCGTTTTCATTAGTGCTTCCAGAAGGCATTTGATGCTTGAGACTAAATTTTTCTGGGACAAAAACAAAGTCAATACTCTACTTAAAAAAAGTGGGCTAAAATTTAAATCTACGGGATTGAATTCTTTTGAAATAAGCGGTTATCAAATAGAATATCACAAAAACGCCCTATACCTCCATGCACCAAACCTTGAGACAACAACAAATGATGCATGGTCGAATTTTGACAGAAAATCAAGTGCATCCCTTGTAGACTTTTCAACTGAAATTCCATCCGTATTAGAAGTGTATTTCAGACAAAAGGGAAAGGTGGAATTCATCACCAAAAACTTAAAAGGATTAAAAGGAAAACACACAGATGATAAAGCGATTTTCGCTGCAGGACTTCCAAAAAATCTAGAAAAATATCATTTCTTAGAAAAAGAATTTGCCGCCTACAACGATAAAACATTTGCAAATGGACCTATGTACGAATGGACTGAGTCTGGTTACGTTTCATTCGAATACAAAGGTGAAAAAGCTATAATCACAGACTATATAAACGGTCAATCACCAATTGCACTATTGAACGAAAAGTTAAAAACAGAATCTGAAGAAGAAGAGCACGCTCAATTTAAAGGCATAGAATTGTTTACTGGATTTCCTTCTTCCCTTCAAGAAGGTTTCCATGTTTACTTGATGGATGATTTTGCTGTCATTGCTGAAAACGAAACCGTTTGCTCCGAGATTGTAGCACAGCGTAAATTAGGAAATACACTTTCTTCCGAGCAATTCGCTATGGATAAAATCTTTGCTGATTTACCTTCAAGGGTTTCAGAAAGAGTAGCAGAGAGTGAATCGCGGTTTTCAAAAACAGTCTATAAGAACAAATTACTCGAAACGCATTTGGGTAATGTCATTCATCAAACGGTAACACAACCAGAAGAGGAAATCAAACAGGATGACGAAACGATTACAATGAACATTGATGCAAACATCAAGGATTTCATTGCATTTAACGGGAAAGGTAATTGTGTGGTATTAACCGTGACCGGCGAACTTATGTCTTATTCCGGTGGAAAAATGAATTGGGTGAAGAACCTCAACAATAAAACCATCGGAGGAATCACTTATATTGAAGAATATCAAATGATCTTGGTGACTGCAAAGAATGCCTTACATCTTCTCGATAAAAATGGAAAATACGTAACAGGCGGACCAGTTTCAATCGGAGGAAGGACACCTCAGCAGCCAGCCACTGAGTTCAATTTTAAGGGGCGCATGTATTTGGCTTACCCAGATATGAGTGGGAATGTGGTCGTATACGACTCGAGGCGCAAGAAGATTTCTTCATTCCCTCACGGACTTTCAGACGTTACCGGACCTGTTGAAATCTGGGTTAGTCAAGAGAAGCTTTTCTTTGGTATTCTCAATAAATCAGCATTCGTCATGCTCGAAGCAGAAAAGAAAAAAGAATACCGTTCATTCGCATTACCTGGCGAAAGCATCTCAACAATTTCAGATAATGAGCTTTTCTTGCTTACGAGTGAGGGTGGGCAATTATCTTGTGTGAATCAGAAAGGCATTAAGATTGATATTCGAAACTCATCGAAAGGTAAAATAATATCTTCCGACAAAGGAAGAAAAGAATCCTACTTGTCAAATTTCAACAGAGGACAAGTCTTCTTTTATGGGACAGAAGGCACCTTTATTGGCAAAGTGAATACAGATGTAAATGATGCCGAATATTGGGCCATTCAAACGATCGATGGAAAATCGTATGTCAGCATTGTGGATGGCATTGAGAACAATGTATATTTGTATGAACTCGATGGCGGAAAAGTTGTTGACAGATCCTTCGAAGGTGGCAAAAAATCTATGCTCAGCAGATCACAAGACGAGCTCATCTTAACTACAATTGTTGATCGTTACATTGTTCAGTATCGTCTCAAAAAATAATGTAAACCTCTAACCAAACTTCATGAATAAAATTTTACTTTTCTTTTCAATTTCGTTGACCCTATTTGCAAACGGTCAAAACTATTTGGGGGTGGCTTCAAGTAATTACAGCGGGGTAATGGGGACCGATCTGCAGCCGGCAAGCTTTGTCGATGGAAGATTTGTAGTTGATGTGAATCTATTTAGTGGAAGTTTTAATCTATATCAAAATGGAGTGGCTTTTGACACCAAGGACATGCCTAAATGGTGGATTAAATCTTTTGCTGATACAACAATCTTTAATTCGTGGGCAAAACCAGACTCAACTTTTATGGATCGGTACTTAGTAAAATTGTATGATCAGAACTCCAATAAAAAATTAGGAATCTACAACAATATGCAATTGGACTTATTCAATTTCATGTTCCATATAAAACCTACCATTGCTGTTGGGTTCTCGGCCAAATTAAGATCAATTACAAATATTGATGATATAGATGCACAGCTTGCTGTATTGGTAGAAAATGGCCTGGATTATCAATCGCTTTGGGGAACTGAACTCAAAGAAGATAGAATTTCCATAAGCTCTTTGACATGGACTGAATATGGCATTAATTATGCCCAAGTAGTAAAAGGTGAAGGTGAACACTTTATGAAAGTTGGTGGACGTGCCAAATACTTATCAGGCCTTGCAGCAGCCTATTTTCATTCAAATGATTTTCAATACAAATTGCAGGATAAAGACACTTCACTTGCGCTTCAAGGAAATTTTGACTATGGTTATTCCGGAAACATTGATGGTTACGCAAATGGGTCTCAAACAGGATTCCCAGTTACCTCTAAATTTGGTTTAGGATTGGATTTGGGATTCGTCTATGAATGGCGTCCAGATTGGAAAAGCTACAAATACGATATGGATGGTGAAACCAATTTATGGAGAAAAGATAAAGAAAAATACAAATTGAGATTGGGTGCATCGGTTGTTGATCTTGGCGGTATGAAATTTCAAAAAGGAGGGTTAAGTAAAAACTTCTCCATTTTTTCAAATTCTCAATTTAATCTTCGTGTTTTTGACCAAGACACATCTTTAGCTGATGTAGATGGCACATTAGATAGTCTTATAAATGCTACAACAGACTGGAACTCATCAGAAAGTAATTCATCTACTTTTTTCATGAAAACACCCGCTGCATTTAGCCTTCAAGTAGATTATCACCTATGGAAATACTTCTACATAAATGCAACTGGAATTATTAACCTCAATTCACGAAAAAATGGAAATAGTGTTCACATCGCCAATCAATTCTCGGTAACACCTAGTTTCGATTATGCATGGTTTGGTTTACACTTACCCGTTTCTGTGAATGCTTATTCTGGTTTTAAAGCTGGTGTTGCAACGCGTTTAGGTCCATTAACATTAGGAATGACCGACTTTAAAACTTTATTAGCAACAGGCAAAGTTCGAGGCGCAGAATTCTATGCAGGACTGAGAGTTCCTATCCTTTATGGCCATCCTTCAGATCAAGATAACGACAAAGTTTCCGATGGCAAAGACGCATGTGAAACAGTTCCGGGTGTTTGGGCATTCAAAGGATGTCCAGATTCTGACTCCGATGGAATTCAAGATATGAATGACAACTGCCCGCAAGAAGCTGGACTAGCAGAATTCCAAGGATGTCCTGACAGAGATGGAGACAAGGTTCCGGATAAAGATGATAATTGCCCTGATACCGTTGGACTTGTTAAATACCAAGGTTGCCCAGACACTGATGGCGATGGAATTATTGATGGTGACGATGATTGTCCAACTGTGGCTGGCTTACTTTCATTCAAAGGTTGTCCTGACACGGAGGGTGATGGAATAAAAGATGATGAGGATGCTTGTCCTGAGGTAGCAGGTCCGCTTGTGAACCAAGGATGTCCTGACACCGACAAGGATGGACTTTTCGACTTCTTAGATGATTGTCCAGAACAATATGGCCCGAAAGAAAACAAAGGTTGTCCATGGCCGGATACAGACAATGATGGCTTGTTAGACAAAGATGATGAGTGTCCAAACTTAGCGGGACCTATCAAAAACAAAGGTTGTCCATACCAGGATACAGATAATGACGGCGTATTGGACAAAGACGATGATTGTCCAGCTACTGCAGGACCAGCATCAAACAAAGGTTGCCCTGTTATCGAAAAAGAGGTGGAAGAAATTCTGAAAACGGCTTTCGATAACTTGGAATTTGAAACCGGAAAAGACATCATTAAAGAGTCTTCACTACCATCTCTTTCTGAATTAGCAGGAGTTTTGAGGAAAAAATCAACTTGGAACCTACAAATCTCAGGACATACTGACAACGTAGGTGATGATCAGAAAAACCTCATCCTTTCTAAAAAACGTGCTGAAGCAGTGAAAAATTACATGATGACTCAAGGGATTGATGCAACACGATTGTACGCATTGTATTTCGGTGAAACCATGCCAATTGCAACGAACGATACACCGGAGGGTCGTCAGAAAAACAGACGAGTTGAAATGAAGATAATTTTCAAATAAATTATTTAACCAAAGCATAAAAGGGCTGATCGAAAGATCGGCCCTTTATTTTTTATTTTTGTCACATGATCATAAATAAAAGAAACAGGTATCTGCTTAGCATTCTTTCGGGCTGTTTAATGACCATTTCATTTCCATTTACAGGAAGCCTGACATTTCTTGTGTTTTTTTCTTGGTTACCACTTTTAATCGTAGAAGATTCAATCACATCTGCTCGATACCGATCTGGGAAAGTATTTATTCATGCCTACATCACCTTTATTACATTCAATATTGGCACAACTTGGTGGATTTGGAATGCAAGTCCGGGCGGTGCAATAATGGCTTTTGTATTAAATTCACTTCTGATGGCACTCGCTTTCCAAGTTTTCCATCTTACCAAAAAGAAGATTGGCTCAAACTATGCAATTTTATGTTTTATTTCGATTTGGACAGCATTTGAATACCTTCATTTCCGATGGGAACTTTCATGGCCTTGGCTTTCATTTGGTAATTATTTTTCAATTACCCCATCAATTGTTCAATGGTATTCATTCACAGGAATATTTGGAGGAACTATTTGGGTGTTAGCAACAAACCTTTTAGCATTTCAATTATTCAAATCAATTATCATAAAAAAAATAAACTGGAAAATTGAGTGGAAGAAAATAAGCGCATTAGCCATACTTCTTTTAATTCCTATCATCATATCCTTGCTGCAATATAGCACTTATGAAGAGGCTAAAAAACCTATAGAAGTTGCAGTACTGCAGCCAAATATAGATCCAATTCACGATAAATTCACACAACCAATCGACATCCAAATCAAAAGACTCTGCAACCTTGCTGACCGAATAAAAACTCCAAACACCGACATCATTATCGCCCCTGAAACGGCAATAAGCCAAGGTTTTTATGAGGAAGAAATCACCCTCTACCCTTTCTACAAATACATCAAAAAAAGAAAAGAAAATTGGGGCAAAGCTACTTTTTTTACCGGTGCATCCACTGCACGGTTTTTTGAAAAAAGACATTCTCGTGCATCCATAAAACTTGAAGGAGGGCCAGGATTTATTGAAAGTTACAATACTTCTCTTCTAATAAAATCAGACGGAACTCACGAGTTTTTGCACAAATCAAAACTGGTATTGGGTGTAGAGAAAATCCCTTTTTCGGATTGGCTTCCTTTCTTGGAAGAACTCTCTATTCAAAATGGGGGAACCTCTGGCACACTTGGAGTTGAAAAAGAACCCAACATTCTTCAAAACGAGCATCTCACGTTTGCACCACTCATCTGCTACGAATCAATCTATGGAGATTTTTGTGCAGAGCAATGCAGAAAAGGCGCCGAGGCGATTTTTGTAATCACCAATGATGGATGGTGGGGCGATACACCAGGGTACAAACAGCACATGAGCTTTTCTAGACTTCGTGCCATTGAAAACCGCCGCTCTGTCGCTCGATCTGCAAATACTGGAATAAGCTGTATTATCAACCAAAAAGGCGACGTTATTCAAAAAACATCATGGTGGAAAGAAACAGCTCTTTTGAGTAAAATAAATCTTAATCAAGAAACGACTCTTTATTCCCGTACAGGAGACATACTTGGTAAATTGGCTCTTTATTTAGCTATTGCGCTAATTTCTTTTTCACTCTTCCAATGGAGCAAGCCCTATTTCTCTAGAAACTCTTAGTTGTTGAATGTCAGTAAGCCAAAACGCTCCTTTTTTCCATAAACAGCATATAGAAGCATTTCTTTTGCATTGTAATCAATATTGAAAAGTTTAGGCACTGCAACAGCCGAAATTTCCTTTCTGTCAAAGAATGTTTTTCTTTCGTACTCGCCTGATTCTAAATCCATTTCAACAATTGCCACTACGTTTTTCTTTTTCGAGAAACTTGCAGAATATAATCGGTCACCTTTGACAAACTTTCCACTCTCATCGTAGTTATTGACGTTGTCATTGAAAATAAAACACAGATTACCATTGTCGACGAAACGAGCATATGAACTCAAATAACCATTGTCATTTGTAGAAACCTGTGACTTATCGATTTTTTTCAACCAATCAAAACCACCATCTTTACCAACTTTAAATGCAATTACATCATTATAATAGTAGGTATAAGTCGTTCTGGTGGCACCCGTTCTTGGATCTGTATAAGTTGTCACTACAACATAATATTGTTCCAATGAACCAACTATACTTCCGTCCTTCAACACCTCGGTTTGACGCATCACATAGTTGTATAATTTTGGCTCTCCCTTTCCTTTAGCTTCACGTTTTTCAGCTTTTTCTTTTTGGCGATCAGACCAGTCCTGCGTGACAAAATCCTTCGTAAATGGCTCAAAACCTTCATCAACAATTTCCTTTTTATTGAAGTTTGCTCTCAAATAAAACAAACCTTCAACTCCCGCTTTACCGGCAACACCATAAATACCGGCAATTGTGAAAACTTTATCATTATCAGAATTCATGGTCATTGCCTCAATCCTTTTTCCTTTAAGGTCAATCGTCATGTCCTCAATATCATCAGGAGTAACATGAAAAATGTGCAGGGCTTTATAATTTGCGTAATTTTTAAATATTTTCTTCTCTTGGGATGGTTCGAACTCGGTAACAGAGAGAAAATAGTCACCTGTATTGGATAGATAATGTTCGTTTATCGTTGAGAATTTTCCTTCATACGGCAACTCATAATCGCCTTCAGAAACCTCATTCTTTTCGTTATCCATGATTTTAAATCCGTAGCGATCTTTCGCATCTTTCTTACCCGGAATTTCCCAAACCACGCCAAAAAATTCATTGTCTCTTGAACTTATGACACTGAAGCTTCCACGTCCTCTTCCCTTTTCTACCGCATATTCTGCAAGTTGAATCGAAGGGCCTTTTGGCAATAAATCTTTGCCATATTCCTGCATGTAAAAATGGTTTTTTCCTTCATTCAAATCAGAAAGAAAAATCAACAATTTCCCATCGATTACTTCAACTCCTTCGAAACTAGCCATGCCGCTTTCAACTTTCATTTCAAGTTTACCAGTAGCCGAAACTGCAAAATCTTCGTGGCGTGTCATTCGGTAAGAACCAAAAATTCCACCAGCCCAACGAAGTGCATAAAAATTACTTCCCGAGATAGGCAGGACATATTGCAAGCGACCACCCGACTTTTGTAGCTCTCCCCACTTTACTCCATAATTTTGAGAAAAAATAGAAGAAGTTAATACGAATACAGACAGAATGGATAGTATGTTTTTCATTTGGTTTTGTGTATTTATTATATAAATTATCAATTTTTGTAACTGTACTTTTTTAAACTAATTGAATTCCTGTATAATTTTCAGGTGATATCGATTTCAATTCTTGTTTTAATTCTTCTGAAACCGGCAATGTGTCAATAAATTCGTGAACTGAAGCCTTCGTAACCGCTTCATTTTTTCGTGTAAGTCCTTTCAAGGCCTCGTATGGTTTTGGGAATCCTTCTCTTCTCAACACAGTTTGAATTGCTTCAGCTACAACGGCCCAATTGTTTTCCAAATCGTATTGAAAGGCACTTTCATTAAGTAGCAACTTTTCTAATCCAACAATTGTGGATTTAATTGCAATAAATGTGTGCGCGATAGGTGTTCCAACAGTTCTTAAAACAGTTGAATCTGTCAAATCACGCTGCAAACGAGAGACTGGCAATTTAGCAGCAAGGTGCTCGAACAATGCATTTGCCACACCAATGTTACCTTCTGAATTTTCAAAATCGATAGGGTTTACCTTATGGGGCATCGCAGACGAACCAATTTCTCCCTCTTTCAGTTTTTGCTTGAAATACTCCATCGAAATGTATGTCCACATGTCGCGGTTCAAGTCTAAAATAATTGTATTGATGCGCTTAAGACAATCAAAAAGTGCTGCGAGATTATCGTAATGTTCAATTTGAGTTGTGGTTTGACTTCTGTTCAAGCCCAAAATATTGTTCACAAAGCTATTGGCAAAAGACACCCAATCATGATTAGGAAAAGCTACCTGATGCGCATTGAAATTACCTGTCGCCCCACCAAATTTTGCAGAATAAGGAATAGCCTTTAACTGATTCAATTGAATACTCAAACGCTCAGTGAAAACTTTAATTTCTTTACCCAATCGCGTTGGAGATGCTGGCTGACCGTGTGTTCGTGCTAACATAGGAATGTCTTTCCAATCCTCTTGCAAGGACGCAAGTTTTGCAACTAGACGTTCGATTAAAGGCAAATATTGCTCATGAATTGCTTCCTTCAAAGAAAGTGGAACTGAAGTGTTGTTTATATCCTGAGATGTAAGTCCAAAGTGCACAAACTCCAAATAGTTCTCTAATCCAAGCTCGCTCATTTTTGACTTAAGGAAATATTCAACAGCCTTCACATCATGATTCGTTGTGCGCTCGGTAGTTTTTATCCAGTTTGCATCCTCCTCAGAGAAATTCTGACAAATCGCTCGCAAGTCGTCAAACTTATCATTAGGAAAATCACTTAACGGCCCTATGCCAGTGCAAGCAAGAGCAATTAAATATTCTACCTCAACGATAACACGGTATTTTATGAGGCCAAACTCTGAAAAGTAAGCCTGTAACTCCTTCGTTCGTGATTGATACCTCCCATCAACAGGGGAAATGGCTGTAAGACTGCTAAAATTCATTTTCGTCTAATTGCTTTGATTTTTCAAAAGAAAGCGCAAAGATAACAAAACCTAGCTACCTATTGCTCAATTATGCTAGTGCTAAAACAATATTCAAAATGCACCAACATAGATACTTCTTGGATAACAAGCAGCTTTATTAATCATCACATTGGTCTATGACAAATTCTTGAAATAAAAAGTAGCAAAGGATGAATTAAACTTTTTCAATTCGTAATAAAGATAAAAGCATTGATTTTTTTCGAAAAGTGTGACAAACAGTTTTTTCAAACGGTAAAAATTGCTTTCTTTTGCATAGAAAATAATTCACTTGAAACCAAATAAATAAACAGGATGTTGAAATTTGCTATTACTCTGATTGCCGCACTATTCGTTTCTGCTCAATCATTTGCCTTAGATGTTGCTTTGCCACCCGACACTACCTCAACGCTTATTGATAAAACTTCATCAATGTTGCTAATTGAAGAAGGGCGCACGCTGTACAATGAAGGAAAAGTGCGTGATGCATTGGTTCGTTTTCGTCAATCTGCGGTAAAAGACCCTATGAATTGGAGAAGTGCATATTGGGTAAGTCAATGTCACTATTCCATGAACAACTATGGTTTGGCACTAAAATATGCCACGGAAGCTGTTGGTTTGGACAAAAATGAAGTAGACAAAGATGTGTATGAGTTATTAGGTCGTTCCTATCATAGAATGGGCAATATTGACTCTGCTTTGACAAATTATAAAACAGCAATGACAATGCTTTCTGCCAGCAGAGTTAAAGAACTTCAACTGGAATTGCGGGTAAAACAATGTGAATTTGCAAAAACACAAATTGCGACCGGAAAGAGATCTCAAAAAGTTTCTTTGGGAGCTATCAACTCCGGCTACAATGACTATTGTCCAATTCTAACAGATGGAGGAAAAGCATTGTATTTTACCTCTCGACGAAGTGATACCAAAGGTGGATCGATGAATCCCGACGACCAAGAATTTTTTGAAGACACTTATTTTGCAGTTTGGAACGGTGAAATAAATGATTGGGATTCCATCAGCAACGAACTTGGACGAGTAAATTCAGATGGTTTTGACGCCATTAACTTCATTTCAAGGGATGGACTTCATGGATTAATGACCATCAACACCACCGCAACTGATGCAAAAAAACCAACCAAAGGTTCTGACATTTTCACAATTGAATTGAGCACAAAAAATAAATGGTCAACACCGAAACGCATCAATAACAAAACCATCAATACTGGATTCTTCGAAGGATCAGCTACAATGACAGAAGACGGTAATACAATGTATTTTGTTTCTGACCGCAAAGGAGACAAAAGTTCAACGGATATTTATGTTGTTCAAAAAAATGGAAAAGCATGGGGCGAAGCACAACCACTGCCTTTTACAATCAATACAACTGGTAGAGAAACTACGCCATTCATAACTGGTGATGGACGCTACCTTTTTTATAGTTCTGACGGACTTGAAGGAATGGGCGGCTTAGATGTTTATGTTGCAGAAAATAAAGGCGATAGCTGGAGTACTCCTGTTAATCTCGGTATCATGGTGAATTCAGTCAACAACGACACTCATTTCCAATACTACCAGGACATGAAAAAAGCAGTGATGTCAAGTTTTGAAATCGTTGGTCAAAAAGCAAGTATGGATCTTTATCAGATTGATATGAGTTCGTTTGTTTTTCCTGCAGGAAAGTAACATTTTCTTACTTCCGCTTTGAAGCGTTATTTCATTGAACTATCGTACAACGGAAAAAACTTCTTTGGCTGGCAACGTCAACCTGGACAAATTTCTGTGCAAGAAGAAATTGAGACAGCTTTAAGCAAGCTATATTCAAACAAAGAAATTTCGGTTGTTGGTTGCGGGCGCACAGATTCTGGGGTGCATGCAAAATCTTATTTTCTTCATGTTGACTTACCAGATCATGATGCACTAAAGGACTTGAATCAATTTATTTTTAAGCTAAACAAGATGCTGCCTAAAAGCATTGTCCTACATGAAATGTTCGAAACTGATAAGCATGCTCGATTCGATGCAATAAAAAGAACCTATCGTTATTTCGTTCATTTCAAAAAAGATCCGTTTATCAATGAACAGAGCTGGTATTTTCCGCAGCAATTAGACGTTAAAAGAATGAATGAGGCTGCACAATCGCTCATTGGAACGAAAGATTTTACTTCCCTTTCTAAACTGCACACTGATGTGAAAACAAATATTTGCACTGTTTCAGATGCAGAATGGAAGCAGGAATCAGAAAACGCATGGTATTTTGAAATTTCTGCAGATCGTTTCTTACGAAATATGGTTCGCGCAACTGTTGGGACACTCGTTGATGTTGGCTTAGGTAAAATCAACCCTACAGATATCACACCAATTCTAAATGCTAAAGACCGTGGAGCAGCCTCTACTTCGGTGCCAGCACATGGGCTTTTTCTTTGGGAAATCGACTATTGATTCGTAATTCAGAATTACTTTTTTCTTGTTCACGAAGATTGTCTTGACATTTAACTGACGCATCAGTTCCCTTTTCGCTCCGCAGCGGAGCATATGTCAAGGATGAGCTGCGTAAAAGTAAACTTACTCCACCACCAAAATATAATTGTTCTTTTTCCCCTTGCCAAGCAAGACGTATTTATTGTTGATGAGATTCGCTTTTGTAATGACAAAATCTTCACCAACTTTCTCCTTGTTCACGGAGATCGCATTGGCTTTTAACTCACGACGCGCTTCACCATTGGAGGATAGAAAACCTGATTTTGCCGCAAGCGCATCCACAATTGACATGGCTTCACCGAATTCGCTTCGGGATACCGTTGCTTGTGGAACTCCATCAAAAATGGCAAAGAAATCTTTTTCACTCAAGGAACGAAGGTCATCTGCGGTCGATTTGCCGAAAAGAATATTGGAGGCTGCAATTGCAGTTTTCAACGCCTCTTCACCGTGAACACGTATCGTAATGTCTTCCGCAATTGCTTTTTGAAGCACTCTTAAATGTGGCGCCTCAGCATGTTGCGTTTCCAATGATTCGATTTCCTCTTTTGATTTCAGCGTGAAAATACGAATGTAATTTCCTGCGTCTGCATCGCTTGAATTCAACCAAAACTGATAAAATTCATACGGCGTTGTTCTTTCCGGGTCTAACCAAACACTACCGCTTTCTGTTTTACCAAACTTTGTTCCGTCTGCTTTTTTGATAAGTGGCGTAGTTACAGCATAAGCTTCCCCTCCCGACTTGCGGCGAATCAATTCCGTTCCTGTAACAATATTTCCCCACTGATCTGAGCCACCCAACTGAATGATGCAGTTGTGCTGTTGATTTAGATAGTAAAAATCATACCCTTGCACTAACTGATAAGAAAATTCGGTAAACGACATCCCCGTCTCCAATCGCTTTTTGACTGAATCTTTGGCCATCATATAGTTCACTGAAATATGTTTTCCAACATCACGAATGAAATCCAGAAAACTCATTCCTTGAAACCAGTCGTAATTATTGACCATTTCTGCAGAGTTGGCTCCTGCTTGGAAATCGAGGAATTTTTCCAACTGAGCTTTAACGCAAGCCACGTTGTGATTCAATGTATCAGCATCCAATAAATTTCTTTCCTGTGATTTACCTGAAGGATCTCCTACCATTCCTGTAGCACCACCGACCAAGGCAAAAGGCTTATGCCCTGCGCGTTGAAAATGCACCAGTGTCATAATTTGAACAAGATGCCCAACGTGCAATGAATCTGCTGTGGGATCAAAGCCGATGTATCCAGATGAAACTTTTTTATTCAGCGCTTCTTCCGTTCCTGGCATGATGTCGTGGATCATTCCCCTCCATCTCAATTCTTCAATAAAATTTGACGGCATTTTTATTTTGTTAATTCTTTGAATACCTCTTCGAGGGTTTTTTCTTCCGTTCTGAGCGTCAATGGTAAAATACCATTTTGCTGGGCGTACTGGGCAATCTCTTTCCTCAAATCAACCTCATCCGTCGTTTCTAGCAACCAGCCTTCCTTCACTTTTTCAACCTTACCAACATGTGGAATTTTCGACAAAACACTTTTTGAAAGTTGACCATCAAACTCAGCATACACCGTTTGATGTGAAAGATTCAATTGCAAATGTTGCGCTGTATCGTCAGCCACAATTTGACCTTTATTTATAATGACAATGCGGTCACAAATCGCCTCAACCTCTTGCATGATGTGTGTGGAAAGCATCACTGTTTTCGATTTCCCAATTTTTTTAATCAACTCGCGAATCTCAACCAATTGATTGGGATCAAGTCCAGAAGTTGGTTCATCCAAGATCAGTACTTGTGGATCATGTATGATAGCTGCTGCCAAACCAACGCGTTGACGATAACCTTTTGATAAGGCACCCAGTTTTTTGTTCTGCTCCACTTCCAAGCCAACCGCCTTGATCATTTCTGCAACGCGTTCTTTTAAATTCTTGACTTTGTAAATTCGTCCGACAAACTCCAGATACTCCTTCACATACATATCCAAATAAAGTGGATTGTGCTCAGGAAGATAACCGATCACTTGACGTGTATCTAAAGAATCTACATCGACAGGCATGCCACAGACCTTTACTTCACCGGAAGAAGCCGAAATAAATCCGGTCAAAATCTTCATAGTTGTCGATTTCCCAGCACCATTTGGCCCAAGAAAGGCTACAATTTCTCCTTTCGCAACCGAAAAACTCGCATCACGCACAGCGGCCTGATCGCCGTAATATTTAAATAGGTTTTTTACCTCTATTGACATGTGTCAAATTTTGAATTGCGAAGATAAGGAAATCCGTTTACTTCGACTCTGCAATTGGTAGCGATTTTAAGCAACAATTAATTTAACTTTGTAACATGCCGATTAAAGGAAAAGTACTGAAATCTACAGGTAAATGGTATACCGTTGAGCTCGAAGACAAGTCGGTGGTTTCTTGCCGTATCCGAGGAAAATTGCGCCTTGAAGGTCTTAGTACAACAAATCCTATCGCTGTTGGCGATATCGTTCTCTTGGATGATAAATTAGACGAAGAAGGCAAAAGAACCATTTTTGACTTTGAGGAACGACGGAATTATATTGTCCGTAAATCGACGAACTTAAGCAAGCAAATGCAGATTTTAGCTGCAAATGTGGATCGAGCCTACTTGTTAGTGACAGTAAAATCGCCAGAAACACACCTTGCCTTTATTGATCGTTTTCTAGTTGCCGCAGAATCATTTAGAATCCCTACAACATTGCTATTCAATAAAATAGACCTTTACAACCAAGAAGATATTTTGTATGTTGATGCCTTGTGTGACCTCTACAATTCAATCGGTTACTCTTGCTTTAAAATTTCAGCTGAAAACAAAGAAAATATTGATTGGTTACGAGAAGAAATAAAAGATAAACAAGTCATGATTTCAGGTCACAGCGGTGTAGGTAAAAGTACGCTTGTGAATGCCCTTGATGCAACTTTGGATTTGAGGACTGGTGAAATTTCGCAAGCTCACTTGCAAGGTCAGCACACAACCACATTTGCAGAAATGCACAAATTATCTTCTGGTGGATACATCATAGATACTCCTGGAATTAGAGCTTTTGGAATTATTGACCTGGAAAAGGAAGTTATTTCTCATTACTTTCCTGAAATGAGGGCTTTGATTGGTGCGTGTAAATTTCATAATTGTCAGCACATGAATGAACCCAAATGTGCAGTAAAAGTTGGCGTGGAAAACGGTGAAATTTCTGAAAGTCGATATGCTACCTATATTCAGCTAATGACGGAAGACCAAAACGAGGTGCACCGAAAAAATATTTACGGTTAAAAATTATGCGTATCGTCATTCAACGTGTTTCGGAGGCTTCGGTGAAAATCGAAGAAAAAATAAAAGGCAAGATTGAAAAAGGATTGTTAGTTCTTGTAGGTATTGAACTTGCGGATGATAACACGGATGCCGATTGGCTCATTCAGAAGATTTGTGGATTACGCATTTTCAATGACGCTGATGGTAAAATGAACCTGACGATTCAAGATGTTAACGGACAATTCTTAGTGGTAAGTCAATTTACGTTGCACGCATCTACAAAAAAGGGAAATCGACCGAGTTATATTCGTGCTGCTCGACCTGAACATGCCATTCCATTGTATGAATATTTTATAAAAACACTTCAAGAAATATCAAACACGAACATTGAAACAGGAGAATTCGGTGCCAACATGAAAGTGAGTTTAGTGAATGATGGCCCTGTTACACTATTGATAGACTCGAAGAATAGGGAATGAGACGTTCAAAATGTTCAAATGTTCAAATGTTGAAATAAAGAAAAAATGACCATTCAAGAAGCACAAAATAAAGTAGACCAATGGATCAAGGAATTTGGTGTGCGCTATTTTAATGAGTTAACGAACACCGCCATGCTCATGGAAGAAGTAGGTGAAGTCGCCCGAATAATGGCACGACGATTTGGCGAGCAAAGCGAGAAAGAATCCGACAAAGACAAAGATCTTGGCGATGAAATGGCAGATGTGTTGTTTGTTTTAATTTGTTTGGCCAACCAGACTGGAATTGATTTGGAGTCTGCACTAAAAAAGAACCTTGATAAAAAAACGAAACGTGATCATTTACGTCACAAAGACAATAAAAAACTTAAAGAATGAGCCTTTTAAAATTACGTGTTGAGCTGCAGGAAATATTGCCAGAAAAAGGCATTACAGAACTGAACGATTTTCAATCAAGCATAATTGACGGACTAAAATCTGGGAAAAATCTACTGATTGAAGGTCATGAAGGTGCAGGAAAGACAACAGCGATTCTTCTAAGTTTACTTCAAAAAATAACGGAGGCCGGCGAAGGTTCACCGCGTGCAATTGTGATTTGCTCAACAGATGAAAAAGCATATTCTCTGCATACAGCTCTGGAAAAGATTTGTCGACTCTTAGATTTGACTGTGGATCTTGCGCATGACAGAGGAAACAAACTCCAACAGCGCAATGATATTTTTGATGGGACAGAAATTATTGTTGGTACTCCAAAACGATTGCAAGAACTCTATATTCAAAATGGATACAATGTGAGTAAATTGAAATTGTTTGTACTGGATGATGCGATCGAATTGTTCAAAGGCGGATATAAAACACAAATCTCAAGAATTGCTGAAAGTCTCCCAAAATGTCAGTATTTGATGGCTTCTCAGAGTTTTAGCGACAAAAGAATTGAAGAATTCCTTGATTTATTTGTGCCCGTATCGCTTCACATTGAAGCAGAATAATTGTAATCAATAAAAGGTAAATACGATTCTATGTCTCGTGAAGAATTAAAAGAATTTCGCCCTGAATTATTTTTGGAACAAAATACAGGAACAAAAATGGTGGAACTATTCCAGAATGAGGTATTGCGTCCAATTATTAAATACCAACATAACTTGATAATTGGATCTGTGAATTCACAAAGTCTATTTAAAACAATTTTAAACGACCGAGGACCGCGCCTAGAATTTCAAGAAAAAGTGAAGCAATTTATTACGAGTCAAAGTGCGCTCAAAAACCAACTTATTGGTTACGTGATTGGCTTAATGACAAGTTCCGAATTTGAATTTTACTTGAAAAATCAGCCAGAGTTAAACAAAAGAATTCATGGAATGCTTTGTCAGCGAGTAGCAGATTCATTTTACTGAAAATCATCTTTTCTGTCGCAAAATTTCTGCAACTAATTTATCGATTGGAAATGTAAAATGATTAATCTCTAATTGGTCAATAGCAATCCATCGATGCTTTTCGCCCTCTTCTCTTAGCGGCACATCGTGTTTATCAGTTTCTATGAATTCCCATTCTTTCGCACTCACTTTGTAGTAAAACGAATGAATCTGGTGTTTAGGATTGAATGCCGATTCCTGAAAAAAATCATTGAAATAAAAAAGATCGCCTACATCAACGGATATATTCAATTCTTCGATAAACTCTCGCTTTAACGCTTCCTTAAATCCTTCGCCAAATTCGAGTCCACCCCCAGGAAATTTGGTAAACGAATAGCCGTTGCGGCATTCATCAGAAACCAACACTTGTCCAAGGTCATTGACAAGCAATCCATAGACACGAATATTGAATGGAAGCATGCTGCTATTTATGCTTTATCAAGGATCGTTTTTATATCTGGTTTGAAATACAATTCTGATTTCAAGACCTTTCCATCCTCTCGGTAAATTGGCTTACCATCTGCATCAAGCTTACTCATGTTGGAACGCTGTATTTCCTGAAAAACCTCGGAAATTTTATCCTGCAATCCATGTTTTAGAATTGTGCCGCAAAGAATGTAAAGCATATCGCCCAAGGCATCTGCAATCTCCACGATATCTCCATTTTGAGCTGCTTCAAGGTATTCCTCATTTTCTTCACGCATCAATTTGTAACGCAGAAGCACATCCGATTCTGACAGTTCAGAAGTCAGCTCATAATTGTTCGTTATTCCAAATGCGTTGTGAAATTCCTCAACAGCATCAATTGTATCTTTTAAAGTCATGATTATATTTTTCTCAAAAATACAAACGGGAATAAATAAAGTCTAAAATTGATTTTACCAGTTTTCAACAGCAGTAATGACCACCCTGAAACCTGTAAATGGATTCGGTCCTTCGTACAAAAAAGTTGATTCGATGCGCACATCATAGCCTGGATCGTGCCATGAACCTCCCATTGCAACGCCTTTCTCACGGATCATTTCAGCCGCATTGCCATTTAAATTATAGACCTTGAACTGATTGGGCCAATAGGATTTAGCAGTAGCTAAAACATCCGCATGACTCATAGCTCCACTCATCGCATTGTTGAACCGAATTTCATAGGTGTTTTTTTCTGTGTTTCTGTGAATATTTTCACCACTTAACTGCGCGTGATTGCACATAAGCTGTCCTTTTTCGTTGCGTAAAGAATGTGTGCCCCAGGAATAAGTAGCGTCTGAATCACCTCGGGATGCCCGAACATATTCTGCCTTTTCCATTAGACGAAATAGAAATCTTCCCTTCGTACCATATTTTTCATCGTATTTCTCTCCTAACCATTTACAATAAAGAGCTGCTGCTTCGTGTGAGACATTGACCACAGGGAAATCTCTGTATGCAGGGTGAGAATGATAATATGTTTCATAGGCTGAGTTTTTTCCTAATCTATTACTACTCCATTTTGAGGAATCGACAAGGGCGATGCGCAACTTTTCTTGGTCGCCCTTCTTTTTCAAATCCGCGATAAATTCCTGATAGTCTATATTCTTAACTTCTGTTTGATACACGTAAAATGCTTGCACCGAAACTGTGTCTTCGTTTAAAATTGCATTTCCACTTGGCACATAAACAAATGAATCTGTTAATGCCTTTTTCAGCGCAATTGGCTTCTTATCCAACTTTGAAGATGCCGACAAAAATAGAAGTGCCAAACAAAGAATAGATGTCAAATTCTGTTTCATAAGCTCAATTAAATACGAATAACTTTAAAATTAAAAAATGTTACTGCTTATTCATCATTTTTACTTGATGTCGAATAGACTCTTGATGTATTGCATCCATTAATTGTCGAATGAATTTTTCTGTCAAACCATACTCATCGGATTTATTCAGGCGATTTGATATCATTTTTGCCCAATGTTCTTGCTGCAAAATGGTCATGTTTTTTTCCCTCTTAAATTGACCAACTTCTTCGCTCAACAGCATTCTAGCAGATAGTAGATCAAAAAGACGATCGTCGAGAATTGAAATTTTTTCACGCATATCAAAAAGATAATCTGCCGCATCAATTCCTATTTCACTTGAACGAAGCACAAGATTTTCAAGCACTAAGCTCAGATGATCAGGAGTTAATTGTTGCGCCGCATCTGACCAAGCATTATCCGGATCGCAATGCGATTCAATGATCAAGCCATCAAAATTAAGATCCATTGCCTTTTGGCTAACTTCCTGAATCAAAGCCCGTTTTCCTGTAATGTGACTCGGGTCACAAACAATTGGCAATTGAGGCAATCGTTCTTTTAATGCAATGGGAATTTCCCAATTAGGCACATTCCTGTATTTCGGATGTTTGTAAACTGAGAAGCCCCGATGGATTGCCACCAAATCTTTCAATCCAGCTTTTTCCAATCGCTCAAATGCACCAATCCATAATTCCAAATCAGGATTTACGGGATTTTTAACCATCACTGGAATACGAGTTCCTTGCAAGGCATCTGCAATTTCTTGAACTGCAAATGGATTGACTGTTGTTCGAGCTCCAATCCAAAGAATATCAACACCTGCATTCAATGCCTTTTCAACATGTTCTCGGGTAGCCACCTCCGTTGCAACAGGTAACCCAACTTTCTTGCCTGCATCAACAAGCCATTTTAATCCGATTTCACCTACTCCTTCAAATGAATCAGGTCGTGTGCGTGGCTTCCAAATTCCGGCACGTAATGCTGAAACATGGTTGATTTTTGCCAAATTTTCACACGCATCAAACAACTGTTCTTCCGTTTCAGCACTGCACGGTCCTGCAATGACATAAGGACGATTAGACGTTGTAATTTTTTCTTGTAAATTCATTTTAATAAACTAAAAAAGCCTCCAATAGGAGGCTCGAATATATCCAATAAACTGCTCCAAATCTATAACAGATTTAAAGGCCAACAGTTTAAATTTTGCATCAATTTCATTGGGACAAATATACTCAAGAATGAACTCTAAGATTTAATTTTTTAAAAAATTGATTTGGTTTATAAAAAAATAATTCAAAAGATTTGTGCTGTGAAAATGAATCTACAAAATCAAAATTGGTGGTGGCACACAACAACTCATTGGTGTGATTGGCGCTTGTTTTAATTTTTCATCTTTAAAATAGTTAAACGGCTTGTCACATCAGACAAGCCGTTTTTTTTTACCATTTTTCAATCATCATGAAAGTTTACACATCATCACAATTCTTCAACGCAGATAGATTTACTCCCATAGGTCTTTATCTTGGCTTGCGTCACAAACATCGAAATACTTGTTTATTAGAGAGTAACGATTACCATGACCGATCTCAAAGCGCATCGATTATAGGACTTGATCCAATTCTAGAAATTCAACTAGATCAGCAAAAGTTCAAGGTCACATATCCAGATGACCCATCTAAAAACCAACTGTTTCCCATCGAAAAGACAGATATTGTCAATCAGACGTCTACCCTTTTAGGTGCTTTTCAATTCAATGAATCTAAAAAGTTCAATGGTTTTTATGGTCGTGTAGGTTTCGAATTTTCGCATTACTCTGAAAAGCAGATAATTTCAAAGAACAAACAACTCGGCTTACCCGATCTTCACCTCTTTCTATTTCGATACCTCATCATCATTGACCATTTCAAAGATGAAGGAATCATCATAAAAAATGACTTTCTACACAATGAATTGACGGATGAAGAATGCGAGCAACTCTTATCGAAAAAAGCCCATACTGATTTCCCATTTGAACGAACATGTTCGGAAAAGTCTGAATTTACAGAGCTTGAATTTGAAAAACTTGTGAATGAAGCAATTACACACTGTACGCGCGGGAATGTCTTTCAGTTAGTCCTTTCAAATGCCTTTTCTCAATCCTTTTTCGGAGATGAATTTAACGTCTACAGAGAATTACGAAGATTAAATCCCTCACCCTATTTATTCTATTTTGATTTTGAATCCTATCGACTCATGGGGAGTTCTCCCGAGGCTCAATTGATTATTAAAAATGGCAAAGCTGAAATCCATCCGATTGCTGGTACAGTGAAAAAATCTGGCGACATAGAGAAAGATAAAGAACGATTAAGTCAACTTAAAGTAGATGAAAAAGAAAATGCAGAACATGTCATGCTCGTCGATCTTGCCCGAAATGACCTAAGTAGATTTTGTTCGAATGTTAAAGTTGAAACCTTCAAAGAAATTCAGCAATTCAGCCATGTTTTCCATATCGTTTCCAAGGTAACAGGAAATTCAGAAGGGGCAGCCATGGAGTTATTCAATGCCACATTCCCGGCAGGAACCCTATCTGGAGCACCAAAGCCTAAAGCTTTGGAATTAATTGACCACTATGAAATGTCTCCACGCGAATACTACGGTGGTGCAATAGGTTTTATAGAACCCAATGGAAACATGAACATGGCGATTGTCATTAGAAGCCTATTGTCAAAAGAAAACGCCCTTCATTACCGAGCTGGTGCAGGAATAGTAATTGATTCAATAAGTAAAAATGAACGTCAAGAGGTTGAAAACAAGCTCAATGCTGTGAGAAATGCTATTCAATTAGCACATAATAATTCAATAATAACTGTATCATGAAAATAGCTGTCATTGACAATTTTGATTCTTTCGTTTTTAATCTTGTTCGCTACCTAAAAGAAATCGACAATACGGAGGTCGTGGTTATGCGAAATGATGCCATTGATCACGAAATTTTAGAAAATTCAGATGGTATACTTCTTTCTCCAGGTCCAGGAATCCCATCAGAGGCGGGCGATTTGTTTAAAATTATTGAACACTACCATCTATCAAAACCAATTTTAGGGGTTTGCCTTGGTCATCAGGCTATTGGAGAATTTTTTGGAGCCGAATTAGAAGCATGTGAAAAACCAACACATGGTAAATCATCCATTATTCTGCAAAACAAAACAAGTAGACTTTTCCAAAACATACCTGAAGAATTTGAAGTTGGTCGTTATCACAGTTGGCGAATACGAAATGTTCTTCCAGACAATCTAGTTGGCACGGCCTCCACAATTGCTGGTGAAACAATGGCTATTAAACATCGAATGTTGCCAATTGAGGGAGTACAATTTCATCCTGAAAGTATTTTGACTCCTTTAGGTAGAACAATTATAAAAAACTGGATTAGTTCAATAAATACATACAAGAATGAAAAGATTAATTGAAAAATCAATGCAAGGTCAAGCACTTTCCTATCAAGAAAGTTACCAACTCATTGAAGATATAAATACTGGAATAATTCAAGCTGAAAACCTAGCCGCATTGCTCATTTCAATTCAAATAAGAGGCGTCCAACTTTCTGAATTAACTGGCCTTCGTGATGCTTTGTTACATTTTGCAACACCTGTTTCTTTGGATGGAACCAATGCCATAGACCTATGTGGAACTGGCGGTGATGGTAAGGACACCTTTAATATTTCTACAACTACATCACTAGTTCTGGCGGCAATGGGTATTAAAGTCATTAAGCATGGCAATTATGGCGTGAGTTCCATATGTGGGTCCTCTAATGTTTTGGAAGAGTTAGGATTTCCCTTGACTGACGACCTGAAAATTCTTGAATCTCAATTAAACAAACAGAATTTCTGTTTTCTGCACGCACCAATGTTTCACCCCACCTTAAAAGCTGTAGCATCAGTGCGGAAAAATTTAGGGTTGAGAACCATTTTCAATTCATTGGGACCATTAGTCAATCCAGTTCAACCAGAATATCAACTCACAGGTACTTTCTCCCTTGAACTAGCTCAAATCTATCAATACATGCTAAAAGACAAACGCAAAAGCTTCAAGGTTGTTCACTCACTCGATGGATACGATGAAATTACGTTAACAGATACAACGCGCATCTACAGTCAAGAAAAAGAAATTAATCGAAGCTTCAGTGATTTTGATCTGCAAAGAATTGCGCCAAGTGCCTTACTAGGAGGGAAAACAATTAAAGAATCAGCGCACATAATAAGAACTATTTTGTCTGGAAATGGAACCACCGAGCAAAACAATATTATTGCATGCAACGCAGCGGAAGCCTTACAATGTTTAAATCCCGACGCAACTATTAAAGATCTCTTCAAAGAATCACTCGCTTTTATTCATGGCGGGCACACAAGTAAACATTTTAATTTCAATTAATCATGAAATCAATTCTAACTGAAATAATAGACAACAAAAAACATGAAGTACAGGAGCTCAAAAAGCTTTATTCGTACAAAGATTTTGAACAAATGGAACATTTCTCTCGAGATTGTTACTCGATGGAGTCTTCATTGCTTTCCAATCCGTTCGGAATCATCGCAGAAATAAAAAGAAAATCTCCTAGCGCAGGCTCAATACAACCAGCCATTGACTTGATTTCTTTTGGAAAAATGTACGAAAAAGAAGGCGTTGCAGGCATTTCCTGCTTGACAGACCAACAATATTTCGGAGGTTCACAATCCGATCTGTTAATGCTGAGAAGTGCATGTCGCATACCCCTCCTAAGAAAAGAATTTATCATTGATGAGCTTCAAATTTTTGAAAGTAAAGCACTTGGTGCAGATAGTATTCTTCTCATTGCCGAAGTATTAGAAGCCGAACAAGCACTTCATTTCACAATACTAGCCCAGAGTCTAGGAATGGAAGTAATTATGGAATTTCATACTCCGGATCAATTTTTTAAAATAAATGATCATGTAAATATTATTGGGATTAATAACCGAGATCTAAAAAGGCAACGTACCTCTCTTGAAGTAAGTCAAGAACTTATAAAATTCATCCCATCGGGACGCACGTGCATTTCAGAATCAGGAATTAGAACTACTGATGAACTCATTATGCTTCGATCCATTGGATTTAAGGGAGCATTAATTGGAGAAAGCATTTTAAAAAACGAGCATCCGGCACAATTTCTTTCTCAATTAAAGGAAACCGTATGAAAATAAAAGTGTGTGGAATGACTCAAAAAGTGCAGATTGAAATCCTTGATCAAGAAACCAATATTGACTTCCTAGGGTTTATCTTCTACGAAAATTCTCCTCGGTTTTATAACACAAAACCTACCACCGTTTTTAACAAAAAGAAAGTTGGTGTATTCGTCAATGCAAACGAAGAATTTATTTATAAGACTGCTGAAAATCATCAACTTGAATTTTTACAATTACATGGATCTGAAAGTCCGGAAGTATGTGAGCGCCTGGGGGAAAAATTCAAAACAATAAAAGCAGTTGGAATTCATTCAAAAAATGATTTTTTGGAGCTGAAAAGCTATGAAAACAAAATAGATTACTTTCTTTTTGACACAAAAACCAGCAAACATGGTGGGTCTGGCGAAAAATTCAATTGGGATCTGTTGGAAGAATATTCACTGAACACACCCTTTTTTTTGAGTGGAGGAATTTCTATCGAAGATCTTGAGAAGATTAAGGAAATCAAACATCCAAAAATATACGGTGTAGATATCAACAGCAAGTTTGAAATTGCACCCGGAATTAAGAACCTTGAAAAAGTAAAAACATTTATAGACCGTTTAAAACAATGAAAAATTACATTACAACACCTGATAAATTAGGGTTCTACGGAACTTTTGGTGGCGCATTCATACCGGAATTATTG
>JBKDKG010000023.1:0-15738 GCA_046345095.1 Flavobacteriia bacterium | reverse complement strand
GTAGTGGTCCTCCACTAAACGATGTTTGGAGCAGCTCAGACGGAATTTCATGGACTCAACTACCCAATGCGCCATGGTCAGGAAGAGGAATGCAAGTAAGCAGTTGTGTTGATGGAAGCGGACAAATGTGGATGTTAGGTGGTTCTAATGAAGGTACTCGAAGGTCCTACAACGAAGTGTGGAAAAGCGCTAATGGAATAAATTGGACGCTGGTAAATGAATCTGCCCCATGGAGCGGCAGATATTGGCATACGGTTGCCTGGTTTGATAATAAAATGTGGTTAATGGGCGGCTTGGCAACAGCAATTGAAATGAATGATGTGTGGTATTCAGAAGATGGAATTACATGGAGAGAATTAAAAAGCACTACGGGTAATTGGCCTGCGGGATCAAGGCACGCTCAATCAACAACAGTATTCGACAATGCGTTATGGTATATGAGCGGTATTTCCACAAACAATGCTTGGAAAATAATAAATACGACCAGCTCTTTGGGCGCTGAAACAATTCAAGAGAATAAATCCGAGATCACCGTATTTCCTATTCCAGCGAATGACAATTTGATAGTCTCTTTTCCTTGTGATGCAAATCGATTTAATAGTATTCAAATCTTCAATGTAATGGGTGAATTAATTAAGAATATTGATATTAAGTCATCGGAAACAACATGCATATTAACAACGGATATTTCAGAGTTTTCAACCGGAATCTATTTTGTCAATATCAATGGTATATTAAATCAAACGGTAAAATTTATTAAACAATAACTTGAATAAGAAGAAGGCAGCTTATAATAGCAGTTTCAAGAAATTGTCAGTTTTATGGTTAAATAAAGCTTCGTGCTGCATCTTAGTTTTAAACAAAAGGAATGATTACAACGAACAGATTTTTGAACACGAATTTGAGCACTTACTTCACAATGATGCTGCGTTAATTTTTAAAAGTATTAACTTAGTTGGTAAAAAGTCAGAGAAAATAAGCTATTAAATAAATAGTCAATGAAAGCATTCAACGTTCAAATTATTGAAACCATTGTAATAGTAGTCTGCTATATCCTTTTGTATCTTACATTTAAGGTAGTAATCAATAATTTTCTAAAAAGAACTCGTTTAGAAAGGAGCAGGAGAAAAATGGCAATTAGAGCCGTTCAGTTGTTTACGACAATAACTGCAATCATATTACTTACAGGAGTTTGGGGATTCAAACAAAATGAAATTGCATTTTTTGCAAGTACGATCTTGACAGCTTTGGGTATCGCATTTTTTGCTCAATGGTCTTTGCTTTCAAATATTACTTCGAGCATTTTGATTTTCTTTAATCATCCGATTAAATTGGGAGATCGTGTAAAAGTATTGCATAAAGACTACAATTATGAAGGAGAAGTAACAGAAATGAACTACTTCTTTGTTCATCTTAAAACAGACAATAATGAACTAATTACAATCCCTAATTCCCATTTTTTCGGAAATTCATTTTCTGTTACTGAATCTAAGAAAAACTCAAAGAGCCTATAAAATGAGGTTGATATTTCTGACAACAATTACCTTGTTTTCTATAATCAATAACGTATCTGCACAATCTTTTGACTTTGGTAGCTGGAATATTTTGAATGTTAAATATAATACCAGCGAAAAATGGAGTTTTTTTGGAGAAGCACAATTACGTTCATTGAAATTTTACAATCACTTTCATTATTACGAATACAAAGGCGGTGCTAACTACAAAGTTCATAAAAATGTAAAGCTGACTTTGGGTGCTGGTAGTTACCAAACTTACAAAGAAGGCGGAGATTTTGTTACGCCAAAAAACAATGATGAATTTAGAATTTGGCCTCAGATAATTCTTTTTCAATCAATTGGTCAACTGAAAATAGAACAACGGTATCGAGCAGAATTTAGATTTACAAGCAATGGTTACCGCAACCGCTTTCGCTATAGGATTGGTGTTTCTTATCCATTTGGAAGGGAACGAAATGACTACAAACTTTTTCAAGTCAGTGCAAGCAATGAACTATTTTTCACAGACAAAGAACCTTATTTTGAACGAAACAGAGTGTTACTTGCGTTCAACTACAAACCATCAAAAGCAACAACATTACAAATAGGTTATTTACATCAATTCGACTACAAAATAAATGATGAAACTGGTCGTGACTTTTTACAAATAGGTTACTTTATAGAATTGTTTCGAAAGAAATCCCAAAACGTATCTATTGACACCGACATCAAAGACAATTAATTGAAATAAATGACAAGCTCTTCGTTTAACAACAAAATATCAATTCTGATTTTAAAGAACAAAATGATTTTGTGAAAAACATTAGCGACAAATTGAATAACAACCACAACCATTCAATAAATGCCGACGGGCGTCTTTTAGCTCCCTGATTTGAACTTATTTGAACATTTTGAACGCTCTTTAAACCCTTTACGCCTGTTCCGCGGCGAACAAAAATTTATTGGGAGATACTAAATTCGTTTTCACAGCATACATGACAATACCTGCAGTGTTTTTAACTCCCAATTTTGACATTATGTTTTTACGGTGGGTATTTACGGTATGGTTGCTCAAAAATAATTGTTCAGCAATCTGAGCGTTCGTCAAACCTTCTGCAATTAAAACGATAATCTCATTTTCTCTTTCTGACAGAACCACTGGTTCACAGGAGAAGGATTCAAAATCGATGTCGTTCACATCAATACAAGCGCGCTGAATGGTCTCTAAGATTTGTCCACAAAAGAACTTATTACCTCTCCACGTTTCTTCTACCGCATTGATGATTTCAGCAAGATCGCAATCTTTTTTGACATAGCTTTTCACACCTGAACGCAGCGCATCGACAAGTGTTTGTGCTGATTGCTCAGGAGTGATTGCAACAAAACGTATTTCCTTGTTTTTTAACAAGGCTTTTGGGATAACATCTATGTCAAATCCAAAGGCTGTATAATCAATTAAAACAATAGATGACTCAAAGTTCTTGATTAACTCCAATAGTTCTTTGTTATCACGTGCCTCACCCACAATTTGAAATCCACCGTGAGAATTCAGTATTGTGCGAAGCCCAACCCTTACAAGATCATTGCTATCTGCTAAAATGATGTTCACCTTATTTAGAATAATTTTAAACAAAGATAAAAAAATCCAAAGTTTCAATGCTTCTTAAACGCTCAGATTTTTCAACTTATTCCTTTTTAAAAACAAAAAAGCCCAGAAAATCTGGGCTAATCTTACTAAAGAATGTTTACTTATCGCGTAAAAAGCATTTCACGGAATTTCGGCATTGGCCAAAGTTCATCATCTATCAACATTTCTAATTTATCCGCATGGTAACGAATTTCATCAAAATGGATCCTCACCTTGTCGCAATAAGCGAATGCCTTATCTTCAGCATGAACAAGTTTATTTGCAGCCTTACGCTCCATCAACATTGCATCCGCAGTAGCTTTCATCTTATTCAAGTGAATAGAAATTCGCTGAATCAATTCGATTTGAATATTTGCCGCTTCTTTTCCAGCCTTGCTACCTAACACATCTATCAAACCTTGAACGTTTTTGATTAGTGTATTTTGGTATTCAACAACTGCTGGAATAATCATCGAATTCACAACATCACCCATAATACGCGCTTCGATCTGCAATTTCAAAATATAGTTTTCAAACTCAATTTCTTTTCTTGCTTCCAACTCACGTGGCGTCAAAACATTCATGTCATCAAACAACTTCACAACCTTTTTATCGCCCCACACTTGAAGCGCTCTTGGTGTATCTTTCAAGTTATTCAACCCGCGTTTTTCAGCATCCTTCACCCACTCTTCACCGTATCCGTTTCCTTCAAAACGAATCTTTTTTGATTCTTTTATCAATTTTTGAAGCTCTTTGAGAATTGCTTCATCTTTCGCTTCTCCTTTTGTAATGCGATCGTCAACTGATTTCTTGAAATCTTTCAATTGCTTCGCCATAATTGTATTCAACACAATCATAGCTGACGCACAATTCGCAGAAGATCCAACAGCTCTGAATTCAAACTTATTTCCAGTAAATGCAAATGGTGACGTTCTATTTCTATCGGTATTGTCCAACATGATTTGTGGAATCTTACCGATGTTCAATTTTAATTCTGTTTTGTCTTCTGGCGTCATTTTTCCTGCCTTCACATTCTTTTCGATGTCATCCAATAATCCAGACAATTGTGAACCGATAAATGCAGAAATAATTGCCGGTGGTGCTTCATTTGCACCTAAACGGTGATCATTACCCGCAGAAGCGATGCATGCACGCAATACATCATCATAGTCATGAATTGCTTTGATCGTATTTACAAAGAAAGTAAGGAACTGTAGATTAGATTTAGGATTTTTACCAGGAGCCAATAGGTTTACACCTGTATTCGTGCTCAACGACCAGTTGTTGTGTTTTCCTGATCCATTAACACCAGAGAAAGGCTTTTCATGCAACAAAACGCGGAAATCATGCTTACGAGCAATCTTTTCCATTAAATCCATCAACAACAAGTTATGGTCATTTGCCAAATTACATTCCTCAAAGATTGGGGCACATTCAAACTGATTTGGTGCAACCTCATTGTGACGCGTAGTAACTGGAATCCCCAATTTAAGTGATTCTGTTTCAAACTCACGCATGAATGCATTCACTCTTTCTGGAATTGATCCAAAGTAGTGGTCTTCCAATTGCTGACCTTTTGCTGGAGCATGTCCGAAGAGCGCGCGACCTGTCATCATCAAATCTGGACGTGCATTAAACAGCGCTTGATCAATCAAAAAGTATTCTTGCTCCCAACCAAGTGTCGCATTAACTTTCGTTACATTTTTATCAAAATATTGGCACACCTCAACAGCAGCTTGATCAACCACATGCAATGCTTTCAAAAGCGGCATTTTATAATCCAAAGATTCACCTGTATACGAAATGAAAATCGTTGGAATGCACAATGTTTTACCAATAACAAAAGCAGGAGAAGATGGATCCCATGCTGTGTAACCGCGTGCTTCAAAAGTATTACGAATTCCACCATTTGGAAACGAAGAAGCATCTGGCTCTTGCTGAACCAACAAGTCTCCATCAAAACGCTCTATTGCCTTACCTGGACCAACCGGCTTGAAGAATGCATCGTGTTTTTCTGCTGTACTGCCAGTTAATGGTTGAAACCAGTGCGTATAATGTGTTGCACCTTTCGTCAGCGCCCAATCTTTCATTGCTGAAGCAACTTGATCCGCCATTTTGCGATCCAAACGCGTACCATTCTGAATGGATTCCATCATTGACTTGAATGCATCAGATGGAAGGTATTCACGCATAACTTCTGAATGAAATACATTTTGGCCGTACAATTCAGAAATTTTACCGTCAAAATCAATGTGTTTTGGAGTACGATTCAATACATCCTGATACGCTTTTTGTCTAATGGTCGCCATAACTTTTAAAATTTTCAACAAAATTACATCATTTTAGGGGTGTCAACCAAAATTTTCATATTATTTTTCAACAGACCCCCTCTAAAAAGATAGCTTACTTCATTTTTTTTGAATTTTTATAGACTTCAACCCTAAAAACAATAGGAAAATTTAAACAAACAAAAAAAGACACCCTTACGAGTGTCTCTTCCGTTGCTACAGAATTTATTTACTACATGGTAGCTGCCCTTCATTCTCTAGCAACTTGCTTTCAATTCGGACGTCCACTTTTTGGGATGATGGACAACTTAAACTGAAAACTGCTTCTAAACCTAAACTAATCTACTACTATAACCATTAAACTTGAAACGAAGATAGGTCAGCAATGCAATCACAGACAACTTTGTTCAACGAACGTGCTGTTTGAATCAATGAAATGCTAAAAAATTCAGTTTTGAATATTAATTTGCGTTTTCGGAGAGATCGAAAATCAATTCTGAATAATTATCGTCAGAAAAATAAGTATTTGCAATTTCCATCAGTTCACTTTCTGTTAACTTATCAATACCTTGATAAATTTCCTGAATAGTATCAATCTGGTTGAACAAGAGTAGCGACTTACCCAAGCCAAGCATCAAGCCTGAATTACTATCCATGCCCAAAGCGAGGTGACCTTTCAATTGTTCTTTCGCTCTATTTAATTGCAAAACGCCTAATTTCTTTGTGCGCAATAATTTGAGTTCCTTTCGAATGAGCGACAACGATTTATCAATGTATTTTGGATCAGTACCTAAATAGACGCTCCAAAATCCAGTATCCACATAAGGTGTATAATTAGCTTCTACATTGTATGAATAGCCATATTTTTCACGAATAGAAAGTGTCAATCGAGAATTCAATGCCGGTCCGCCTAATATATTGGTCAACAAAGTCATGCCTCGACGTGCTTCCTCCTTATAACTTGGCGCTAGGCCACCTACAATTGCATGCACTTGATAATTGGCTTCTTTAGATCGAATACGAAAGGTTTTACGCGGTTCAAACTTTTCAATAACAGGCACGTGATTTCCCTGAGGACAACTTTTAAAATCCTCCTCAAGAATTTTCTCCAATTTACCTTTCGACAAATCGCCAACAAATGAAATAACCATGTTGTCCGACGTAAAGAATCGTTTCACATAATCCATCAAATGTTCACGCTGAAAGCCCTGCACACGCTCCTTTGTACCTAAAATATTATTACCTAAAGTATGCCCTTCAAAAATATAGGCTTCAAAATCATCGAAAATCTTATCGGAAGGACTGTCCAAGTAAGAATTGATCTCATCGAGAATGATTTCTTTTTCCTTGTTAATTTCTTTTATCGGAAAATTAGAATTTAAAATAATATCTGCTAAAAGCTCTGAAGCACGCTCGATATGCTCTTTTGTGAATGAGGCATAAACACATATCTCTTCTTTTGCTGTGTATGCATTTAACTCACCTCCTACAGAATCTAAGCGCGATAAAATGTGAA
The DNA here is from genome assembly GCA_046345095.1 of Flavobacteriia bacterium. Classification (GTDB taxonomy): domain Bacteria; phylum Bacteroidota; class Bacteroidia; order Flavobacteriales_D; family Crocinitomicaceae; genus M0103. Next base: position 8,811 of record JBKDKG010000023.1, on the reverse strand, counting down.
ATGCTTTTCTTTTGTTGGTTCCTTTAAAAATAGAATGTTCTAAAAAGTGCGCCAATCCATCCTCTCCCTGCTTTTCAAATCGTGAGCCCGCAAGAACAGTCACACCCAAATGTGCTACTTGAGCTGGTGTATGAAGATAAACCACACGCAAACCATTGGAAAGCTGAAAAAGTTGGGGTTGAATTTCGTACATCATCAAGGATTCTTTCTGTACACCTTCCATTCGTTGCCATACCACTCAAAGATAATTCGATCATGCAAACGTGACGGTCTACCCTGCCAGAATTCAATTAGTACAGGTGTTAATTCGTATCCACCCCAATGCGGTGGACGAGGAACTTCTCCCGGAAATTTTTTGGCATATTGCTCCACTTTTTTCTCTAGATCGGAGCGATCATTCATAAACTCGGATTGGCTTGATGCCCATGCACCAATTTGACTGCCACGTGGACGTGATTTGAAATAATCATCACTTACCGTTTCTGACACTTTTTCAACCATGCCCTCTATGCGCACTTGTCGCTGCAAACCAGGCCAGAAAAACAACATTCCAGCTTTGGGATTAGAAGCTAGCTCCTTCCCTTTTTGACTGCGATAATTTGTATAAAAAACAAACTTCTTATTGAGCAATTCTTTTAAATAGAGAATTCGCGAACTGGGAAAATTATTCAAGCCTGCAGTCGATAAAACAAAAGCATTCGGCTCAGGTTGAGAAATAAAAGCATCCGAATACCATTTTGTAAACAGATCAAATGGTTCATTTCCGAAATAACCCTCTAAATTTCCTTTATCGAATTCGCGGTGGTCATTTCGCATTTGCTCAATAAAATCCTCCATTCTATTTATTCGTCCGTGTAATCATCTTCTAACTCACTGTCATCCTCCTCGACTTCCTCAACATCCTCATCTTCGAAATCAGAACCTGGTGCTGAAAAGACTCTGCCTTTTGGTTTTTGTTCTTCCTCAAATTCAGGCAATGACTTCCTCTCAATTTCTTTGTCCAAATTTTCTGTATATGGGAAGATTTCAACAATAGGAGAAACAATAATCGAAGGGATCTGAAAATCAACCATCAACGTTGAAAGACTTTCTTTGATACGATCATAAGCATCTTTCACTGAATGTGCTGAAACCAGAAAGTTCTGAGAAACTTTTTTCTTTTTCTCTTCTCCATCACCTTCTGCATCGTACGATATTTTAACCTTGTACCAAACATCTGCATCTTCATATGCAAAAATGTCATGCAATTCAGTACGTGCAATTCCAACAACATTAAACTCACCTCGAATGATTGAACCTAATTCTTCGTAGATTCTTGCCTCCGCATCTGTGAACGTCATTGCTGCCAAAAGATAAGGCTCTGAAACACGCTTAAACGTACCGTTTTCAAGTTGCTTCGTATATTTTACTTTTACAGTAAACCAGTTATTCATTGTGTTGTTTGTTAAAATTGGGAGGACGAAGTTAGCAAAAATTGAGGCTCAAAAAATTGTTAATTAAAATCCAACTGATAAATTATTTTAGCGCTTATTCGAAATTGGAAAATGCTAATTTAGTGACTACTTTTTCCAAGTTCAAAAAATTATTATGGATAGAAGACGATTTATTGAAAGCACCTTTTTATATAGTATCGGAGCACTCACCTTTCCCTCTTTCTTGATGAATTCATGCAGAAAGGAAATTCTATTTGAGGAAATCAACTTTAACGGCAAAGTAATTATAATTGGTGCAGGTGCAGCTGGTCTTTATGCTGGCTATGTTTTAAAGAAAAATAATATTGATTTTGAAATTTTGGAGGCAAATGCAAATTACGGCGGTCGCCTTGGCAAGGTTACTGGATTCTGCGATTTCCCCATTGATAGCGGCGCCCAATGGCTTCATGGCAAAAACAATGTAATTGCTGATTTTATGGCCGCTACAAATACAAAAATCACGTTGGACGATACAGAAATGATGTATTGGTTCAAAGGGCAATTGGTCAGTACCTTAGACAAAGACCCGGATATTTTTGACAAAGATGATTTGCCCGACGTGAGTTTTAAGCAATTTGCTCATGATTCCGGATTTTCTTCAGATTACGATTACATCATTGAAAATATTGCAGGCGATCAAGGTGCTTCAGCAAACGACTTATCAGTATTTTGGAATCATGAAGAAGAACTGAATTGGTCTTCCGGAGATGACGATTACAAATTTGAAGCAACCTTCTTTGACTTTTTTGAAAAGCACATCGTAAATGAAATAAAGGATCATATATATGTGAATTCAATTGTCACTGAAATTAATTATGCAAGCGAAAAAATTCTAATTAAAACCATTGATGGTTCAACAAAAACTTGCGACAAAGTCATCCTTACAATTCCAATCACTCAATACAAGAAAAATGCAATAACATTTGTTCCTGGATTGCCAAATGAAAAAGTAAATGCCTTGAACAAAATCGGGATGGGACCGGGCATGAAGGTTTTTTTAAAATTCAACCAGACATTTTACCATGACAACATTGTTGGAGGTTCTGTTTGTGCGGCTTATGCAAATGAGAAAATCGGTAAGTTGGGGCAAGACAATGTGCTTTTAGCTTTTGTAATGGGAGAACAGGCGAAAAACCTTGATTCATTGGGCAGTGATGCAGCCATAATCAGCGCATTATTGAGTGAACTGGATTTAATGTACAATGGAATTGCTACATCGAGCTTTATTTCTGGACATGTAGAAAACTGGTCTGCACATCCCTACATTGAAGGCGCCTATTCCTACAGCACTGTTAATATGGGAAATGCCAGAGAGGTAGCATCAGAACCCATAGACAATAAGTTATTTTTTGCTGGCGAAGCAATGAACTTAAACGGACACCATCAAACCGTATTTGGTGCAGTTGAAACAGGCTACAGGGAAGTGATCAACATTTTAAAAACTTAACATGAAAAAGTTCTTGTTTATTTGTTTTTCGACCATCTGTTTAAGTAGCTATTCCCAATCCTGGAAAATTTATGTTGGGATGAATCATTTATACAGTCCACGGTGGGACCAAGCAATACAAACTTACAACTTCACAAGACCCTGGCTTACCGAAAAACAACCTCTTCTACAATTCGGGGCATATTCAAAAATTGAATACGTCTTCAATAGTCAAAGTGACAGGCCATGGAAAAAATCACTTTATTTAAGTTATTCTTTTCATTCAAGCGTCGCTGAAAACACGAACTTCATTAACCGCTTGACATTTCAAACTGTAACACCAGGCATTGGGTTTACTCATGCATTCTCGAAAAAAGTTAACCAACTAAATTTTACTGTCTGCGCTGGGTTATTATTAAGTGGTTTAAGAAGAACCATAAATGATACAGCCATTGTTCTAGAAAATGAATGGTCAACCTCATTTGGAATTGGAGTCCAAACTGAAACGATAGTTAACTATGATTTTCATTTGGCAAAAAAAGTAATCTCACCCTTTTTAGATTTTGGCTTCACTCCTTACCTCTTTCAACCTGATGCTGAAGTTATGTTAAACGAAACAAAAGGTTTTATAAGTAAGCCAAATTATATAATTGTGAATGCAAGTGCAGGTGTTGTTCTAGGCTTTTGATTAAGCCTGAAATTTTCTACCGTTTTTGAAAACAATGTAAGATCGATTAAACAACTTAACGAGCACTGCATTGCCGTAGATTTCATATTCTGCATCAACTTGATTCGTAATTTCATTGACTTTACCATCAATCAATGCGCTTATGCCTCCAAGAATATTTCGAAAGACAAATACATTGTTTTTCATTAAATAGTCTTTCGGCATGAAATTACTCGTTTGTATCTTTTCACCATTTTGAAAAGCAAAGACAAAAGAATTCTCCCCCCAAATAACCAAATCATCTTTCACTTCCCAAAATGAAGCTGAGAAATTACTCAGGATTTGGTTTTCCCCATTTTTATACATTTTCAAATTACTATTCAAATCTTCATAAACGACAAAACCTCTACCCGCCTTGTATTTCTTCATGTAAAACTGCTCTACGTCTAAGAATTGACCATTCTCAAAAACCGCAAATGTTCGAGTCGTTGGATCGTTGAAACACAAGATATCTGAGCCCGCCTGAAATTCAATCGCATTGTTCCAAACGCCAAGATCGTAGATTTGTCCGCGCCAAAAGACTTTATAGAAATTCCCATTGTCTTTGAATGCGAGAATATTATCACCAATAACTTCTGGCATATAAACATCTCCTGTAAGTCGATATAGTTCAAAGGTCTGTTTGTTCCAATAAACATTCACAGTATTGAAACGAGTATCTTCATAAACAATGATACTGTCTTTCACAACATACTCCTTAGCAAAGTAGGTTAAGGTTTTTAATTTCCCTTCGTCCCAAATATTTAATGTAGGACCAATATTGTATGCCATTAAATGATCCGAAACTTGATATTGGACATTCATATTTGAAATGTCCTTTCGCTCCTTCCCGTCGTATATTCTAAGATTACCTCTCGTGTCTATATATGCCACTAAATCATCTCCCGCCTTATATTCCTTGATGGGTTGAAATTCGAGCTGACGAAAATTATCATTCTCAAAAGACCGGAAATAGAAGTTAAAATCGATAAACGGAACGACTTTTTGCGCCTGCACTTGCAGAAGGAAACAAAACGAAAGAAGAAAACTTATTTTATTCACAGTGACAAAGCTAGACAATTTTCAAGCCAAAAAAGCATATCTTCTTAATTCCAAATTCAACCCTTGTCCGTCATGGCAACCTTTTGAAACAAAATCTTACCGAATATCAACTTCCAAATTGATATTAAAAAATTCTAAGTTTCTTTGTACCGGTAAAAATTAATTTTTTCAATGAAGAAAATCATCCTATCGGGAGTTTTAACGGCCGCAGCGCTTAGCTCCCAAGCTCAAAAGAAAATTGAGTACGTGGAATACGATCTTCCGAATGGATTACATGTCATTTTACATGAAGAGCATGCAACCCCAATCGTAGCCGTTTCCATCTTGTATCATGTTGGATCAAAAAATGAAAATCCACAAAAAACTGGATTTGCTCACTTCTTTGAGCATTTACTCTTTGAAGGATCAACAAACATTGGTCGTGGTGAATACAGCGAACTGGTAGAGAAAAATGGAGGAACTTTAAATGCAAACACCTCTCAAGACAGAACGTATTATTACGAAATTCTTCCTTCAAACCAATTGGAATTGGGTATATGGTTGGAAAGCGAGCGTCTGTTGCATGCGAAAGTTGACAATACTGGAATTGAAACACAAAGAAGTGTTGTCAAAGAAGAAAAGCGTCAACGTGTGGACAATCAACCATACGCATCTTTCCTTACTGAAATGTTCAGCAGAATGTTTACCGTTCACCCATACAACTGGGTGCCAATTGGTAGCATGGAACACCTTGATGCTGCGCAAGAGGAAGATTATGTGAATTTCTACAAGACATTCTATGTTCCAAGCAATGCTACGCTATCAATCGCTGGTGATCTAAACATCGAGCAGACGAAGAAATGGATTGATAAATACTTTGCTTCTATCCCTAAAGGTCAGGCAATCAACCTATTTAGAGACTTTGAAAACCTGAGCGATACTGATTTTGAAAAGCGTTACGGTATGCCGAAGTCGAAATTTGATGCAAAGGACTTCTTCAATTCAAAGGATTTAGGTGCAAAAAGACTCATCACATCTTTGACCGCAAAAGCAATCGACATTCCTCGTCCAACAAAAGACACAGAGAAATTAACAGCCGTTAAGAAAGATGTGGTTTATGATAATATCCAATTACCAGCATTGTTTATGGGATACAAATTTCCTTCTCAAACCGATGCTGATATCTATGCGCTTGAAATGATGAACGAAGTTTTATCTGGTGGTTCAAGTTCTAGAATCAATAAAACGATTGTTGAGAAGAAACAAATGGCAACGTTTGCTTTTTCTTTCAATTATGGTTTGGAAGATGCGGGTGTAGGAATTTTTGCAGCTATTGCAGCAAATGGTATCAACTTGGATGACATTCAAAATGAATTCGACGCTCAAATTGATCTTATGAAAACTGAATTGATTTCACAGGAAGAATTTGAAAAAGTGCGCAACCAATTTGAAAACAACTTCGTTAGTTCAAATGCATCTATCGCAGGTGTTGCAGAAAATCTCGCTGACAACCACGTTTATTATGGAAGCGCGAGTCGCGTAAACACACAACTTGATGGTTACATGAAAGTTACACGTGAAGACATTCAACGTGTTGCTAAAAAATACCTAACACAAGACGCACGTGTTATCCTACATTATTTACCAAAAGAAACGAAATAAGCTGACCGCCATGAAAAAGTTTTTCATTCTTGCAGGATTGTTAATACCTGCTTTAGTTTTCGGTCAATTGGACCGTTCAGTGCGTCCGGCAGCAGCCAAGGCGCCAACAATTAACATTAAAGATTCAGAAGTTTTCAAGGCTTCGAACGGCATCACTGTTATACTTTCTGAAAATCACAAACTACCTCGTGTTTCCATTGATTTGGTGATGGGATCTGATCCACGCGTTGAAGGTTCAAAAGCTGGTCTTTCAGAAATGGCTGGCTCATTGATTCTTTCTGGTACTTCGAATAGAACCAAAGATCAATTAGACAAGGAGAAGGATTACATTGGGGCATCTTTAGATGCTAGCGACAATTCAATTTCTTTGTCCTGCCTTACAAAACATTTGGATAAGGGTTTAGTGCTTTTCTCTGATGTTTTGTTAAATGCCAATTTCCCTCAGTCGGAATTTGATCGTATCAAAAAACAAAATGAATCAGCTTTGCTTTCAGCTAAATCTGACCCAGGTACAATGGCAGATAATGCAGAAAAAAGAGTAAATTTCCCGAACCACCCATATGGTGATGTTATGACAGAAGCATCCTTGTCAAATATCACAAGGGACGATGTTGTAAATTATTACAAGGAAACATTTACTCCAAATGGAAGTTACCTGGTTTTTGTGGGCGATATCAACAAAGCAGAAGCATTAAAAATCGTTGAGCAATACTTTGCAAAGTGGACAGGTGTTGAACCTACAAAAGCAGAGACTGGCGATGGAGCATTCAATAAAGGAAACAGGGTCATTTTCGTTAAAAAGCCAGGAGCAGTTCAATCTGTCATCCAAGTTTCATTTCCTATTAAAATGCGCACAGGTGATCAAAACCAATTGCCTTTAACCGTTTTAAATGGTATTCTTGGTGGAGGTGGTTTTGGTACACGTTTAATGCAAAATTTACGTGAAGACAAAGCTTACACGTATGGCTGTTATTCCACATTGAATGTTACAGAAGATGGATCTTGGTTATCAATCGGCGGTAATTTCCGTAACGATGTAACTGATTCAGCAATTACACAGATTCTTTTCGAATTAGACAAAATCACAAGTGATTATGTAAAAGATGATGAATTGAATTTAACAAAATCATCTATGGCTGGTGGATTTGCGAGATCTCTTGAGCGACCGCAAACAATTGCTCGTTTTGCTTTAAATATTATTAGCAACAACCTGAACAAGGATTACTATCAGTCTTATTTAAAGCGACTTGAATCAGTATCAAAAGAAGATGTTCTATTAATGGCTCAAACTTATTTCACTGCAAAGAATTGCAATATCGTTGTTGTAGGAAATGAAGAAATCCTCGAGAAGTTAAAGCAATTTGATGCAGACGGGAAAATTGAGATGTTAGATGCTTTTGGCGAGCCTCTTAAGGAAGTGAAGAAAGCTGACATTACAAAAGATCAATTGATTGAAAAGTATATTTATGCTGTAACAAAGACTACCACCTTAAAGGCTGCTGCTAAAAAACTGAAAAAAATTAAGTCAGTTGAAAAGAAAACAGAGTTGAGTATGGCTCAAATTCCTTTCCCTTTAAGTTCAACAGATCTTTGGGTAGCACCTAACTATGAAGGTCAAAAACTGGAAGGCCAAGGAATGACATTCCAAAAATCTTATTTCGATGGAACAACCGGTGGATCATCCAGCATGCAAACAGGGAAAAAAGATTTAACTGCGGAAGAGATTGCTGCTAAACAGAAATCAACTGGATTGTTTCCTGAATTGAATTACTCAAAAACAGGAATGAAATATGAGCTTGTGGGAATAGAAACAATCGAATCTGGTGATGCTTATGTTTTGAAAGTTATGGATGGTTCAAGTGAGACTTTTGATTATTTTGACGTAAAATCAATGCTAAAAGTTAAATCACTTTCAATTCGTAAAGAAGGAGAAGAAACGGTTGAGTCTTCTGCAACTTTTGCCGATTTTAAAGAAGTGAATGGGTTGCTATTTGCGCACAAAGTTTCCATTGCAATGGGAGAGGTTGTTTTTTCTGGAACAATTAAATCGATCACTGTTAATGGCGGTAGTGATTTAAACTCATTTAAGTAACAATACGAAGTGAACAATTTATATGCCGTCTCCAAAAGGAGGCGGCTTTTTTTTTTGTACTTTCACAGCACATTTTTGGTTATACCATTGAAGAATTTTCTGCTTTACGCACTCTTGCTCCTTTTCAACTTTCAACTGAATGCTCAGGGAAAGATAAAAACCCTTTATTTCAAAGAAGGAAGCACAGAACTAAGAGGTACCTCTGCAAGACAATTAAAAAAAATTAGCAACACTTATTTACGAGGAGACTTAATTCTTCAATCATTTTATGTCTTCAAAGATTCGGCCCAAACGGATCCTTTAATTGACACTTTGTGTGCAAAACGATTAAAATCTGTATTGAAATCCATGGGTGTTGTTTCAACAAAAAACCTTCAAACTGGTACTAGAATATTGGTTCACGGTCCTGACG
>JBKDKG010000022.1:0-6197 GCA_046345095.1 Flavobacteriia bacterium | reverse complement strand
AAAGTAAAGAATGGAACATCAATGCATTTAATTCTTACCCTGAACTAAACGCTTATTACCGCAATATTCATGAAAAACAAACCATTAACGGGGTCTATTTCGATAGTACTTTAGTTGTTGAACAAGAAGATTTTTTCTCATTGATTGATTACCGCCGTAAATATGAGGTCTATGCCAAGAATGTTGGTTTGTTGCAGAAATACTATAAAAACCTAGTGATCAACGGTTTTGACACGTTAAATGTGAAGTCTGGCGATGAAATTTTTTACAATTGCATTGGTTTTGGTTTTCAATAGCATTTGGTTCTTTACTACATGAAAATTTCGATTTTTTCAGCTTTTTATCCGTTTCGCGGAGGAATTGCTCACTTCAATGAGCGCTTAGTAAAATCGCTCGATAAAAAACATGATGTAGCAGTTTTTACCTTTAAAAAACAATATCCTAATTTTCTTTTTCCAGGATCAAGTCAGTTTGTTACAACGTTAAATCCTGAATTAGAGGGCAGGGCGCAAAGAATTGTGAGTACATTCAATCCATTCAGTTACTTTGGAGCTAGAAGAAAGTTGAAGGCTATACAAACAGATTTATTCATCGCTAATTATTGGATGTCCATCTTTTCAGTATTTCTTAGTTTTTGTTCAAAAGGATTTAAACCTAGCACGAAGCGTATTGCTTTAATTCACAATCTAGTGCCTCATGAAAAACGCTTTTTTGACAGTTGGCTCAATAAAATTTTAGTTCGAAATTTTGATGCTTTTGTTGTCATGTCTGAGCAAGTAAAGAATGATTTAGTATCTCTGCGGCCCGATGCTCACATTTTAATGCTCGAACATCCCTGGTATGATCAATTTTTTGAAAAAATAGAACGGGAAGAGGCGTGCGAAAAATTGGGATTGGATGCGACAAAGAAAGTTATTTTGTTCTTTGGATTAATCCGCGACTATAAAGGACTTGATGTCTTGTTAGAGGCATTTTCTTTACTTGATGACTCTTATACATTACTTGTTGCAGGAGAATTTTATAGCAATAGAGAGGCTTACACTCATTTCATAGAAGATCCTCGGATTACAAGTCGAGTAAAAGTTATCGACAAATTTATTCCAGATGATGAGGTCCATATTTATTTTTCTGCTGCCGATGTCAGTGTTTTACCTTATCGCTCAGCAACACAATCGGGAGTTACAGCTACTTCTTTTCATTTTGGTGTACCCGTCATTGTGACCGATGTTGGCGGATTGAGGCAGACCGTTCAAGATATGGGGAAATTTGTTCCTCCTAACAACAAAGAGGCACTTGCTGCCGCAATAGCGGAGTACTTTGATCAATCTGAGCATAGTGTTTTTAAAAAGTCAATTGATTCCAAAAGAGGTGCATTTACGTGGGATCATTTCGCTGAAAGATTGGTGGAATTTGCAGCCGAATCTGCGCCGTTGGGTGATAAATAAACTGGTGGTACTTTAAATCTATTTTAAGTTGTTGATAAACTTCGGAAATACTCATTGAAGATTGTTGATTTTACCATTCGTAAATTCTATATTTGCGCGCTTTAATTGATAACTAACAGTTTTACGAAAATGCGTAATAAAGGATTTTTTTGGTTTTTAACAATATTATTGTCAGCCGTTTGTGTGTACCAACTTTCATTTACTTGGGTTTCTAACTCAGTGGAGGACAAGTCTGAGAAAGAGGCTGACGAGCGTGTAGCAGCGCTTAAATTAGATGCAGCAAAGAATAACAACATCGGCAATCTTCCGAATAATACTACGGTAGACTTCTCTCAGCCTGAAGCAGAGGCTTTGGCAAAATCTGCATTTGTAAATCAAATTTTGAAGGAGAAAGCAGAGAACAAAGTTTATCCTGTTTTTGGTTCAACTTTCGCTGAGACAAAGAAAAGAAGTTTGGCATTCGGTCTTGACCTTGTTGGAGGGATGAGCGTTACGCTTGAAATCTCAATTCCTGAATTGGTTAAGAATTACGCGAGAAATCCCCGTGATCTTCAATTTAAAAAGCCTTATGAAAGAGCATTGAGTGTCTATTCGAATTCAGGTGGTGATTTCATTTCATTGTTTATCAAGGAGAACAAAAAGGTGAATAAAATGCCAGTTGTTCGTTTGTTGGCCACATCTGAATTGGAAGGTCTTGGAATTAATTCGTCAGATGATGACGTAGAAGCGTTCCTTCGTAAAATCGCTTCTTCTTCCATGGATGGTGTGGAGCAAATCATGAGCAAGCGTATAAACCAGTTTGGTGTTGCTCAACCAAACATCCAACGTGATATGGTCAACAATAGACTTTACATTGAACTTCCAGGAGTTCAAGATGAGGCGACTGTTGCAAGTAAATTACAATCTACTGCAAATCTTCAGTTTTATGAGACTTACTTCCCAAGTGAAATTGCTGCTCAATGGCAACAAGCAACTATGGTGTCGAGAACAAAGGAAGTCAAGGTTGAAGATTTAGAAGTTTCTAAAAAAGATTCAACAGATACTACGAAAACAAAATCTTTAGAGTCGCTTACAAGTTTAGGTGGTTCACAAAAAGGACTGGCTGATTTTGTTAAGTCTGCTGGAGATTATGCTTTAGGGTATGTTGCAGCAGAAAATAAATCTGCAGTTGAAGCAATTTTGAAAAGAGAGGATGTATTGAGCGTTTTCCCAGAAGATGTGAAGTTCATGTGGTCTGCTGATCTTGAGGATGTGGCTGTTAACTCAAAAGAGCAAGCGTATGTTTTGTATGCAATTCGTGTTCCTGAAACTGGGAAAGCAAAAGTAGGCGGTAAAGACATTAAAAATGCAAGAACTGGTTACGATGAGCAATCCGGAAAAATCACTGTTGACTTAACGATGACGGAAGAAGGTTCAGATAAATGGGCTGAAATGACTGGAGACAACGTAAATAAAATTGTTGCAATTACAATGGATGATGTTGTTTACAGTGCACCACGCGTAATCAATGCAATTACTGGTGGAAACACTCAGATTTCAGGTTCATTTACAATTGACGAGGCAAAAGATCTTGCAGGTTTACTGAATGGAGGAGCACTTCCAGCACCTTGTGTAATTAAAGAACAAACGAAAGTTGGACCAACAATTGGGGCTGAGAACTCCAAATCTGGTTTGGTTTCTTTCGCAGTTGCTTTCCTTGCTGTATTGATTTACATGTACTTGTACTACAGCAAAGCTGGTATCGCAGCAAACATTGCTTTGGCAGCTAACGTTGTATTTATCTTTGGCTGTCTCGCTTCTTTTGGTGCCGTTTTAACATTGGCGGGTATCGCAGGTATTGTACTTACAATTGGTACAGCCGTCGATGCAAATATCTTGATTTTTGAGCGTATTCGTGAGGAGCAATACAGAGGTGTTGATATTCCTGGATCAATTGACATTGGGTTTAAAAAGGCACTTCCTTCCATTATCGATGCCAATGTAACTCACTTATTGGTTGCAGTTATTTTGAAAGTGTTTGGAACGGGTGAGATTGAATCATTTGCTACAACATTGATCATCGGTATTTTTACTTCAATGTTCTCAGCAATTGTCATTTCTAAACTAGTAATTACAGGTTGGTTGGCGAAAGGAAAGAAAATTAGCTTCTTTACTAAAATGTCGGAGGGCTTGTTCCAAAATCTTCATTTTGATTGGGTAGGAAAAAGAAAATACTTCTATATCTTCTCAATTACAGTTACTTTAATAGGAATGGGGGCACTTTTCACAAGAGGTTTGAAGCAAAGTGTTGAATTTACTGGTGGTAGAACGTATGTAGTGAAATTTGACAAGAAAGCTGACATTGAGCAAATCCGAGGAAGTTTGTCAAAAGTATTAATTGAAAACGGTGAAGTAGCTTCCATTGATTTGAAAACGAAATCCAATGAATACAATGTGGAAATCGTTACGAATTTCATGTCGAAGAACGATGGTGCGAATGAAGTTGTGCGAGGAAAAGTGATAGAAGGATTAGAGACCGGCAAAGCAAAGTCTGGTAATTTTGAAATCATTGAATCAAGAAGTGTATCAGCTTCTATATCGAACCAATTATCAACTGATTCATATGTAATGATTGCGCTTTCATTACTAGCAATATTCGCATACATCTTAATTCGATTCGGTCACTGGCAATATTCAATTGGTGCAATTGTAGGGTTGATTCACGATGCTTTCTTTGTAATATCTGTGTTTGCTCTTTTACATGGTATCCTTCCTTTTAGTTTGGATGTTAATCAAGCCTTCATAGCTGCGATCTTGACGGTTATTGGATACTCGATGAACGATACCGTAATTGTATTCGATAGGATTCGTGAGAACCTTCGAAGCAGCAAGGAAGAAGATCACCATTATGAAATCATCAATAAATCATTGAATACAACATTGAGTCGAACGTTTAATACTTCCATGATCTTATTTGTGGTGGTATTAATCATGTTCATTTTCGGTGGACCAGCAATCAAAGGTTTCTTGTTTGCTTTGTTGGTTGGAGTTGTAATTGGTACGTACTCATCCCTGTGTGTTGCAACCCCAATTCTAATTGATTTCTCTAAGAGATTGAAAGCTTAAAAATTAAGCTTAGATAAAATAAAAGGCCGACTAATTAGTCGGCCTTTTTGTTGGTTAAAATTTTACAATGTTTATTTCTTTGTTTTTTCGCAGGAACAGATTTAGAATACTGCGTGCATCGCGATCTTCATGCGTCAGTTCAATGAATCTTTTCCATTTAAAAACAGGTTGATTGTTAAAATGATAGGGTGCAAATCCAAATCCTGCAATTGTACCGTTTTCAACCAACACAAGGCTCTTTTCGCTTTTGTTTCTTCCTTTATCAATTAAATAAAAACTTTCTCCGCTCAGTGTGTATTTATCAATAAATGACTGAACTCTTTCATTGTATGCAGGTGCTTGTTCCTTATCTATACAAGCCCCATTGCATTTTTGGATAGAGTAATGGAAACAAGCTGATTGAGTTGGATATAAATCACATAATTTTTGGCAAAGAGAATATTGTTCTACAATTTTCTCTAAGTAACTGGTTGCTTCATTACGTGTTGAAAAACTGATTATTGGTTGACTTTCTCTTTTGCCTGTGCTCTCAATTTTTAATTTTAAATGACCTGTTTCATTGATGTCGTCATAAATTCCAAATGGAAACTTTGTGCGTGTCAGCCTGCGATTATAAAGCGGCTTATAATGTTTGATTAATTGAGATTCTTTCAGTAAAGCAATGAGTTCAGATCCTGTGAGGTCAATTTCAATCCGTGAAATTTCTTTCATCATTTGGGAACCCTTTTTTGTTTTATTATTCCTTAAATGCTGATCTACTCTGCTTTTAATTTGTTTGCTTTTACCAATGTAAATGAGTCGATTGTCCTCATCATAAAATTTGTAAACTCCCGTTTTCGAAGGAATGTTTTCCAATGACTCCAAATCAAGATTCGGGTGTAATACCTTGGGATTGATTTCTTCTTGAATGAAAGTACTTAAATTATGTGGGTCTTTTTCGATGAGTTGTGTAAACAAATGGGCCGTAGCAAGTGCATCTCCACCTGCACGGTGTCGACCTTTTATTTCTATGCCCAAATTTCTTGATAATTTCCCTAGGCTATAAGATTCCATGCCAGGAATCACATATCGAGAAGCTCTAACCGTGCACAAATGTGATTTTCGGTAATCATATCCTAAGTTTTTGAATTCTTGTCGAATGATTCCGTAGTCAAAACCTACATTGTGCGCAACGAAAATACATTCCTCTGTGAATTCTATTATTTTTCGTGCGACTTCAAAAAATTTTGGTGCGTTTTCCACCATTTTATCACTAATCCCTGTCAAACGAACAATGAATTCCGGGATTTTCATTTCAGGATTGATGAGTGTTACATACTCATCAATTATTTCTTTCCCATTGTGCTTGTAGATAGCAATCTCGGTTATTTTCGAAGATTTTGGGCTTCCTCCTGTTGTTTCTATATCTACAATTGCATAGTGCATCTCTACAAAGGTAACATTATTCTCTACTGAAGATTTTTGTTATTTGGTGGTTTTGTAAATAAAAAATGCCGGAGATCTACTCCGGCATTTCTGAAAAATATTATTTAAGATTATTTGATGATAACCTTCTTAACAGAAATACAATTTGAATTTCTCACTTGAATACAGTATAGACATTCATCCAATTGATTCACGTTGATATAAGTTATAGCAGTGGTGATT
>JBKDKG010000021.1:0-2562 GCA_046345095.1 Flavobacteriia bacterium | reverse complement strand
TCTCGGAGCAGGTGGAATATCTGTCAATTGGAAACGACCCAATGTTTTATTATCTCCTGCCATTGAGCGTTCTCCCTGCAATACATGAATATCAACTGATGGCTGACTATCCGATGCAGTTGAGAATACTTCAGACTTTTTAGTAGGAATCGTTGTATTTGCTTCGATTAATTTAGTCATTACTCCACCCATTGTTTCAATTCCCAATGAAAGAGGAATTACATCCAAAAGAAGTACATCCTTCACTTCGCCTGTCAATACACCTCCTTGAATGGCAGCACCTAGGGCAACAACCTCATCAGGATTCACACCTTTTGATGGCGACTTACCAAAGAAACGTTCAACAGCATCCTGAATAATTGGAATTCTCGTAGAACCTCCTACTAAAATTACTTCATCAATATCACTTGTTGACAATCCTGCATTTTGCAGAGCAGAACGACAAGGAGCGATTGTTCTTTCAACGATTTCTGAAATCAACTGCTCAAACTTGGCTCTTTGTAATGTTCTCACAAGGTGCTTTGGAATACCATTTACAGGCATGATGTATGGCAAGTTTATTTCAGATGACGTTGTAGAAGACAACTCAATTTTTGCTTTTTCAGCCGCTTCTTTCAATCGTTGCAATGCCATTGGATCCTGACGTAAATCCAGTCCTTCTTCAGACTTAAATTCATCAGCCAACCACTGAATAATTACTTCATCTACATCATCACCACCAAGATGCGTATCTCCGTCTGTTGACAATACTTCAAAAACTCCATCTCCAAGCTCAAGTACAGAAACATCATGTGTTCCACCACCAAAGTCAAAAACTACAATTTTTTGATCAATTCCTTTTTTATCCAATCCGTAAGCTAAAGCCGCGGCAGTTGGCTCGTTAATGATTCTTTTGATAGTCAAACCAGCAATTTCTCCAGCTTCTTTTGTCGCTTGACGCTGAGAATCGTTGAAGTAGGCAGGAACAGTCACAACAGCTTCTGTTACTTCATGTCCAAGGTAGTCTTCAGCCGTTTTCTTCATTTTCTGAAGAATCATTGCAGAAATTTCCTGAGGCGTATAAAGACGGTCATCGATTTTAACTCGTGGTGTATTATTGTCGCCTTTTACTACTTCATAAGGTACGCGATTCGCTTCTTTCGTAGTTTCATCATAAGATGATCCCATAAAACGTTTAATCGAATAAATAGTTTTTGTTGGATTGGTAATAGCCTGACGTTTTGCAGGATCACCAACTTTTCTTTCTCCACCTTCTACGAATGCCACTACCGAAGGCGTTGTTCTTTTTCCTTCTGAGTTAGCGATTACCACTGGCTCATTTCCTTCCATCACTGAAACACATGAGTTGGTCGTCCCTAAGTCAATTCCAATTATTTTTCCCATATCGTTTTGAATTATTTGCGATTTTAAATCGAAAGCATTTTGACAATCATTATGCCATGTGAAGTTGAGACTTAATCTTTATAAAAAATGTCATATTAAAACAAAAGCAGTCCGAATTTTCATGTCGAAATGACAGATTTACTGACAAAATGAAAATATAGATTTCAATCCGTATATTTCCCCTAAATTTGCAGTGCATTGAACACTTAATTCAAATCTTTCGATGACTGTTTCTGAAATACGCGAGCAATTCTTCGCTTTTTTTGCCTCTAAAGGACACGAAATCGTGCCTTCAGCGCCCATGGTGGTTAAAAATGATCCAACGTTGATGTTTACAAATGCGGGCATGAATCAATTCAAGGATTTCTTCCTTGGAAATGCTGTTCCAAAAAACAAAAGAATTGCCAATTCACAAAAGTGTTTACGCGTTTCTGGTAAACACAACGACCTTGAAGAAGTGGGTGTTGACACCTACCACCACACCATGTTTGAAATGCTTGGTAACTGGTCGTTTGGCGACTATTTCAAGGAAGAAGCAATAGGATGGGCTTGGGAATTATTGACCGAAGTATATAAGATTCCGAAAGATAAATTGTATGTCACTGTCTTCGAGGGTGATTCTTCTGACAACGTTCCAAAGGATGAGGAGAGTTATTCTATCTGGAAAAAATACATTGATGAAGATCGTATTATTCTTGCATCGAAAAAAGATAATTTTTGGGAAATGGGCGACACTGGGCCTTGTGGGCCTTGCACTGAGATCCATGTAGACCTGCGTTCAAAAACAGAACGAGAACTGATTGATGGAAAAACGCTTGTGAATTATGACCACCCTCAAGTCATCGAAATATGGAACAATGTTTTCATGCAATTTAACCGAAAAGCAGATGGCACTCTTGAACCACTTCCTGCCACGCATGTTGACACAGGAATGGGATTAGAGCGATTAGCAATGGCATTGCAAGGGAAAACTTCCAATTACGATACCGATCTTTTTCAGGCGCTCATTCAACACATGGAAAAAGTAGCCAAGGTTGAATATGGCAAATTGGAAGAAGTAGATATTGCTCTCCGTGTTATTGCGGATCATGTTCGGGCTATTTCGTTCTCCATTGCTGATGGCCAACTTCCTTCAAACACAGGAGCAGGGTATGTCATTCGACGCATATTGCGACGTGC
>JBKDKG010000020.1:0-9487 GCA_046345095.1 Flavobacteriia bacterium | reverse complement strand
TCTTTCCCTTTTTTATTCATTTCTGCTAGGTGCCGGCCAATACCGTTGTCTTCTATTGTTACTTCGAGTAGTTGATCCTTTTTCTTAAATGCAACGCGAATATGACCATTTGTTATAGTGTGTAGTTGACCATGCTCTATCGCATTTTCAATAAATGGTTGAGTGATCATTGGAGGAATAACTGCATAATCTGCAAGAATGTCTTCTGAGAATTCAATGTTAAATTCGAATCGATCGCCGAAACGCAATTTCTGTGTTTCTAGGTATTTTTGTAAAATTTCAATTTCCGTTTGAAGCGGAATAAATTCTTTGGGAGAATTTTCCAGAATTAAACGCATAAGACGAGAAAAATTTACAAGGAATTTTGATGAGTTGACAGTGTCATTTTCATAAATATAGCTTTGAATGACAGACATTGCATTAAAAACAAAATGTGGATTCATTTGAGCGCGTAACAATGTCTGAGACATTTCCGCTTCCCTTTGCTGCTGCTTGATTTTTGTTTGATTCCAACGATAGAATCCAATTATACCTCCTAAAATTGAAATGACTAAAAAAGCAATTAATACGTACAATTGAAAATTGTTGCGCAGCTGACTGTTCTCCAATTTTGTGGCAGTGATTATTCTGTCTTTCTTTTGTCTTTCAATGGAGTCTGCCTGCGACATTATTAGTCGTGTACGTTGCTCAGAACGATAATTTTCACTTAAGTCAGCAATTTTTGTTGCGGCGAGGACAATCGAGTTACTATCGACAAAATTGAGGTAACGTTCCATATACTCTAAGGATAGTTTAGTCTGACCGATGTCTTTGTATACACTAGACATGACCCTGTAGGTGTTGTAAATTTGATTCTGAGCACCAATTTGTTTTCGAATCTCTATGGATCGTTGCAAGTAGTTGAGTGCATTTTTATATTTTTTCTGTTTTTGAAAAACAGTCCCTACATTGTGGTAACAACTTGCAATTTCTTGTCTGTTACCGGTGGATTCATAGTAAACTAAAGCTTTGTTGATGCTACTTGCAGCTTTGTTGTAATTTCGTTGTTCCCGATAAATGAGGCCTAACAGATTATAAGCGTCTCCCAGTCCGTTAGCATCATTCATTTTATTTAGAATAAACATAGCCCTATTCACATGTTGAATGGCTAATGCATATTCTTTTCGGTCATAATAGATGGTCCCGAGATTTATTAATGATAATCCCATCTGGCGGTAATCAGAAACTTTTCGGGAATATTCATAAGATCTATCAAAATAAAATTGGGCGTCATCCAAATTCTGAATCGTTCTTTGCGATTTACCAATTTCACGATAAAATTGTGCCAAGCTATATAAATCGCCTGCTTTTTCTGCAATTTCTGATGCAAGGATGTTTTTTGCGACACTAATTTCTACCTGACCAAAGTGCTCATATACTTTTGATTGTGTATTAAATGATTCTGCCAAGACTGTTTGCCGGGAAGAACGTCGGGCATATTTCAACGCAAGATCCGTATAAAGTAGAGCAGAATCTTTTTGGTTTTGAAGCATGAAATTGAGCGCCATGAAATTGTAATTTTCCGCAATATTTCCATTGTTACGTTTTTTCTTGGCAATTCTGCTTGCATATCGCAAGTAAAAATCTGCGGTATTGAATTCATGCGATACACTATGGTAATAGCCGAGGTGATGATAGATTGAATAAATGATTTCTTCCGAGCGTAGTTTATTTAAGAAGGGCTGACATGCCACTACATCTCTGAAATACTCGTCTTGTTTGCCCTGCAAGCGATTGACTTCTGCGCTATACATGAGTGCACTGAAACGAATGGAATCATCAAAAACCCTGCTTTTTGCAAGTAAAACATGTTTCATCGAATCAGCACGATGAATATTGATGGTTTTGTAATACTCACCTAGCGCTAACATTCGCTGGAATTGCTTGGTCTCGTTTCGCTCTCTTTTAATTGATTCTTGTAGCTTTATTTCATAGGAAGTCTGACTCAAAACATTTGTAAATCCGCTAATTAGAATTAACATCAGCAGAAAAATGAAAGTAAAATGTTGAAGTCTCATGTGACCACTAAATTACTAATTTGAACCTTAACTTATGTTTCTCCTTGGCCTTTTATTCCTCATCTATTCGCTATCTTTGCACACTAAAAATCAGGGCAACATGGAATACGATTTTCACGGTATAGAAAATAGATGGAGAAAGTTTTGGGCAGAAAACAAAACATTCAAAGTAACTGAAGATACTTCAAAACCAAAATACTATGTCTTAGACATGTTTCCCTATCCTTCGGGAGCAGGTCTTCACGTTGGACATCCACTTGGATATATAGCTTCTGATATTTATGCAAGATACAAGCGTTTGCAAGGCTTTAATGTGCTTCACCCTATGGGATACGATTCGTTTGGGTTGCCCGCCGAACAATATGCGATCCAAACAGGCCAACATCCTGCGATTACAACAGAACAAAACATTGCCCGTTACCGCGAGCAAATGGATAAAATCGGATTTTCTTACGACTGGGATCGTGAAGTAAGAACTTCTTCTCCTGAATATTACAAATGGACGCAGTGGATTTTTAAACAATTATTTGATTGCTATTATGACAATAGAACAAATAAGGCTGAACGCATTTCGAAATTAGTGAGTGAATTTCAACTCCATGGAAATATTCAAGTAAATGCATGTACAGATTGTGATATTAATTTTTCGGCTGATGAATGGAAATCTATTAGCGAACAACGAAAGGAAGAAATTTTACAACAATATCGTTTGGCTTACTTAGCAGATAGTTGGGTAAACTGGTGCCCAGCTTTGGGTACTGTATTAGCGAATGATGAGGTTATCAATGGTGTGTCTGAAAGAGGAGGCCATCCTGTTGAACAAAAGTTAATGCGTCAATGGTCGATGCGAATAAAAGCTTATGCAGAAAGATTGTTGACAGGATTAGAAACGGTTGATTGGACAGATTCAATCAAAGACCAGCAACGCAATTGGATTGGAAAGTCTCAGGGTTGCAGTTTGCGATTTGGAATTGAAAATTCAGAATTAGAAATCGAAGTGTTTACAACGCGTCCTGATACTGTTTATGGTGTTTCATTTATGGTTTTGGCACCAGAACATCCTTTTGTCGATCAAATCACAACGACAGAATTTTCAGCAGCCATTGCTGATTATAAAAAAGCGGCATCACTAAAAACGGAGAGGGATCGTCAAGCAGATGTAAAAAATATTTCAGGTCAATTTACTGGTGCGTTTGCAGTTCATCCGTTCAGTGGAGAAAAAGTGCAAATATGGATCGGGGATTATGTTTTGGCATCTTATGGAACTGGAGCAGTGATGGCGGTGCCATGTGGAGATCAGCGCGATTATGATTTTGCGAAACACTTTAATTTGGAAATCAAAAATATATTCGCATCTGTGGATATAAGTGAAGCAGCGTATACTGAAAAAGATGCTGTGATTGCCAATTCAGATTTTTTGAATGGACTGGATGCTAAATCAGCAATTAAAAAAGCGGTTGAAACCATTGAAGAAAAAGGACTGGGAAAAGGCAAGATAAATTACCGCTTGCGCGATGCTGTTTTCAGTCGGCAACGTTATTGGGGGGAACCATTCCCGGTTTACTACAAAAATGAATTGCCTTACCTTGTGGAAGATGCCAATTTGCCAATCGAATTGCCAGAAGTAGATAAATATTTGCCAACTGAAGATGGTGAACCGCCTTTGGCTCGTGCTGAAAAATCTGCATGGAATTTCTCTCAAGGTGACCGCATGGAGTTTAACACAATGCCAGGATGGGCCGGAAGCTCATGGTATTTTCTTCGTTACATGGACCCACAAAATGAAACAGCTTTTGTTTCAAAAGAAAAGGCTGATTATTGGAATCAGGTAGACCTTTATATTGGGGGCTCTGAACATGCAACGGGGCACTTATTATATGCCCGTTTTTGGACAAAATTTCTCTTTGATCAAGGGTACATTTCGTTTGATGAACCTTTTGCAAAAATGATCAACCAGGGTATGATTTTAGGTCGAAGTAGCTTTGTATACAGAATAAAAGATTCGAATAAGTTTGTGACACTTTCAAAGAAAAAAGATTTTGATGTTACCCCATTCCATGCAGATATTTCATTGGTTGATAATGATAAATTGGATATTAAAGGATTCAAAAGTTGGCGAACTGAATTTTCACAAGCTGAGTTTATTTGTGAAGAAGATGGATCGTATGTGTGCGGCACGGAGGTTGAGAAAATGTCGAAATCAAAATACAATGTCCAAACTCCTGATGAATTAGTAGACAAATTTGGAGCAGACACATTGCGTATGTATGAAATGTTTCTAGGTCCATTGGAGCAAAGCAAACCATGGGATACAAAGGGAATAAATGGAGTCCATAATTTCCTTCGCAAGCTTTGGAGGTTATTTCACGATCAGGAAGGAAATATTTTTTTGGTGGATGAAAGTCCGACGAAAGAAGCACTAAAAACGCTTCACAAGACCATTAAAAAAATGACTGATGATTTGGACCGTTTTTCATTCAATACGGGTGTGTCTAATTTCATGATTTGTGTGAATGAGCTCACAGATCAGAAATGTTACAACAAAGCAATCCTGTCTGAATTAATTATCATGCTTTCTCCTTATGCACCGCATATTTGCGAAGAGTTGTGGGTTAAATTAGGGAACGATGCAGGGACAATAAACGCAGCTCGTTTTCCTGAGTTTAAGGAAGAGTATTTGGTTGAAGCGTCAATTGCTTATCCGATTTCTTTCAATGGTAAAATGAGAATGAAATTAGAACTGCCAACAACACATACTGCTCAGGAGGTGGAACAAGCAGTTTTAGCAAATCAAGATGCTCAAAAATGGCTAGAAGGCAAGATTCCTAAAAAGGTGATCGTTGTTCCAGGAAAGATTGTGAATATTGTGATATAGCGTAAGGATTGTTTTTGTAAATTGATACAGTGTTGGTGAGAAATCATTGTGGCACACACTTTGTTTAATCACGAATACTTAATTCTGATTTATGAAAAATTTAGCTTATTTATTGGTCTTAGTTGGTGGAATGTTCACCATGACCAGCAGCACAGAAGTCACTTATCCAACAGTCGTTAACAAAGCTTTTCAAATCGGCGAAAAGTTGCGCTATCGAGTAACTTATGGTTTTATGGACGCCGGCGAAGCTGTTCTTGAGTTAAAAACCACCACAAAAAAAGGTGCAAACCGAGAGCTAATGCATGCAGTTGGAACAGGAAGAACCCTTGGTGGATTTAATGCTTTTTTTAAAGTGGTAGATTCCTATGAAACCTTTCTAGATAAAAAAGGAGTCTTTCCATGGTTCTTTGTTCGGCGCGTTGATGAAGGGGGTTATAAAATTAATCAGGACTATGCCTTTAAACATGACAAGTATAAAGTAGACAATGGCAAAGGGAAAGAATTTAAAATTCCGGTTGGAATTCAGGATATGATTTCTTCATTTTACTATGCGCGTACTTTGAATTTTAAAGACATGAAAAAAGGAAAAACATTTGAATTCAAGTGTTTTATGGATGATGAGATATATAATCTTAAAATAAAATACGTGGGGGACGAGACAATTACAATTCGAAAAGGAAAGTTTTCTTGTCATAAATTTGTTCCAGTTGTGCAAACAGGTAGGTATTTTAAAAGTGAAGAGGACGTAAATTTTTGGGTAACCAATGATGACAATAAAATACCAGTTTTAGTGAAAGCAAAAATTCCAGTAGGTGTGGTGAAGATGCATCTTGTAGAATGGAGCGGACTTAAAAATGAATTAAAAAGTAAGGTGAAGTAATAAAAAAGTAAAGGCGTTCTATAGAGTGCCTTTTTTGATTTTCAGCAACTTATAAGTTATCAAAAATTCATTTTTGAAAAAAATATACATCTTCAAAAGACAAAAATTAGTTTAGTTTGTCAATTCATTTAAATTTGCTCAAAATTCAGGAAATGGACAGCGACTACGTGCTGATAGAGAAAGAAGATGTTGCAAAGCTCCGCTTTCCAAAAGAGGAAGTGCTTAAAACAGAGGCGGACAAAAAAAACCTCAAGGCGGCTTTAGAACGGGCAAATGCTTTAGGTAATCTAGAGCATCACAAAGTGAAAATTTACTTTGAGGATGATAAAAAGAAAAAGGTCGTTCACACAACAATTTGGGCGGTCACGGATAATGCAATAGTTTTAAAACAAAATGTGCTGATTCCTATTAGAAGAATCTACAAACTGGAAATATAAATTGAAGTATGTCGAAAAGAAGAGCTATTATCAGTTACGATAAATTGACGATTGATCAGAAGAAACAAATCCTGAAAGACTTCCCTGATGGATACGTCAATCATTTAACAACAATTAAAACTCCTACTGGAGAGACATTGGATGCCTTGATGTGGGAAACGGAAGAGGTAATCTATTTGGTTAAAATCAATAAGATTGCACCAAAGCCTGCTGCAGTGGATGAAGATGATGACGATTTTGAAGATGATATCGATAAATTGGATGTCAAAGATGATGAGCTTGATGCAGACGACGAAGAAGAGGAAGATTATGATAAGCCTGATGAAGATGAAGGCGAAGATGAAGATTAAAACAAAAAAGGCTCCATTTAATGGAGCCTTTTTTGTTAAATATGAATTCTATTTTAATTAATCGTTCAATTTGAGTACAGCCATGAATGCCTCTTGAGGCACTTCAACTTTTCCTACCTGACGCATTCTTTTCTTACCTTCTTTTTGTTTTTCCAGAAGTTTACGTTTACGTGTAATATCTCCACCATAACATTTTGCTGTTACATCTTTACGCAACGCTTTTATGGTTTCCCTTGCAATCACCTTAGCACCAATCGCAGCTTGAATAGGAATTTCGAATTGTTGTCTAGGGATTAGCTCTTTTAATTTGACACAGATTTTTTTGCCGAGTTCATAGGCGTTACTTCTGTGAACAAGTGCGGAAAGTGCATCAAGTTGTTCACCGTTCAGTAGCATATCCATACGAATAAGATCCGATTCTTTGTAACCGATTGGGTGATAATCAAATGATGCATAACCTCTTGAAACTGATTTGAGTCGATCGTAAAAATCAAATACAATTTCCGCTAACGGCATTTCAAAAGTAATCTCAACTCGATCTTGGGTGAGGTATACTTGATTTTTTAATTCACCTCGTTTCTCTATACATAGGTTCATAATTTGACCGATGTATTCTGATTTTGTAATGACTTGAGCTTTGATGTATGGCTCCTCTATGCGATCGATTCCCGCAGGGTCTGGCAATTCTGAAGGATTGTTCACAATCATTGCCTTATCAGGATCTTTGCGCATGTAACAGAAATACGAAACGTTGGGAACGGTTGTAATAACTGTCATGTTGAACTCTCGTTCAAGTCGCTCCTGAATAATCTCCATATGCAACATTCCAAGGAATCCACATCGGAAACCGAAACCTAATGCAGCGGAAGATTCTGGCTCGAAAACCAGAGATGAATCATTCAACTGCAGTTTTTCCATTGAATAGCGCAGTTCTTCATAGTCATCCGTTTCGACAGGATATATTCCTGCAAATACCATTGGTTTTACATCTTCAAATCCTTTGATAGCTGCATCACATGGGTTACTAGCACTAGTGATTGTGTCTCCAACTTTTACTTCATTTGCTTGTTTAATACCGGAGATGATATATCCTACATCTCCAGCACGAACTTCTTTTTTTGGACTTAAGTCCATTTTTAGAATTCCAATTTCATCAGCATTGTATTCCTTTCCAGTGTTGAAGAACTTAACACGGTCTCCTTTTTTGATTACGCCATTCTTAACACGGTAATAAGCAATAATTCCCCGGAATGGATTGAAAACGGAATCAAAGATCATTGCTTGTAAAGGTTCCTCTTCATTTCCTTTCGGAGATGGAATTCGTTCAATTACTGCTTTGAGTATTTCATCTACCCCAAGTCCAGTTTTGCCTGATGCAGGAATGACGTCCGAAGGATCGCAGCCAATGAGGTCTACAATTTGATCAGTAACCTCTTCCGGCATTGCACCAGGTAAGTCCATTTTGTTAAGAATTGGAATGATTTCTAAATCATGTTCCAAAGCGAGGTATAAATTTGAGATTGTTTGTGCCTCAATCCCCTGAGAAGCATCTACAATTAATAAAGCGCCTTCGCAGGCAGCGATAGAACGTGAAACCTCGTAGGAAAAATCAACGTGTCCAGGTGTGTCAATTAAATTCAGGACATAATCCTGGCCTTCAAATTTATAATTCATTTGAATCGCGTGACTCTTGATAGTTATCCCGCGTTCTCTTTCCAAATCCATATCATCCAACGCTTGCGCTTGCATTTCCCTGTCTGAGATTGTTCCAGTAGTTTGCAGTAACCTGTCAGCCAATGTGCTTTTTCCATGGTCTATGTGAGCGATGATGCAGAAATTTCGAATGTGCTTCATAAATAATTTTGAAAATCCACAGCGTTAAACTGCGCTTGGAATGCTGCGAATTTACGGCAAAAAATTGATTTTCTAACGTCAATAATAGCGCATAAAAAATTGAAAGGAGGAAACTTTCATCCCCTCCTTCCAAAACCTAAACTACTACTACTTATGAAAACTAACTTTACTTCAGTTGGGATTTCAAATTGTATGCCATACTTTTTGTTCCCTTTCTTCTGCTCGGTATATTTCTAAAACGTACAACCTTGATGAAAATTACAGCTAAAACATTATTTTAACGTTTTTTAAATTTTGCAGGCGTAATCTCTTTTAAATAGGCACTTATTAACAACAGAAGTTGTTTAATTTTTTTGGTTCAAATGAATTGCAAATTTCTTTAAGCATTAACTTCGTGTCGATGAGTACAAATGCAGAAAAATTCAGTAAACGTGGTGTAAGAACGAGTTATGTTTCCACTGTTTTGGGCATATCTTTGGTATTGTTCATGATCGGACTTGTTCTAGGAGGAGTATTGGGCCTTGACAATGTTCAAAAGCAGGCAAAAGAATCGTTGCAAGGAGATTTGTTTTTCAAACCGGAAATGAATGATGCGGATATAAAGCAAATTGAACAGGAATTAAAAACTTGGAGACAATTCAGTGATGTCTTTTTTGTTTCTCCGGACAGAGCAATTGAGGAATTTAGTGGGACGGATCAGAATGCGGATCAAATTTTAAGTGTTTTTGAAGGTGATAATCCTTTGCCACCAACGATTGGTTTCAAGCCAAAAGCTGATTACGCTACAAAAGAAGGCATGTTAAAGATAAAGCAAGCTTTGATGCACGCATACCCAGATCAGATCGATGAGGTTAATTATGATAAGTCGAGTGTTGAAACAGTAAACCTTGGATTCAAACAATTTGTTTTCCTCTTTCTTGTTGTTGCCATTCTGTTAATTATCGTTGCAGTGGCCATGATTAACAATACCATTCGATTATCTCTTTATTCTAAAAGATTCACTATAAAAACAATGCAACTTGTCGGTGCAACGT
>JBKDKG010000019.1:0-5794 GCA_046345095.1 Flavobacteriia bacterium | reverse complement strand
ATCTATTTCTGCTCCGTCGAACCAATACTTAAAACCGCTTTTCATTAAAGAATATGCCTGTGAATACACTAAATCTAATTGAACGTTGGTTCTATAGTCAATTGAGCGGACATCATGACACAAAAATCTCCTATTTCCAGTAGAATCATTTAAAAACTCCTTATCATTTACAGAGCCACTAAAGGATGCCCTACGTGTAAGATTCTCAACATGGAAACCGTAGGCCCTTCTAATTCGAATGCTACCTTTCGTAATCAACTCCTTTAAATCTCCTATTTGGGATTTACTCATGGTTTCAAGTTCGTCCATGTTTATGAGTAAACACTCTGAAAGTTGAACAAGTGAATCCTTGGATGTTGGGTTTATTGATCCAGAAAACACGTAGCGCTTTAATTCAATCGGAATCAAATTCATCATAAATGTGGTTTTCCCGACACCTTGTTTTCCCGAAAACACCAATACTGTATGATTCACTATTTCAGGGTTATAAGCGCTAGCAACTAATGCTACTAACCATTTTTTAAATGTTTTTTGGAATAAGTCGTTGTTGGTTGTCTCAACTAATGATGCGAGATGTGTGATATGGTCTGTAATGCCGTCCCAGATTGGTAAATTTTCAAAATAAGTAACAAATGGATCGTACTCTTTGATGAAGTCACTATTAATTATCGCACGCAGTTCACCAATGCTAGTATTTATGCGATTGAGTTTCATGCTCCTATAGATCGAATTCAATTTGAAATCGGTAAGTAATTCAAAATCTGTTGCTTTGATTGGCTTAAACTCAATGCGACTCGTTACAACATTTTTTCTAAAGCAGTAGTGTTTGTTTAGAAAATTTTCAATCATTACCAGGGCAGGCAGCTTAATTGTTACCTCTTCAGCGTTGTCTTTAGCAGGTGAAATTTCACTTGCTAAATCAGGTAGTTCGTTTAACTCTGCCCCTGCGGATGCAGGAGCTTGAGCTTTATTGTTTTTTCTTACTGTTGCCATGTTCAAATAAAGATTGAGGGTTTAACATTGACACCATGTTTGAGAAAAACTTTGTGGATGTAATCTAGGCCGATAGGAGTAACAAGCCAAGACAGTCTGTATTGCTGTTGATTCTTATCCACGGCCTCTATGATTTTTAGATAAACAGAGAATAAGTTTCGCTCAATATATTTCGCCTTGGGCGTGTTATCTGATTCGATAAATTCTAGCTGCTCAAGGAATGAATTGAACTGTTGGTCAGTAAGACCGAAAATTTTTGCGCACTGCGCGGATGATAACGTATACATATATTATTATTTAAAGGGGTTTTTAACTTCGTAGCCTTTCGCAGATAGAAATGCGTGCAAGTATCTCAGGCCTTTTTCAGTGACTAAGCACATTGGATGTAGTTTGAAGTGGTAAGTGTAATTCCTGCATATTTCAGCAATCTTCACTTCAAAATAACCTGCCTCAAGATAGGGTTGATAGGGAACGTTGTAGTCATTGAGAATTTCGTTAGCTCTCAAAATTTTGAACAAGGTTGTTCTGCCGATGCCAAAAGATTTTGCAGCATCGCCAATGGATAATGTTGACATGTTTTAAGATTTAGATGGTTGGTAATGTAACTTTAATAGAGCCTCAACATCAGTGGATTTGTAATACAGCTTGGAACCTATGCGTGTGTATGCAAGCGTCTGATTATCACGCATATACTGAAGTTTTCTTTTTGAAATATGTAAAAGGCGACATACTTCTTCGTTATCAAGCCAAACCTCAGATAATGGGGATGTTGCCTTTTCTCGGTTCAACTTTTCGTTGATTGCTTCCAATTTGCTAATAATTTGATGGAAGGCCTCTTCTTCAATAAAAATTTTACTCATTTTCTTTATGTTTTTAAATTATGAGGTAAAATTCTCCAAATCGAAGCAGAGCATTTCAGGAAAAATGGAAACAAAATTCGAGGGACATTTTTCCATTTTTAAATTATACGCATTAGGACATCATAAAATAAAGCCAATGGTTTTTGAAAATAAGTAAATGTAAATAAGCTTCTATCTTTTTTTCTGACGAACAGAGACAATTTCATTTTTTACTTCGTTTGTCTCATTGAGAATTTCAGAGTCCAGACCTGATAAAATCATTAGTCTACCTATGAATTGATCAATCGTATTGTCGGGCCAAAGCTTCTTCTGGTTTTTTAGAAAAATTGAATAATCATCAATCTGATCTATTGGATGTAAATCACAAGAGAATAATTCGGATGCAAAAAAATTCTTAAGTGCTTCAGTATATATTGAAATACTGTGTGATTTATTATTTTTCTTAGAACCTCTTTTATCAAGATTCGTCCAATCAGCATTTCTATGTTGTTCGTACATCATCTTTAGTCCCCTGTTTTTATCTGATTCAAAAAAGTCTTTTATAATTTTCAAAAACAATTCGTTTGATAGAAAACCTTTGAATTGTGAAGTTTTTTTTTCTTCGCCAGAAGCACCTAAAGATTCCGGAATAGAATGTTTAAATGAGAACGACTCTACTTTGATTGCGCCCTTTGCTATTTCTTGTAAAAAGTCGTATGATTTATATAAATCGGACATGGCTTTTTTATTTGTAGAACCAATGGTGTCTTTTCTCAATGCTAGAAGATTTGAAAAAACCATATTTAACCATGCTAACTTTAAGGTCAGCCATAAATTTGTGGGGATATTGAAATCTAAAAATAAATCCTCTAATAAATTATTTTCATCTTTTGAAATATAAAAATTCACGAAAGCATCTTCATCTGACAATTCGGAGAGAATAGTCTGCATCTCAAGGAATAAACCATTATGAAAACATTTTTTACATATAATTAGTCCAACTTTATCCTCTGATGGAATACTATAAGTATTAATTCTTTCGCGATTTATTTTTAATTCGTTTTTTTTTTCCTCTTTATTCTTTTTTACTCTTTGTTTTTTTGCCATAGGCAAATTTAAGAATATTGAAGCAAGATAAGTTAAGCATATCAACCGAGCTTTATTCTCAACTTTTCAATATCTTCCTCTACCTTCTTATCAACTACTCGGCTGTAAATTTGTGTTGTAGAAATTTTGGTATGGCCGAGCAGGCGGGAAATGGTTTCCATAGGAATTCCATTAGAAAGTGTAATTGTAGTTGCGTAACTGTGGCGTCCAAGATGACTGTGTAAATCTTTATCTATTCCACAAATGGCAGCAACTTCCTTGAGGTATGCATTCATTTTTTGGTTGGAAGGAACTGGCAGTAATTTACCTGAGATTAGTACTTCTGCATGAGAAGCATATTTTTTAATTATGCTTTCTGTAACAGGAAATATTGGAATGCGACATGTTACACCTGTTTTGCCTCTGCGTATGACAATCCATTTATGGACGTCAATACCAATTTCAATGTTTTCTTTTTTCAATGCAGCCAAATCCTTATAGGCAAAACCTGTGTAACATTGAAAGATGAACAAATCACGAATCACATCCAGGCGTTGTATAGTAATCTCTTTTTTTATGATTGCATCAATTTCAGCTTGAGTGAGGTATTCGCGCTCCACATTCTTTTGAGTAATGCGATAATTTACGAATGGATCTTTACGGATGTAATCACTTGCTATTGCAATTCGTATAACTTTTTTCAATGCCTTGATGTGTTTCATTGAACTGTTATGCTGGCATTTTGCAATTGTTTTAAGGTAGAAGTCAAAACCAGTGATAAACTTGTTATTAACCTCAGATAAAGGAAGATTTTCATTGTTGTATTGAACACGACAATAATTTCGTATGTGTTTTAATGCTGCTTCATAACGCTGGAATGTTAACGGAGAATATTCCTTGCCTATTAACTGACTGACATTCTTATTATGCTCCTCAAATAACTCAACTAAACTCCATTGCTTTTCTCCGATACCTAAAAATGTATTGAGTAGTATTTTAGCTGTTATTGTTTTCCCTGCTTCTTGTAATTCTCTTTGGTGCATGAATAACTGACCTCGCACACTTGTTAGATAGTCATTGATTTCTGCAGCTTCAGGACTTGTACCCTTAGCTTTGTTTCGGGTTGTATCCCAGAGGGATGGTTTGATGCTTCTTTTTAAAGAAATTTCAGCGTTTTCACCGTTTAAAGTGATACGCATGTAAACAGGTGCATCTCCATTTTTTAAGAGTTTAGTTCTCTTAATGTAATAATGGATGTTAAATGTTGCTCTTTTCATGGGCGATAATGATTTTACAAAGTTACCGCAACACGTTAAAACAAGGAAATGCTAAATGCTGCAAATCAGTGAATTAGAACCAAATCAGTGGACTTTTTTAGTGGAGGATTTTAGTCCACTGAATAGCACACTTGTAAATAGGGGAAAAGGGGAGAAAATGAAAACAAAAAGCATAAAAAAAGCCCCACTTTCGTGAGGCTTTCGTCTTAATTCACTGTTTTTCAAGTGTTTAAGCGGTCTGGACGGGACTCGAACCCGCGACCCCATGCGTGACAGGCATGTATTCTAACCAACTGAACTACCAAACCAATTTTCTATCTTTTCAGACTCTAACAACAGTTAGACTTAAAAATTGTATACTACTTTTCGTTAAAAGCGTGGACAAAATTAAGACAAAAAATCATCTGTGCAAAAATAAAGTGCTTTTTTTTTATGATAAGCGTTAATTAAGATTGCTGTTTAGAGTCTAATACTTTACGACAGAATAAACATTGACATATTCATCACCTTCCGTTTGCAGGTAATAAATACCTTTTTCGCTCGGTAGAATAATTTCAATCAGGGATGAACCATTTGTTTCAATACTCTCAATTTCTTTTCCACTTTGCTCAATCACTTTGATTCTTTTTAAAAGCTTAGCAATGCGTGGTTGTATCCAAATACCACTGCTTGTTGGGTTTGGGTAGATAATAATTTGATTGTCCGCTATGTTTTTTATGCTTAACATTTCTTTGAAATCAGCTTCCCCATCACTGTTTATTTTACTTAAACGGTAATAACTAATACTGCTTTGAAACAATGAATCACTGTACTTATAATCCTGTTTAACGTTTTGAGAGCCATTGGTGTTGATAATACTTAATTCCTCCCAAATATCACCATCAGATGAGCGCTCTAAAAGGTAGTACTCTCCCTCTTGCTCAGAAGCAGTTTCCCATTGAATGAGATTTTTGTTTACCATCGAATGTCCCTCAAAAAAGAGGAGCGAAGAGGGGAGGCCTCCATTTGCTAAAACACATATTTGTTTCGCTTGAATACAATTTTCTGCAGTCGATAAACCAGTGTCATTTCCTGAAGAACAATACATTAAAGTGCTGCCCCAACTGCCGAGATTCTTTATATTACCTGATAAGATGTTTATTCCGCCACTCCCCGTGAATTGAGCGGTATTTTGATTTGTTATATTTCCTTTGTCAAGTTGCACGCAACAAGTTGGGCACACTGAAAATGTCCCTTCATTTTTAATGTTTCCAGTTAATGAATGGTACTTGGATCCATTTAGAATTTGGATATTAGAGCCTGAATAATTGTTCAAATTACCATTTAAAATAGTGATGGTAGAATGGTCAACAATCAAAGAACCATAAATGTCCATGTTCAGATTAATAATCATTACACTACTTGTGATTCGAAACAGACCTCCCATACCAACATTTAAATTTCGAATATTTACAGCGCCATTAGCTAGTATTACAGCGTTGTTAACAAAAATATCGGCGGTTGTGCTTGATACAGAGCCTGAACTATTCACATTTATTCTGCCGGATGATGATGCATTGACAGTTCCAGTTAAATTCATTGCATGATTAACTGTTATCG
>JBKDKG010000018.1:0-1327 GCA_046345095.1 Flavobacteriia bacterium | reverse complement strand
GGAATTACAAAACTACCTTGAAACGCAAAAGGAGTTAAACCATAATTTCGGTCTTGAAAAAGATCAGCAGGGTTTAATAATTGGAAAGATGTTTGGTGTGTTGGTTGTTCAGTACAGTAATGATCAATTGGGTTATCTAGCTGCATTTTCTGGTAAACTAGGTGGGGTAAATCATCATTCCGGATTCGTTCCTCCCGTATTTGATATGCTCACTGAAGATGGTTTTTTTCGAACGGAAGAAAAGAATCTTACTCAACTTACTTTTGATATTGAATTTAAAGAAAATGAAGCTGAGTATATTGAACTAAAAGATGAATTTGCGCAATTGACCTTCGACCATCAAAAAAAAATGAATGAAACTAAAATTCAAATCAAACGAAATAAAGCAGAGAGAAAAACAGAGAGAGATCGAATTATAGCATTACCAGCATCTGAACTTCAAAACTATAAGATGGAAGAGCTTAGGAAGCAATCTATCCGTGAACAATATTATTTAAAAGAACTCGTAAGTCAATTCAAAGAAGAATCTGTGTTGCTTTTGCAAAGTATTTCAAAAAAGGAAAACGAAATTACCGTTTTAAAAGAGGAAAGGAAAATGCGCTCATCACAATTGCAACGTCGTTTATTTGAAAGTTATTCATTTTTAAATCAATCTGGACGGAGTAAAAGTCTTCTAGAAATTTTTGACAATACGGACGACGGACGTTCGCCATCAGGAGCCGGAGAATGTGCTGCCCCCAAATTATTGCAATTTGCTTTTAATCACGGACTGAAACCGATCGCTTTGGCTGAATTCTGGTGGGGAGCTCCACCTCCATCTGAGGTTCGAGTTCATGGTCAATATTATCCGGCATGCCGCGGAAAATGCGAACCCATTCTTGGTCACATGCTTGAGGGAATGGATGTTGACCCCAATCCAATGCTCGACAATCCTGCAGAAGGAAAAGAACTTGAAATTATTTTTGAAGACGAAGCCATCATTCTTATCAATAAGCCCGCTGAATTCCTGTCAGTTCCTGGTAGGAAAATTACAGACTCAGTTTACACCCGAATTAAAAAATCTCACCCATTGGCTGAAGGTCCGATCATTGTGCATCGCTTAGACATGTCAACCTCTGGAATTATGGTTTTAGCAAAAACACTAAAGGCCTATCATTTCCTTCAAAATCAATTCATTAAAAGAAAGGTTAAAAAGAGATACGTCGCTATCTTAAATGGAACATTAGCGCAACATACAGGGCAAATTGAACTGCCATTGCGAGTTGACATTGATGACCGTCCAAGACAAGTTGTTTGTTACGAACATGGCAAACATGCACTTACAAGG
>JBKDKG010000017.1:0-1244 GCA_046345095.1 Flavobacteriia bacterium | reverse complement strand
GATCAACACCTGCATTAGCATTGATTGCAGAAGTCACCTCCAGCAAAGAATTTAACTTGAAATCTTTGACATTTAATTGATTTTCTAAACTCTTTACAAGACGTTCAATCATTTCATCTTCTCCAATAGCTCTGGCAACCTTCGTATCGCAGCCATTTCCCTAAATTTTTCTTTTACTTCAGCACATGGACTTCCAAAATAGGTCTTGCCACCTTCCAGACTTTTAGAAATACCAGACTGCGCCAAAACAATAGCGCCCTCACCGATAGTCACATCACTAGCACACCCCACTTGTCCCCAAAGCGTTACATTGTTTTTTATACGCACGCATCCTGCCAATCCAACATTTGCTGCCATCAAACAATTTTTTCCCACAACAGTGTCGTGACCAATGTGAACTTGATTATCAATTTTGGTTCCTTCGCCAATTCTTGTAACACCTGTTACACCGGCATCAATTGTGCACAACGCACCAATCTCAACATTCTTTTCTAAATGAACTGAGCCACACGTATGCATTCTATCAAAACCGCTAGGCTTTTTCTTGTAATAAAAGGCATAATGGCCTATGACTGAATTCGTTCCGACCACTACATTATCATCTAAAACAGAGTCATTTCCAATAAAGGCTCCTGGATAAACAATAACATCTTTGCCAATCTTTACTCTTTCGCCAATAACTGCAGATGGGTGAATTTGAGCAGAAGGATCTATTGTGCAATCATTTCCAATATTCAACTGGCCTAAAATGAAGGGATTAAAATGTCTGGTTAGTTTATTGAAATCATCGAAGGGGGTTGCTGAAATGATCAAAGCTTTACCCGCTGGACATTCAACTTCTTGGTCAATCAAGATTGTTGTTGCAGCGCTTTTCAGAGCCTTTTCATAATACTTTGGATGATCAACAAATACTAAGTCACCCGGAACAACCATATGAATCTCATTGATCCCAGTAACCTCATGATTTTCTGAACCAATAAATTGACACTGAATAATGCTTGCTATTTGCTTTAGTGTATGTGGGATTTGGAGCTTCATCGAACTATTTTAGATAAAATTACGCTGAAAGGACTCTCAATTTAAATCAAAGAAAACTACTTATCCTCTTCTCCATGTTAATTGCCAATTAATAATTTTTATTTATCACAACTAATTGAACTAATTGAACTAATTGAACTAATTGAACTAATTGAACTAATTGAACTAATTGAACTAATTGAACTAATTGAACTAATTGAACTAAT
>JBKDKG010000016.1:0-12956 GCA_046345095.1 Flavobacteriia bacterium | reverse complement strand
AGGTATGACAATGTGGTTATTTTCAATGGCGATATTCATTGCGGGATCGCTAATCGGATCATTGAATTATATTGTAACGGTACTTAACCTGCGTACGAAAGGAATGACTATGACTAGAATGCCTTTGACTATTTGGGCTTTCTTTGTAACAGCAATCTTAGGAGTTCTTTCCTTCCCTGTTCTTCTGTCAGCTGCTTTGTTGTTGATTATGGACCGTTTAGCTGGAACTAGTTTTTATCTTTCTGACATCATTGTGGGTGGTGAAATGTTAACAAACCATGGTGGTTCACCTATATTGTTTCAACACTTGTTTTGGTTCCTAGGTCACCCAGAGGTATACATTGTTTTGTTACCGGCTCTTGGATTGTCATCAGAGATTATTGCTACTAATTCTCGCAAACCGATTTTTGGATACAGAGCGATGATTGGATCAATCTTAGCAATTGGATTCTTATCTTTCATTGTATGGGGTCACCATATGTTTGTTACAGGTATGAACCCATTCATTGGAAGTGTATTTGTATTCACTACCCTATTGATTGCAATTCCATCTGCAGTTAAAGTGTTCAATTACATTACGACTTTATGGAAAGGCTCATTAGTACTTACACCGGCGATGCTTTTCGCAATAGGTTTGGTTTCAACATTCATCACGGGTGGTGTAACAGGTATCATTCTTGCAGATTCAGCATTGGATATAGCCATTCATGATACTTACTTTGTTGTAGCTCACTTCCATATTGTAATGGGAATGTCAGCTGTATTTGGAATGTTTGCGGGTGTTTATCATTGGTTCCCTAAATTGTATGGTAGAATGATGAATACACGTTTAGGATATGCTCACTTCTGGATAACAATTGTAGGTGCTTATGGTGTATTCTTCCCAATGCACTTTGTCGGATTAGCTGGTGCACCTCGTCGTTACTATGATTATTCAGTGTACAATGAGTTTGACACAAATTCGTATGAAATGATTATGGATTTAAATGTGATAGTTACAGGATTTGCAATCTTTGCTGCATTAGGCCAGTTGTTATTCTTGTTCAATTTCTTCTACAGTATTTACAGAGGTCCAAAAGCACCTCAAAATCCTTGGAATTCTACAACATTAGAATGGACTACTCCTGTAGAGCATATCCATGGTAACTGGCCAGGTGAACTTCCAACGGTGCACAGATGGCCTTACGATTATTCTAAGCCGGGAGCTGAGGAAGATTTCATTCCTCAAACAGTTCCATTAGCCGATGGAGAAGAGGAACATTAATAGTCTCATAAATAATAGTGCAAAGCCTTCTGTCTAACAGAAGGCTTTTGTATTTTTGTAAGTATGACGGATAAGGACGAATCATTCGATTACAGAGAAGAAGCTTCACAGAATTCTGATCAAGAATATGATAAAGTTTTACGTCCAAGAACGTTGAGTGATTTTGCAGGTCAGCCTTCTGTTGTTCAAAATTTGGAAATTTTTGTACAAGCTGCAAAATTACGAGGCGAATCATTAGATCATGTATTACTGCATGGACCTCCTGGATTGGGAAAAACAACGCTGGCAAATATTATAGCAAATGAATTAGGCGTCGGATTCAAAGTAACAAGTGGACCTGTATTGGATAAGCCTGGTGATTTGGCTGGGTTACTTACAAATTTAAATGAAGGTGATGTATTATTTATTGATGAAATACATCGTCTGAGTCCAGTTGTTGAAGAATATCTTTATTCAGCAATGGAAGACTACGTTATTGATATTTTAATCGATAGTGGGCCAAATGCACGCAGTGTACAAATAACACTTAATCCTTTCACTTTAATTGGGGCCACCACTCGTTCTGGATTGTTAACGTCCCCTTTGAGAGCGCGTTTTGGTATTAATTCAAGATTGGAATACTATGATAGTGAAACGCTTACTGCTATCGTTGAACGATCATCTGGTTTATTGTCAATTCCAATTGATGAAGAAGCAGCGTATAAAATTGCGAGTAGAAGTCGTGGCACACCCAGAATCGCAAATGCGCTGCTACGCAGAGTGCGTGATTTTGCCCAAATCAAGGGGTCGGGTATTATCGACGAAGCAATTACATCTATTGCACTTAGTGCCTTGAATGTTGATGAGAGTGGGTTGGATGAAATGGATATTCGCATTCTGAAATGTATTATTGAAAAGTTCAATGGAGGACCAGTAGGTTTAACAACTATTGCGACAGCAATTGGAGAAAATGCAGGGACATTGGAAGAAGTATATGAACCTTTTTTAATTCAAGAAGGGTTTTTATTACGAACTCCACGTGGCAGGAAGGCAACTGAGAGGGCATTTCGTCATTTAGGCAAGGATTTAGGCTGGACACAGGGCGGATTATTCTAAATGGCAAATCTGCAAAAAATAACACGTGCTCAATTAATTAAACAGAAGGCTACTGAATTGGGTTTTTTTCATTGCAGTATTTCACAAGTAGAATTTTTGGAGCAAGAAGCAAAGCAATTGGAAGCTTGGTTGGCTCGCTCTTATCACGGAAAAATGGCTTATATGGAGAATCATTTCGATAAGCGTTTGAATCCAGCTTTGTTAGTGGAAGATTCTAAAAGTGTCATTACGCTATTGTTCAATTATTATACAGAAAAAAAACAACTAGACGCAACAGCGCCCAAAATTTCTAAATATGCTTTCGGTGAGGATTATCATTTTGTTGTCAAGGATAAATTAAAACAATTGCTAGAATTCATTCAGGCCACAATTGGTGAAGTGCATGGAAGGGTATTTGTTGATTCAGCGCCCGTTATGGATAAAGCATGGGCAAAAAAATCAGGTGCGGGTTGGATGGGTAAGCATTCGAACATCATTAATAAGCAAAATGGTTCTTTCTTCTTCATTTCAGAATTGATTATTGACCTTGAATTGGAACCGGATGGTCCGATTAAAGATTATTGTGGCACTTGTACTCGCTGTATTGATGCATGCCCGACGGATGCAATCGTTCAACCATATGTAGTTGATGGATCAAAATGTATTTCATATTTGACAATAGAATTGAAGGATGCTCTTTTGCCAACCGAATTCCGCCAAAATATGGATAATTGGATGTTTGGTTGTGATATTTGCCAGGATGTTTGTCCTTGGAATCGTTTTTCGAAAGTTCACAATGAACCCCGATTCGAACCTCATAAAGATTTATTGAATTTACAATATCATGAATGGCATGAATTGACAGAAGAACTCTTCAATGAACTATTTAAAGTGAGTCCTGTTAAACGAACTAAATATGAAGGATTGAAAAGGAATATTCGGTTTTTAGTTCAATAATCAAGAGCTATTAATATTTTTTGTAAATTTCTTCTCTAAACAAGAAATGCATGAAACCTGAAGAGCTAATGGAAACTCCAGTTTCCTTAAGCATGCAGCCCTATAGCGGAGCATGGACAAAAGAAGAGGCAGCTCATTTGTTAAAAAGAACACTTTTTGGGCCTACAAATCAACAAATACTTGATGCGGTAAACAATGGGATGAATGCTACTGTAGCGAGTTTACTTACTATAAATTCCATAGACCCACCATTAACCTATGATCCGGCAGAAACAATTTCGGCAATTGGAACAACATGGGTGAATAGTGTTTATCCATCAGGAACAATAGCAGCCCAAAATGTTGAAACTGCAAGATTAAAGTCACTAGGGGCTTGGGTGATGAAACGACTTAATAATACTGAATTGTCAATTTCTGAAAAGATGTGTTTATTCTGGCACAATCACTTTTCAGCTTCAGTAGCGTCTGATTCGAGAGCTACATACAACTATCATATGTTGTTGCGATCACATGCCTTGGGTAATTTTCGCCAATTGGTGAAAGACATCACGGTTGACCCATGCATGCTCTTGTTTTTAAATGGGGCAACGAATAATGTATATAGTCCGAATGAAAATTATGCACGAGAGTTACTTGAACTTTTTACAATAGGAAAAGGACCACAAATTGCAGCAGGTGATTATTCGAATTATACAGAAGCCGATGTTGCAGCCGGTGCAAAAATTTTAACAGGTTATACCGTTGATGGTTTAAGAAGTACAACTTTGCCATCCCCAATTGCGGTATATTATTCTGTGCTGCACGACAATTCTACAAAACAACTATCATATCATTTCAACAACGCAACCATTTCAAACGGCGAGGCGACTGAATATCAAAATTACATTGATGTTATTTTTCAGCAAGCTGCGGTTGCAGATTATATTTGCACGAAATTATACAGGTATTTTGTAAACTACGACATTACATTGGATGTTCAAACCAATGTGATTTCCGCCATGTCAGCAACTCTCATTGCTAATAATTATGAGATTCTTCCTGTAATGGATGAATTATTAAAAAGTGAACATTTTTATGATGTAACATTGCGTGGCGCTATAATTAGAAGTCCGCTGGAGCTTGTTTTTGGCATGTTCAATGCAACAGAATCAGCGCCAAATTTTGATTTAGCAACCAATTCGGATATGTATTTGAACTTATATTATGTCGCTGAAACAATGACTCAGTCATATGCTTCACCGCCAAGTGTAGCAGGATGGATAGCTTATTATCAAATGCCAGCATTTTCAAAATTGTGGGTTAATTCGACTACAATCAAAACAAGGTTTGACGTTTCAAATTATGTAACAGTTTTGACAGGAATTCCTGTAAATGGATCGAATTTGAAATTGAATTCTCTTCAATTTTATAATAATTTGTCCTTTCCCGAGGATCCCGTCTCTGCTATTAATGAAATGTGTGATGTGTTTTTTCCAAAACCTATTTCAGCTGCTAAAAAGTTAGCGCTCAAAACATTGTTAACAAACGGACTATCAGATGTGAATTGGACCTCTCAATACCAACAGTATGTTGGTGGTGATAGCTCATTGGAAACCACGATAACGCTAAGAATAAATGTTGTTCTTGCAAGAATATTTAAAATGCCAGAATTTCAAATGATTTAACGACGGTAAATATGAAAAGAAGAAATTTCGTTAAAAACATTTCGCTGGCATCGCTGGCTACACCTTTTGTTTTGAAAGGAATAAATTATCAGGCCATTCAAAATAAATTATTTGGATTCTCAAAAAATGCTGAAGATAGAGTATTGGTGTTGATTCGATTGAATGGAGGTAATGATGGATTAAACACTGTGATACCTTTGGATGCTTATGATAATTTAGCGCTTCATCGTCCAAATGTTATTTTACCACAGAATTCCATTCTTCAAACAACACCATCAATTGGACTGCATCCAGCAATGAGCGGTATGAACAATATGTTCCAAGATGGTAAACTATGCATTGTACAAAATGTGGGTTACCCAGAGCAAAATCGCTCACATTTTCGATCCATGGATATTTGGTCGACTGGAAGTTTGGATCAGAATGAAACACGTGGTTGGTTGGGGCGCAAATTTGATGATGATTATCCAAATTACCCAACTGATTATCCGAATGCCACTTATACTGACCCTTTCGCGATTAGCATGGGTTCTGAAGTTTCTTCAACATGTCAAGGATTAATGGCTAATTTTTCTCATGCGGTGAGTGACCCTTTTACAAACTTTACCTTGTATAACACGAATGAAGTGAGTGATGGATCCTATTTTGGTTCACACTTGGAGTATATTTCTGTTTTGGTAGCACAGACCAATGCATATGTTGATCAAATAACTGCAGCAGCGAATGCGGGGAACACTTTGTCGACAATGTACGATGATAATAATCCGATTGCTGTTCAATTGCGGCAAGTTGCTCAAATGATTTCTGGTGGACTAAAAACGAAGGTTTATATCTTGAATATTAATGGTTTTGACACCCATAATGCACAAGTTGTAGCTTCAGATACAACCACAGGTGACCATGCGAACTTATTAAAAACATTGTCAGATGCTGTTTCAGCATTTCAAGATGATATTTCATTATTGGGCATTGAAAGAAGGGTAGCGGGAATGACATTTTCTGAATTTGGTCGTCAAATTGCCTCAAATGGCAGTGATGGTACTGATCATGGCGACGCAGCTCCAATGTTCTTGTTTGGAGCATGTATCAACAGTGGAGTTATTGGTAGTAATCCTGTGATTGACACAGTGTTAGGTGTACAAGATGCCTTGCCGATGCAAATTGACTTCAGAGATGTATACGCGTCAATATTAAAGGATTGGTTTGAGGTTTCTGAATCGGAAGTTCAAGCTCTTTTTGATCACAATGTTACATTCTATCAATTACTAGGTGCATGTAATCTTGGGTTAAATGAGGAAAAATTGGATGATTCAAAAGGTGTTCTTTTCCCAAATCCGGCGGTAGATGCATCTTCCATTCGTTTTTCATGCAAGAATGAATGGGTCAAAATTGAAATTTTAGATCTGAATGGTAAATGTCAAAAAACAGTTGTTGACAAAGAATTACCACAAAATATACATACGATTTCATTTGAGTTAAAAGAACTTTCGCCAGGGAAATATATGGTACAGGTAAGAAAAAAATCAGGTGATTTTTCACTGAACATAATCAAGGTAAAATAAAAAAGGAGCTTACAGCTCCTTTAAATACTTGAATATAGAAGATTCTTACATTCCCATGCTTTTCAGTTGCTCCATTGACATTTCTTTATAACCTGAGGGAATGGTCATATCAAAAAGCTCTGATGCTTTCTTATCGAGTTTTTTGTCAACCTTAGTTACCGTCATGATCATTTTCAAGCCATTGTTGTTAATTTCAGATTGCATTGGAAAACCTGGAACACTTTCATTGAGATAGTTTTGTCCTTTTTTGGCTACTGAGATTTCCTCCGTATACCAGAAAACAGATTCTGTTCCTTCTTCATCTGTTACAATCGCCTTCTTGCAAGTATAACCTTCAATAACCTTGGTCTCGTTTTCCAATGTTACTTCAGTCTTTGGTTTTTCTGTTTGTGCTGAATCGAGTTCTTTCAAGTTTGATTTGATTGCGTTCTGTCCAACCATTCCACTCATCAACATCAACATTTCGCCATTGTTTTCATTAGAAATGGTAGTCATGTTCATCATTGCACCCATTTTCATCTCTGCACGCGTCTGTTTTTCCTTGAAGTAAACATCTAAAGTTGATCCTTGCATCATGCTTACGGCCATTTGCATATCAGGGTTATCGGAAGTTGCTTCCATTTTATAAGAGATATGTCCTTCAGTCATTTGCCCGAAAAGGGGAAGGGTTGTACAAGTTGTAACTAAAAAGGTAAAGAGTAAGTTCTTCATATGTAAACGGTTATTTTTAGTGTATAATTACAAGTAAATTTTTTGACTAATAAATATTCTGTTACCTGTGGCACAGAAAAATTGTCCGAAGGCAAATATTTTATACAAATGGATTTAAGGGAACAACCATTTGATGAGGTCATTTCCATTGGCATAGACCACGAGACTCATAAGAAGGAAGAAGCCTGCGTATTGAGCGTATTCCAAAACTTTTTGAGGAGCTTCCTTGCCGGTAATCATTTCGTAGATTAGAAAAACTACATGTCCACCATCTAATGCAGGAATTGGAAGAATATTCATAAATGCCAAAATAATTGAAATCAATGCAGTTGTCATCCAGAATTGGTGCCAATCCCACACTGGAGGGAACATATTTCCGATGGCACCAAATCCACCAATACTTGAAGCACCTTTTTTGGTGAACATAAATTTAAGCTGGGCCGTGTAATCACTCAAGGTGTGAAATCCTTTGTCTACTCCTTTACCAACGGATTCACCAAACCTATAGTATTTCTGTTTTACAGAATTTTGATCAATGTAATCTGTAATGACTACCCCAAAACCAATCATTCCTTCCTCATTCACTTTAGGGTTAAATAATAGCGTATCATTGCCTCGTTGTATTGAAACAGCTGCCTTTTTACCTTTAGTCGCATAGAAGTAACGTTGAATGTCATCATAATAAACAACTTTATTGTTGTTAATTGAAAGTATTTTATCACCTTCTTTTAAGCCAACTTTCGAAGCGGCTTTTTCTGGCATGACAGTATCAACCACAATAGAGGGGTGTCGCAATCCGAAAGCAGGGAAGGCGCCTTTTTGGAATAATTCGTATTCAATGCCTTCTGGAAGAGTAATTGTTGCTTTTACACCATTCTCATGTTCTACAAGCAATTTTCTTCCATCACGAAGCATCACAGCATTGTTTATTTCAGAAACATTAGTTACGTCTTCATCATTGATTTCCAGAATATTATCTCCTGAATATAGGCCGTACTTGCTTAAGTAAGGGTGAACAGATAAGCCTGCTTGAAGTTGCTGCGGCTGAAGTTCTTCTTCGCCATAAGCAAACATAATGCAGATGTAAATAAAGATACCGAGAATTAGATTTACTGTAACACCACCAATCATTATAATCAATCTTTGCCAAGCTGGTTTCGAACGAAATTCCCATGGTTGAGATGGTTTTGCTAATTGCTCGGTATCCATAGATTCGTCTACCATTCCTGCAATTTTTACATACCCTCCAAGCGGCAACCATCCTACACCCCATTCAGTGCTTTCTGCATCTAAATTTTCTTCTTCCGCTTTTTCGACTTCCGTTTCTTTTTCAGTTGTTTTATTTTTAGAATTTGAAAACCATGAAGTCTTCCATTTCCCTTTCACTTTATTGAAGCGAACAAGCGCGAAATAAGGATTAAAGAATAGGTAGAATTTTTCAACTTTTGTCTTGAAAAGACGAGCAGGAATGAAGTGCCCAAATTCATGTAAAATAACGAGGATTGAAAGTGATAAAATGAGTTGGGCAGCTTTGATCCAGAATTCCATTTTTAATTTTTTATAAGAAGTTGCAAATATAATCGATTAAGCGGTAGTATTTTCTTCAGTGTAGTATCCGTTCTGGATGAAATAATCGAGCATTGATTCTTTTAGT
The DNA here is from genome assembly GCA_046345095.1 of Flavobacteriia bacterium. Classification (GTDB taxonomy): domain Bacteria; phylum Bacteroidota; class Bacteroidia; order Flavobacteriales_D; family Crocinitomicaceae; genus M0103. The sequence goes on along the minus strand of JBKDKG010000016.1, from coordinate 4,070 downwards.
AAATGCTGTTGTTCTCGATCGTTGAGAGGAGGGAGTTGTTTGTTAACGGCAAAATGAGGCCAGTTTTCTTTGTCTCTTCCCTCAAAAGTATAATAGCCATAGGGTTCCAAAAGTGTGCAAATAGCAATATGAAAGAGGTCAGTCTTCTCATTCTTTGTAAAGTTTTTGTATCCTTCACCTAATTCGTTGACTCCAATCAAAAATAAAATGGCTTGCACATCCATTCCTTCTCCAAATTTTTCTTCCAGCGATTTTTTCATTCGCTGAAACCGCATCTCAATGTCGTAATCCATCTTTGCAAAAATAAGAAAGACTTTGCACCTGCTTTCTTAAAAGTTCTTAATTCCTGTTATGGCAACAGCACGAATTTGTTAACTTCGAGAAAAAAATCAAACATGAAAAAATATAAGATCATTTCAATTGCACTTTTTTCACTTTTAGTGCTTTCGTCATGTGGAGGTGAACAGACAGTAAAGAAAGATGAGAAATCTGAGGTCGGTTGTTTTTATACTTATAACGCCGCGGCGACAACCCTTGAGTGGACTGCTTTCAAATTCACAGAGAAAAAAGGAGTGGCGGGAACGTTCAACGAAATAATAATAGATGGTCCTGAAGGTTCTGATGATCCGCTTGCCTTGCTTTCAGCATTGAAATTTAAATTGCCAACGGCATCCGTTGAAACGCAAAATGAAGAGCGAAATGGAAAAATTGCCTCCATCTTTTTCAAAACCTTGGCGACTGATACGATACGTGGAAAAGTTACAAGTTTGAATGTTAAAGATGGATCTGCTGTAATTGATATTCAAATGAATGGTGTAACAAAGGCTGTTAAAGGTTCATTTACTTTGAAAAATGGCAATTTTGCATTCAAGGCATCGATTGATGTGTTGGAATGGAAAGGTGGCCCCGCAATTGAAGCGTTGAATACTGCCTGCAAGGAATTGCATACAGGAAGTGATGGGAAATCAAAGTTGTGGTCGACTGTTGACCTTTCATTTATAACGCAACTGAAATCAGATTGTCAATAAACATCGTTAACAAAAACGCGTTGAAACATTCAAAGTTCGTCTATTTGGGCGGACTTTTTTTTGTCTAATTTTCACCTATGAATTTTATTGATGTTCTTATTCTCATTCCGCTGATTTATGCAGCATACAAAGGGTTCAAACATGGCTTGATCATTGAAGTTTTTACATTGTTAGCCTTGTTTGTGGGATTGTATGCCGGTATTCATTTTTCGGATATGATAGCTGCATTTTTGAAGAAATCATTTTCTTGGGAATCGGAGTACTTGCCTGTCATTTCATTTACGCTGATTTTTTTAGGCATCGGAGCGATGGTTTATTTTGCGGGTAAAACGATTGAAAAAATGGTGAAAGTTGTAAGCTTGACACCAATTAACAAGCTTTTTGGTGTTGTTTTTGGCTCCTTGAAGGCGCTTTATATGATCAGCGTTGTTATTGTATTGCTAGAATCATATGATGAGAAAGGTAAATTTTTTCCTCAAGAAAAAAAGGATGCTTCATTACTCTACAATCCGGTTAAAAAAGTTTCCGAAATTACTGTGCCTGGAATAGAGGAAAGTAAGATCTTTTTGAAGAATTCATTGAAACAAGAAGCAGACAGTACAGGTTTGACGGTAGAAGAAGTCCTAAGAGCCAAAGAAATAGCTGATAGCCTAGGCTTGGAAGCAAATGATGCCAATCAATTGATAGAGATCCATGATGAGTATGTTCAGAAAAGGTAGTGTAATCGTTCTCTTTTTTTTGCTGTCCAAGTTTACTTTTTCGCAGTTGGGGGATGGTAAAATAGACATGCCTAATCTGAAAGTAAGAAAATCCGGACCTTATGTCGGGGCACAGCGAGGAAAATACTGGATGGGTGAATTAGGTGCAGAATTCCAATGGAAACAAGTGAAATTGGTAACTGCTGTAACGCAGTCAGTCCATACGGGATTTAATTACGATTTTAATCAAAACATCCTTGGCTACGATCTCGGCTATTGGATTAAACCGAGTCGCCTGGGATTGACCTATGGAGGAAATTTAATTTTCCGAAGTAATTTCAATCAAAATCGAGTTGGTTTTGCTCCTGTGATGGGATATAAGCTATTTGGTTTTCATCTTCAAACAGGCTTTAATTTTTTATCTGCAGCCGCTTCTTTTAAGAACACCAACACCTTTTTTGTGAGTTTGCGTTTTGTATTGATCAATCAGAGAGATATTAAATTAGATCACTAATCAAAATAAGCTGGCTTGAAAACCTTCTATTTGAGCCTCTGGTAGTTGAATTTCGCTGCAGTTTGGATTTTTTCCGCTTATTATAGATTTTGAAATGCGGTGAGCACCCATCATTTCATTCGGAGCGGGAAGCGTACGTTCTGACAAATTCATTTGGCCATTCAACCAGTTGTTTTCATCTTTTTGATTTAACAAAACGGGCATTCGCTTTTTTGTGTTGTGAATTTGGCTCATTAATTCGTTGGCTTCGCATGTTAGGATTGTGAAGGTGCGTTTAACTTCTTCTGAAATTGGATCATGCCACTCATCAAACAATCCTGCCATTGAAAAAATGCCATGTGATGGATAAATGAAATAGGGTATTTTTTCTTTGCCCTGATGCTGCCACTCATAAAATCCTGTGGATGGCACGATGCAATGTTTTGAACCAACTAAATTTTTGAACGATGGTTTTTCTTCGATGGTTTCGACCTTCGCGTTGAGTGTCATTGAGGCTATTTTTTTTGCGTCAGCTTCTTGAAACCAATTTGGAATGAGTCCCCACTGCATGGGAATTATTTCATCGTTTTTAGTTATGATTCTCCAAAGAGGAAAGGTAAAGCCACTCGCGAAAAAGACTTGATTTTCAATTAGGTTAGGTAAGTTTTTTTTAGCATATTTCGACGCTAACTGAACATTTGAGGAAGTGGAAGAATTACTATAGCACATGATTTTAAAATGATCGAGAGTGAAAGTTAGAAAAAACAAAGCTTTCTAATACCTTTTTATCCTTCGATTTGCTTGATTTTCTGAATAATTATGTAACTTTGCACCCTCAATTTTGGTTGATTATGTCAATAGGAGTAAAAATATTTGCCGGAAGAGCTTCAAAAAAACATGCTGAACAAATAGCGATGAGCTATGGAATTCCTTTAGGAGATGTTAAAGTATTGGAGTTTAGCGATGGTGAATTTCAGCCTTCTTTTGAGGAAACGGTAAGAGGTCAAGATGTATTTATTGTGCAGTCGACCATGCCACCAAGTGATAATTTATTCGAATTATTGTTGTTGGTGGATGCCGCAAAACGTGCTTCAGCTAGAAAAATTATAACTGTTATTCCTTACTTCGGTTTTGCAAGGCAGGATCGAAAAGACAAACCAAGAGTTGCTATTGGAGCTAAATTGGTAGCAAACATGCTAATGGCAGCGGGCGTTAACCGCGTGATAACAATGGATCTTCATGCGGACCAAATTCAAGGATTCTTCGAAGTGCCTGTTGATCATTTATATGCATCTACTATTTTCTATCCTGAATTAGAAAAGCTCGACAATGGAAATTTAATCATGGCAGCACCTGATGCAGGAGGAGCAAAAAGAGCCAATTCGTATGCGAAGAAAATGAATACGAGTTTAGCCATGTGTCACAAGCAGCGCAAGGAAGCTAATGTTGTAGCTGAAATGACCGTTATCGGTGATGTGCAAGGCAAAGATGTTGTATTAATTGACGACATGTGTGATACCGCAGGTACATTAACCAAGGCAGCGGATCTCTTTATCGAAAAAGGAGCATTGAGTGTACGTGCATTTTGTACACATGCGGTGCTTTCTGGTCCGGCATATGAACGCATTGAAAATTCAAAATTGACGGAATTGATCGTAACAGATACAATTCCATTGACAAAACACAGTGATAAAATTCGTGTACTTAGTACAGCGGATTTATTTGCGGATGTTATTCGACGACTGGTGAATAATCAGTCTATTAGTTCACATTTTTTAATCTCATAAATAAATAACAAATGAAAACAGCACAATTGAGCGGTTCGCTAAGATCGAACGTAGGGAAGAAGGA
>JBKDKG010000015.1:0-1652 GCA_046345095.1 Flavobacteriia bacterium | reverse complement strand
TGGTATCACTAACAACGTGACCATAATTGGCAGTAGAATCAAAATCAAGAAGGTGCTGGTATTCTCTTCCTAGGAAATAAACACTTGTTGAATCCTTCAAATAGCGTTCAATTTTCATGGCCGTGTTTTCCTTAATTCCAGTTGGTCCAAATGACATCATCGTACCAACGGATAGCGACTTAAGTGGTGCAATATATTCTTTAAAACGCTCTCTTCGTGAATTAAACAAACGTACCTGCTCACCAACTAGCGCTGCAACAATTGTGCGGGCTTCAACACCTGCAACCTTCGCAGCTGAATCAATATAAGGCTTATCCTTTCTTAATGCTTCACGAAAATATTTCCACTCAGCCACATTCATCCAGTCATATGCACTCAGACCTGTTACCTTTTGTTTGTGCTGTTGTTTTTCAATTTTTAATTGCTTGATGGCATCTTGGTAGCTTCGGTCATCTTTCAAACTTAAATCGACAGCATCCAACATTTTTGAAGCCAAAATCTCATCACCATGATCTTTGAAAGAATTCATGATATAGCGTGCATTGTAAGGGTAGAAATCATTTAATAACAAGACCCTATCCAACACCTCGAATCGTTTTTTAATCAGATAAGTGCTATCTACCCTAAAATCTTGATTGTACTTATCATGCATTGATTGAAAATAGCGGTTATTGGCATCCAATTGTCCAGCTTCCTGAGTCAATTTAAATTTCATAGCCACATAAACGGCTGCTAAAAAAGCGCCATAAACAGCAAAAGAATAAAGAGCAATTAAATACGGTATCTTAACCCATTTTTTCGCATACAAACGTTGAATCCACATAAATGGCTATAGCATTAGAAGTTTAGTCGAACGATAAAATGAGGGAATTGTTACGCTTTTAAAGAGAAGATTTAAGAATAAAAACACACTTAATTTATCAATTTAAAAGTATTCCGCAACGTTTGTTTAAGTGATCGTTTCAAATAAACAAGTTTTGAAACGGAAGGTTTCGTTGCGAATATTACTTTTCAATCAAGCGAGCTTCGTGGTAACGAATCAATCCATCGATCGGTTTACGAATAATATTTCCTAGTTGAATTTCATGAAAATCACAAGCTCGTTTCAATTCTTCCGCAAACAAGAAAGCGATAGAGCCTATATAATGAACTTTACAATCTTTGTAATTGGAATAACAGCAAACGTGAATATCATTGAATCGTTTAAATCCTTCAAAAACCATATTCTTGATGTACGCGTCATCAGCATGTTTCATGATGAATTTCATAAAGGAGGCCAAGTAAACGTTTGCATTTGGCTTCATGTAAACATTTGAAACAATATCCTCTTTGGTTAAACCTGTCTCCTCTTTGAACGACTTGTAAATAGCATCTGGCAAACGCTTGTATAAATAATTTGAAAGCAATTGTTTTCCAAAATAGGTCCCACTTCCTTCATCCCCTAAAATATAACCAAGAGCTGGAACCACTTCAATCACATTGTTTCCATCGTAGTAACATGAATTTGATCCTGTTCCAAGAATACATGAAATAGTAGGCTCTCCCTCATATGTGGCATAAGCACACGCATTTAAATCATGGTCAACATGTATTTCAGCATTTATGAAAACACGTTTTAGTCCGCGCTCAATAATTGAATTAAGCTTATCAGA
>JBKDKG010000014.1:0-5558 GCA_046345095.1 Flavobacteriia bacterium | reverse complement strand
GATTGAATCGCGACCAATATACGGCGCGTTGCTTCAAGGGAAAAACGCCTATAAAGAAGCATTAATGGAAGATGCTATTCTAATCATGGGTAATGAGGGCAGGGGTATTTCAAAAGATTTAATTCCATTCATAAGTCACCCGCTCACTATCCCTGCATTTGGACAAGCAGAATCGCTTAATGTAGCAGTAGCAACAGGAATTCTCGTTTCTGAGTTTAAAAGGAAATAATCTTATTTTTTTCTAAGGTAGTTGCGTGATCGCAAGATGGCATTTTGTCGAATATCCTCCCAAAAAAGATTCACATCGCCAACATGGTAATTGTCCATTGTAAAAGCTAAGTAACGGTAAGGGAAATGAGGTGTTGAAATCCAAACAACACCATTTGCAAGGTGTGTGTTAAAACTTTGGTCATACAATCTTTCATTGGAAAATAAAAAGCCTTTATGAAGTTGGCGTGCCGCGAATGAAGTTGTATCCCATGTTACAGGATTAATCACAGCCTTTCCTAAATGCCATTTAGCGGTTCGTTGATCTAACTTTTTCTTATGGGTGTTCCATGTTACAAATCCACCTGTTTGATCTTTAAAAGTCATTAATGGAATTGTTTGGAATTCATTCCTTTCGAAACCGATTCCTGGAATATACGCTGCAACTAATTGATTTTGCAATTCTTTCCCGTCAAAAAACTCTTTTATAAGCAAGGATAAATGAGTTGAACCCTGACTATGTCCGGCTAAAATAATTCCACGACCTTTGTTGAAGTGCTCCAAATAATAAATAAAAGCTGCGCGAACATCGTGATAAGCAAACAACAATGAATCGCGGCCTCCATTCTCTAAATTAGAATACGCTCTGATATGCGCTTGACGGTAAAATGGAGCATATAATTTCCCTGCATTTGCCCATGCAGAGGCCTGAAATTTTATCGGTGAATTAATAATCTTTTCACGAAATACACTATCATCTATATCAATGTTCCAACGGGGATTTTCTTTGTCCAACAAGAGTGTAGGATAAACATAAAACACATCTACTGAATCTTGCTCTTCACCCTTTATCATTTTTTGAAATGACACCGGATAGCGGTCTGGCATAAGCGCCCAATTTGAAGGAATTGAATAATCAATTTTTAATGATTGCTGACTTAGTCCTTTTAGAAAAAAAAGCAGGAAAAACAGTAAAACCCTATGCTTCATGATTCGATTTTTGAAAGATGGCATCTGCACATTTCATTCCATCAATAGCAGCAGAAATAATACCCCCAGCATACCCAGCACCCTCTCCACAAGGAAAAATGCCTTCCACTTCAATGTGTTCGCACGTATCACTTTTTCTAGGAATTGCAATTGGTGATGAAGTTCTTGATTCTGGAGCATGTAGCACCGCATCATTGGTGAGGTAACCTCTCATCTTTTTACCAAAATCTTGCAAGGCCAAACGTAATCTTTTCGCTACAAATTTTGGTAAAACAGAATTTAAATCGACACTTTCAATTCCTGGCTGGTAGGAGGATCTGGGGAAATCAGCAGATTTTATTCCATTGATAAAATCAACCATTCGTTGCGCCGGAACTTTTTGCGTGCTCCCTGCTGCTTCCCAACATTTTTGCTCAACTGACTTTTGAAAATCAAGACAGACAAAGGGATCATTTTCTTTTCCTGGAAAATCTGATGGATCAATACTTACTACAATTCCTGAATTAGAATATGGATTGTTTCGTTTAGAAGGCGACCATCCATTCGTTACAACCTCACCTTTAGCCGTTGCGCAAGGAGCAATAATCCCTCCCGGACACATACAAAAGGAATAAACTCCTCTACCATCAGCTTGTGTCACGAGAGAATATGAAGCTGGTGGCAGTAATTCATCACTCAACCTACCGTGATATTGAATCGAATCAATTAATTCCTGTGTATGCTCAATTCTTACGCCCAAAGCAAAAGGCTTGGCTTCAATACGCACACCTTTTTCATGCAATAAATAAAAGATATCTCGAGCTGAATGTCCCGTAGCAAGAATCAAATGATCAACACTTTTCCATTCCGAACCATTCAAACAAATACGCTTTAATTGCTTTTGTTCAATCTTTAAATCTGTCAGTCGCTTTTGAAAATGAACTTCTCCCCCACACGCAATTATTTTTTCACGCATCGAAACAATAATCTGAGGTAATTTATTTGTTCCAATGTGTGGATGAGCATCTACTAAAATATCTGCGCTTGCACCAAATTCGACAAACATTTTTAGTGCTTTCTCTATATCGCCTCTTTTTTTTGACCGCGTATAAAGCTTGCCATCTGAATAAGTACCTGCACCTCCTTCACCAAAACAATAATTTGAATCCGCATCAACGATAGATTCCTTATTTAATTTCGCTAAATCTCTTCTTCGCTCGCGAACATCCTTTCCCCGCTCATAAACAATTGGCTTAAGTCCGTTTTCAATGCATCGCAAGGCAGCAAATAAACCGGCTGGTCCTGCACCAATAATCACGACTTCTTTAGAATCATGCACATATTGACCAATAAAAGCTATGTCATTTTGAGGCAATTCGCCATTCAGATAAACTTCAAATGTTGCATTGTAAAAAATTTGTCTTTTTCTCGCATCAATGCTTCTTCTTTTCCAACTAAATGTGAAGTCATCATCTTTCAAATCCAATTCCTGTCGAATTCTTTGTTTTAAGAAGTCGTAATCATTCACCTTTTCCGGTGTTAATTGAAATTGAACTGTGCTACTCATTATCCTTCAAAAATAAAGGAGACCCACCACGTACTGTTGTAAAGACGGTCAATCGGTTTGGAAACAGGAGTTAAATCCTGAATAAATGCATTCGTTAATCCACGTGCATATTTCAATTCAATTCCAAACTTAAAGTATGGCGCGAAAAATTCAACACCACCACCTACTTGTCCAAAATAATCACTCTTCTTGATTTTAATGAATGGGTCAATGAAATTTTGAGAAGCATCTTCTTGTGACTGTAAATCAATGGTATATTGACCTCCAAGCAATAAATAGGATGCAAAATTATTGTACCTCAAGGTTCTGAATTGAAACATTAAAGGCACATCAATATTGGTTGAATTGATCCTCTCTTCACTGTAAATATCTTTCTCATCTGTCGGATCCGGATTTTGAAAAGTATATTGCAAAACTCTCTCTTGAAATGAAAGTGTAGGCATAAGTCTCAACCGAACGACAGGTGTTCCCAATTTCAATGTTGATACTATTCCTACCTGTCCACCTGGTTGTGATTTTGCAACCAATGATTTTAAGCCATATTTTTCATAGGCATCAATTACAGGATAAGCTGTAAAATTGGCTGAATTGAATCCGAGCATAAATCCAAAGTGGAGTGATCGTTCATCAAATCGACGGTAATTTTGAGGCTTTTCCTTTTGCGCAAACAACGTAGATGCTACAAATAAAATGCAGAGCAATATTAACTTATTCATCACATTCTTAACGTGTTTCGCTATTGAATATTGCTTCTTCAAATGGTAATTCTTATTTCAAACCTGAATAGATTGTAGCAATTCCTCCAGCAACTAATTTTGCTTTTACTTCTTTGTAACCCAATCGAACAAGAATGTTTTCAAAATCTTTACCTTCCGGAAATGCAGCTACTGAATCGGGCAAATAGGCATATGCCTTTTCATCTTTTGAAATACGCTTACCAAAAAAAGGAATGATGTATTTTGAATGAAAAGCATAATATTGTTTAACAGGGAATCGCTTTGGTTTCGAAAATTCTAAGATTACCAATTTACCACCCGGGCGCACAACTCTAAGCATTTCTGACAAACCTTTATCCAAGTTTTCGTAATTACGAACACCAAATCCAACTGTGAGTGCATCAAAATAATCATCTTCAAAAGGAAGGGCTTCGGAATCACCTAAACGCATGGAAATGATGTTATCGAAACCTCTCTTTTTCATTTTTTGTCGGCCAACCTCGAGCATTCCTTCAGAAATATCCATCCCTACAATTTCTTGCGGTTTCAAACGTAAACTTTCGATAGCAAAGTCTCCTGTACCAGTAGCTAAATCAAGAATGCGATTTGGCTTTATTTCTTTCAAAAGTTCAACCGCTTTTTTACGCCAAATTTTATCAATTCCGAGCGAAAGAAAATGATTTAAAAAATCATATTTACCCGAAATATTATTGAACATTTCTGCAACCTCTTCTTTCTTTGACCGATCATCATTACCATATGGTTTAACGACCTTTTTTTCTTCAGACATCCTACTAAATATGAGTTAATTTATGAGTCTTTTTGCTTCATGAATGAGTTGCTCACGATCAATCGAAACTACCCCACTCTTTTCACAAACCAGTCCACCAGCAATATTAGCAAGTTCAGCAACTAGTTCCAGCTTTGCACCACAGATTAAGCACAAAGTGGCAACTGCAATCACCGTATCTCCTGCTCCACTGACATCTGCTATGTTTCTAAGATGTGCTGCAGCATAATGATTTTTTTGATCTTCCTTAATGAAAACACCATGTTCAGAAAGCGTTACAAAAGAAATACGATTCTCTAATTGCTTTTCGAGTTCAAGCACCGCCTTTTCAAAATCCAATTTATTATTGGGCGAAAATGAAAAATTTAGATTGAGTCCTTCCCGCAGTTCTTTCAAATTGGGTTTAAATAAAGATACCGCTTTGTAAGCTAGGAAATTTTCTTTTTTGGGATCAACGGCTGTTATCACATTGGCTGCATTAGCTTGGATAATAACTTCTTCAATTACAGCAGGTGTAAGTACGCCTTTGTTATAATCCTCAAAAATAATCCCATCAATTCCCGATTCGAGTAAATCTTTAATTTTTAAAAGCACTTCATCTTCTTCAATATTTGAAATCGGATTCGTTTGCTCAGAATCAATCCTCAATAATTGTTGATTGTTGCCTATGACGCGTGTTTTGACTGTGGTTTGACGAGTAGCGCTATAAATCAAACCATCTGAAGAAATTCCTGACGAGTGCAACAATTCTTTTAAATCATTGGCTTGCTTATCATTTCCAACAACAGAACAAATGATTGGAGCTGCACCAAGCGCTACTAAGTTTACGGCAACATTTGCTGCTCCACCCAAACGATCTTCTTGTTTTTCGAGGCTAACAATAGGTACCGGTGCCTCCGGGCTCACGCGATTGACCTTCCCGCGAACATAAGCATCGATCATGACATCGCCAATTACAAGTATTTTCTTACCGTGAAATCGTTCGAAAAGTTGTTGAACTTCAGACATTAATTCAATTTTTCTAAAGCAATTTTAATGCGTTTCATCGCTTCTGTTAATGTATCTTCAGACGCTGCATATGAAATGCGAATGCAATTAGGATCACCAAAAGCATCTCCAGAAACCAATGCTACTAAAGCCTCCGCCAAAAGGTACAAACACAAATCATTCGCATCCTTTACTACAGTCCCATTGTATGACTTACCAAAGAATGAAGCAACATCAGGGAAAACATAAAATGCACCTACTGGAACATTCGCTCGCACTCCTTCCATTTCATTCAAGGCAGCCAATACTAATCTTCGTCTGT
>JBKDKG010000013.1:0-6392 GCA_046345095.1 Flavobacteriia bacterium | reverse complement strand
CTGCATGCGGATCCATTAGCTGGAAGATCGAAGGAGTAATTGACTGAGCCGGATGCTGAAAATGGAGCGCTTGCAGCAATATGTGTCGCTCCGGTGCAGTCCTGAACAATTAAATTACCAGTGCTTGGTGGATTTGAAAATTGAACAGTACCATTAACAGTATAGTTTCCTGTTGCAGGGACACATGCGCCAATTGTAGCTGTGAAGTTGGTAATTGAGCATACTGTTGGAGGATTCACAATTGTACAATCAGTGGCTCCTGATCCGCCGGTTTGAGTCAGGGTAATATCTTGAACATTATTAGCGTAGTTTGTAATGAGCATTACATAAACTTGCCCTACTTGAGCATTTGGAATCCCTGGTGTTTCAGTGTTCGAAGTAGAGTAGCTGCATCCATATGCATCACATCCTGTAGGGATTCCTAGAAAGTAAGAACATCCGGTATCAGTAACAATATTTGAATATGTCCCACATTGCACTTGTGCGGCAGCCAAATTTGCGAATGGCCCCCAAATAATAAAGTCAATGTCTGTGCCCGCAGAAAGACTCATGATAATATCTCCTGCAGTTGCAACTTCAATGTAATACCAAGAAGGATTTGGTGAATAGCCTAAGCATCCGTAGTCATTTCCTGGTTCAGAAACAGTTACATCTGACCCACCAGAGTTAGCTGTAAATTGGACCCCTGCATCAGTACAAATAGGCTGCATTTGTTGGCACGTTGTTCCACCAATTTGAGCATGAATAAATCCATTTAAAAATAAAAAACAGAACAATAAATTTTTCATAGATGATGAATTAATCTTTGAATGACTCGATTTTTTTCAAGGTAGCTTCACGGTCTTCAATTAATTTTGACCGATTAGCAGTCATATTTTCAAACCACCCAGATGCTTGTGCTTTTGATTTTTCTTCCGGTTTGGAATTCACGAAATCTATTTTGCCGTCAATTGCTTTTATATGCTGATCAATGCGAATCAATTCTTTTTCATAATATAATTGATCTAAAACTATTTGCTCTTCGCCTGATTTTTTAGAATAGGTAATTGGATATTCGGTATTATTTTGAGCAGGATTTTGTTGTTCCAACGTTAGTTTCGTCGGAGTGCTTTTTTGGGTGACAGTCCGAGAAGTATCAATTGAACGCTCTTGAAATTGTTTGTTGTCTTTAGGTGTTTGAGCATTCGCTAAAGAACTAAAAATGAGCACAATATAAACAGAAAGATGCAGGCAGGTTTTACCTACGATGGTTGGTTTAATAGTTTTCATGCAGCAGAAACGGTTAGTTTATTTCTTCTTTACAGAATTGTAAACGAATTTACGAAATAAAAGGTTGCCTACGTTGTAATGGAGTTAAAATTAAATACTGACCAAGGAGATTTTTAGTCTTTTAATTTCCCTTTAAATGTCGTTTTGAATTTTGTCAATCTAGGTATTGAAACTCTTTGAATGTAAGGATTGTCAGGATTGTTCTTTTCGTAGTCCTGGTGGTAAATTTCAGCCTCGTAAAAAGCGGTTAGAGGTGTTAACTCAGTTGTGATTTTTGGGAATATTTTTTCAGCCAAAAGTTTCTTTATGTAATTTTCTGCTTTTAATTTTTCTTGCTCATTTTGAAAGAAAATTACAGAGCGATATTGTGGGCCAAAATCCGGTCCCTGACTGTTTAATGTCGATGGATCATGAGAATTAAAAAATGCAACTAACAACGTGTCGTATGGGACTTGTTCTTGGTCGTAAATAATTTTCACTGTTTCAGCATGTTTTGTTCTACCGGTGCAAATTAATTCATACGTTGGGTTTTCCTCTTTTCCTCCCGAATAACCTGAAACAACTTCTTGCACTCCATCAATTGATTCGAATATCGCTTCGACGCACCAAAAACAGCCCGCAGCGAAATACGCAGTTTGTAATGTGTCCTCAGAAAATGTAGGTTTTTTAATTTTTTTATTTTCCGACGGCGTCTGTGAACAGGCAGACAAAGCACTCAGAAGTAAGAAACAAGACAGCAAAAATTTCATAGAACTATAACAAACAGCCTTGTATTTGGTTCAATTATTTTAAAGTTCACCGTCTTCAATAACCGAAGCATCTCCTCGAATGGCTCTAAACCGTTTTCTCGATTCAATTGCATGCAAACTTCCTTTGAAGTCAAATAAGATTGTTTTGTAATAGTCTGCAGCCTTTTCTTTATTGTTCAAATGATTCTCATATAAATCACCAAGTTCAAACAATGCGTCATCAGCAAGAATATCTTCTCCATGGTATTTAAGCAGCTCCTCGAGAAATGGAACTGCTTCTTCCCAACGTCCTTGAAGTTCCATTGCTTTGGCTTTCTTGAATAATATTTCGTCTGCAAGACTATGGTAGGGAAACTCTTTTGACAGGGAATCAAACAACAGAAAAGCTTCATTGAAACGGTGCTGTTCTATCAATAAATCCCCTTTCGAAAACCATACCATAGCTCTGTAATTGCTATCGAGTCCATAATTATCAGTGATCATCAGTGAAAGTTGTAATGCATCATTGGCGATTAACTTCGAAGTAGATTCTTTCAAGACACTTAGCTGAGATTGTGCGAAATCAAATTCACCATCATAATAGAAGATACGTGCATTTTTGAATTTAGCTTCATGCCCAATCGGTTCGAATTTAAAATCAGATTCTATTTGCATATATAGCAATGAGGCCTCCCAAATATCTCCGTGAAGCACATGGATATCAGCTAATTGCATTTTTATTTCTGACCGTTGCATATCTGTTAGACCAGGAAATAAAAGTGCCTCATTTAAATTATCCATGGCCTCTTCAGAGCGATTTCCATAAAATGCTAATATATGACTAAGCTCAATGATGAGTGATAATGATGACTTTTTCTTACCAACCCGATTTATAGTAGTTTGGTATTCAGTAATTGCATTTGTAAGTTCCTCAGGTGTGTAGCTTCTGTTCGATGTGATTTCTAAAAAACGTGTATTAAGCAATGAATTCTCAGCTTGATAGTAGTACAGTTTTTCTTCACCGAGCAGAGTAACGTATTTGAATGCTTTTCGAGCTGTTTCGTATTCTTTGTTCTCAACGCACATTTTACCAAGTTCAAAAACACGCCTTCCTTGTTCTTCAAGTCTTTTATCCAATGCCTCTACTTGTAAAAGGGCTCCATTAAAGTTCTTTTTTTGAATAAATAACCAAATCAACATTTCTGAATAGGCTACTTCATTGGGCTTCTTTTGAATGCGGGCCAATAGTTCACTCTTTAGTTGATTGTATTCTGTTGAGCTTTCATTTGAAAAATCTATTTGACGAGAAAGTACCGTTTGAATAGAAGATGAATATCCACTGTTGAGGTCAAGAAGATCAAGGTATTCATTGATCATTTTATCCGTTTGACCTTTGGCGCTGTACATTTCAGCAAACTGGAAATTTAAGGGATAGCTATCTTTCAAGATCTTCCTGCCTTTTTCCAAGGCTAAAAAGGCTAAATCAGTTCGATTTTTCGATTTGAAAATAGTGTAGAGTCCAATGATTTGATTTGGATCAACTTCCAAGTTTTCAATAAGGTCATCGTAAATCTTTTGTGCTTTATCTAGCTCTTGGTTTTCTTCGTGTAAAACTGCAAGCATCACTTTGTATTCTTGGTCTGATTTATTATAGCTAATTTGTTTTTTGATTAGTTTTTCAGCATCCTTGAATTTTTTGGTTTGAATCAAACAATCATAAAATCGATTAAAGTTAATTTTTGAAGGTTCTTTTGCGAAAAGTCGTTCGTAATACATCTCGGCTTTTTCAAAATCCCCATTTGAATAATAGTATTGCGCCAATTGCTGATCTGTCTCACCTTGAGCAAAACCAAAGGAAGTAAGCAGAAGGAGCAATATGGCAAGAAGATGTTTCACTTATTCTTTGATTTGGAAGCATTTTTTTTCTCCAATGACTTCACAAAAGGGTCTAATTTATTGTACACATCAAAAAACATTTTTAATACCTTTTCTTTGTGTTTTTTATAGTCTTCCAATAGAATGGTCAATTGTTTTACTTTATTGCGTTCGAATTGAATAAATTCATTGTATTTATTTCGTTCGCCATTCCCATTTTCAATATCTGACTTTAGTAAGCTTAATGTTTTTTTCTCTTGCAACAGTCCATTTTTAATCACTAGATAGGCGGCTCCCAATGTTTGACTGTTTAAACTTTCATTTTCAACACCTTCCTCTTTTTCTGCAACAAAAAACTTTTTCACTGTTTTATATTGAGCCATTGTTTTGCCCAATTCTAAATTGATGGTATCAGCAGAATAATTATTTCTTAGTCGCAACTCTAAATTCATTAGCGCAGTTCTCAAACCGGCTAAAGTATCGATTCGATTTGATTCAAGATTTTTTTGCAAACTGTCAACAGATTGCTGCAAATTGGCAATCTGCTTTAATTGCTCTTGACGGTCGAAATCGGTGCAAGAGACAAGAGTAATAAAGAGAATTCCAAAAAGAATAAGTGCTTTGTTTAACATAAATTTAAATATAGAAATACTTTGAAACAATAACGCAGAGTAGGTAATTAGTTAGTGATTTTTAACAAAAAAAAACCGCCCGAGGGCGGTTGAATTAATTGATGGTATCAAAACCAGTAAATTTTCTTAGTGCTTCGGGAACAACAATTCCTTCTGCTGTTTGATGATTCTCTAGCAAGGCAGCAACAATTCTCGGTAGTGCAAGAGCGGAACCATTGAGGGTGTGACAAAGTTGATTTTTCTTGTCATGTGTTTTGAAACGAAGCTTCAAACGATTCGCTTGAAAAGTATCAAAGCGAGAGCAGGAACTTACTTCGAGCCATTTCTCCTGTGCCGCAGAATAAACTTCAAAATCGTAGGTCATGGCTGAAGCAAAACCGGTATCTCCTCCACACAATCTTAGAATGCGGTATTGAAGACCAAGTTTTTCTAGAAGTCCTTTTACATGCTCAATCATTTCTTCCAATGCCTTTGCAGTATTGTTTGGATGCTCAATTCGAACGATTTCAACCTTGTCGAATTGATGCAAACGATTAAGTCCTCGCACATCTTTTCCATAAGAACCCGCCTCTCTTCTGAAACACGGGGTATATCCTGTAAGCTTGATAGAGAAATCATCGGAAGGTAAAATTACATCCCTGTAAATATTCGTTAAGGGCACCTCCGCCGTTGGAATCAAATAAAAATCATCTTCAGGACAATAATACATTTGACCTTCTTTGTCAGGAAGTTGGCCCGTACCATAACCAGAAGCTTCATTTACTACAAGTGGTGGAATAAATTCTTCGTAACCTGCTTTTTCAGCTTCTTCTAGGAAAAACGAAATAAGAGCGCGTTGTAATTTAGCACCTTTACCCCTGTAAAATGGAAATCCTGCCCCTGTTACTTTGACTCCAAGTTCAAAATCGATGAGGTCATATTTTTTTGCCAAATCCCAATGAGGAAGAGGTTGAAACGAATAATCTCTTTTCGTTCCAGATTCAAAAACGATTTCGTTGTCTTTTTCATCCTTGCCTGCTTTTACAAGTTCGTTTGGAACATTAGGCAGGGTATAAAGTAACTGTGTTAAATCTTTTTCAAGTTGATCGACAGCTGATTTCAATTCAGACTCAGTTGCCTTAAGTGAGGCTGTTTTGTTTTTAGCATCATTCGCTTCTTGTTGTTTCCCTTGCTTAAAAAGCTCCCCAATCTCTTTTGCTAATTGATTGAGTTCAGCCGCTATTCCCTCAAGTTCTGTTTTGTTATTTCTCCAGTTAAGATCCGTAGAAATTATTTTCTCAATAGTTTCAGTAGCGTCGATATTACGCTTTTTAAGTCCTTCAATAATGGAGTCTTTGTCTGTTCTAATCCTTGTTATTTCAAGCATCTATTCTAATTTTTGACGTGCGAATTTAGGAAAATTATAGCAGAGTTTCAGGTATCAATAAAAGTCTTAACCAAAGACATAAAAAAAGGTGAACATTTCATGCTCACCTTCTAAAAGTTATGTTGACTAATTCTTATGCTTCTGCTGCTTCAAAAGGAACTACAGATACAAATGAACGGTTGTCTTTTTTCTTACGGAATTCAACTTGACCGTCAACCAATGCATAGATTGTGTGGTCTTTTCCAATTCCAACATTCTGTCCTGGGTGGTGTTGAGTTCCTCTTTGACGAATGATGATATTTCCCGCTACAGCAGCTTGACCACCAAAAATCTTAACTCCTAATCTCTTGCTTTGAGACTCACGACCGTTTTTCGAACTACCGACTCCTTTTTTGTGTGCCATGGTATTTAAGTTTTTGTTTCAGCGAACTGAAAATGTTATTAAGCTTTAATGTCCTTGATAGTAATCGCCGTAAAACTTTGACGGTGACCATTTTTCTTTTTGTAACCTTTTCTTCTTTT
>JBKDKG010000012.1:0-2593 GCA_046345095.1 Flavobacteriia bacterium | reverse complement strand
TCATTAGCGCGAGCGTGCGTAGCTATGGGAATAGACGGATTACTGATTGAAGCGCATCCAGATCCAAGTGTGGCAAAATCGGATGCCTCTCAACAGTTGAATCATGACCAATTTCGCCAACTACTTAATTCACTGCGGCCAGTTGCCGAAAGTGTAGGATATAAAATGGTGTAAAATGTATTTGGAGCAAAATATCAAAGGACTTTGTGCTAAAAATGGAATCGATTTCAATGGATTTTTAGACGATTTAGATGCTGACAATGTGAGTGAATTGACCATTTTTGATTTGGAGGCTGTTTGTGAAGAATATGATATCGATATGATGTCCCTTCTTTTTAAACCGATGTTTAGAAATGATCTCTTTGGCAAAAAGTTGGATAAAATTAAATTACTTGTCCTTGATGTTGATGGTGTTATGACTGACGCTGGAATGTACTATACTGAAAACGGCGATCAGATCAAGAAATACAATGCAAAGGATGGAATGGCAATTCAACATTTAGTGAAAAATAATTTTCAGCTTGCCATAATTTCTTCTGGTTATAAAGCTGAGATGGTCAAGGCTAGAGCCGAGTTGCTTGGGATACAGTTTTGCCATGTAGGAAGAGAACCTAAAATAGATGTATTAACAAAGCATTGCGCCGATCTGGGAATAGGTCTGGAAAATGTAGCAATAATTGGAGATGATATCAATGATCTTGATGTCATTCGAAAGATTGGTTTTTCAGCTTGTCCGAGTGATGCTGTTGCAGTCGTAAAAACACATGTAGACATTATTCTAACCAAAAAAGGCGGAGAAGGATGTGTGCGTGAATTTGTAGATGCTTATTTATTAAAACAACCACTCACATAATTTATTAGTTAGATGAAGATTGGATTGATTCGTGAGGGAAAGGTGCCGCCAGATAAAAGAGTGCCATTAACACCAAAGCAATGTCAGGCATTGAAAGTCTTGTACCCTGATTTGGAAATTATTGTTCAACCAAGTCCCATAAGAGCCTTCAAAGATGAGGAATACACTGAGCAGGGTATTCAATTAAATGAAGATCTTTCTGACTGTGATTTGATCTTGGGTGTCAAAGAAGTTAATATTCAAGATTTGATACCGAACAAGAAATTCATGTTCTTTTCGCATACAATCAAAAAACAAGCGCACAATCAAAAGTTAATGCGTGCCTTGATTGATAAAAATATCGAAATGATCGACTATGAATTGATTAAGGACAAACACAATAAACGGATCATTGGATTTGGAAGGTATGCAGGAATTGTAGGAACATATAATGCGTTTTTAACCTATGGATTAAAAAAAGGACTTTATGAATTGAAACCTGCGAATCAATGTCATGATCGGAAAGAAATGGAAGCGGAGATGAAGAAAATTTCGCTACCGAATGATACACGGATTGTGCTTACAGGTTTCGGTCGGGTAGGACATGGAGCAAGAGAAATTATAGATTTACTGCCAATAACTGAGTTGACACCTGAAGAATTTACCGCTGGGAAATTTAATCATCCTGTGTTTACCCAACTGGAAGTTGAAGATTATTACGCAAGGTTGGATGGGAGGACATTTGATAAAGCTGATTTTTATGCCAATCCCGAATTGTATAAATCAACTTTTGATCGCTTTTTGAATCAGGCTGATATGTACATCCCTTGTCACTTTTGGAGCAGTAGATCGCCATTTATTGTCACAAATGAAGATTTGAAAAGAAAGGATTTGAGATTGTCTGTTATTGCGGATATTTCTTGTGATACAGATGGTCCAATTGCTTCAACGATCAGGGCGAGTAAAATTTCAGATCCAATTTATGGTTATGATCCGCAAACGGAGCAGGAGGTTGATTTTAGAAAACCAAGTGCAATCGCTGTGATGGCCGTCGATAATCTACCATGTGAATTACCGAAAGATGCGTCCGAAGATTTTGGTAATGAATTAATGCGACTTGTATTGCCATGTTTGTTGAAGGAAGATCCATATAATATTATTGGAAGAGCAACAGAAACAAAGAATGGAATGTTAACGGAAGGATTTTTATACCTTCAGGATTATGCGAATGGTGTTTTAACCCATTGATAGATGGAAAAAGGGGATAAGCGAATTATACGAGGTTGGGTTTTTTATGACTGGGCAAATTCAGTTTATAATTTGGTTATTTCCTCAGCTATTTTCCCAATTTTTTTTGATATTCAGACAAAACTTGAATATGCACGTTCAATTGGGAAAGATGTAAAAGACTTGCCAGAGGGTCAACCAATTATGGTCGATTTTTTCGGGATGAAATTGTCTTCATCAGTTTTGTTTTCGTTTACGCTGTCTGCATCATTTTTAGTTGTTTCATTTCTTTCACCTTTACTATCAGGTGTAGCTGATTATACCGGAAGTAAAAAGAAATTTTTGCGATTTTTCTGTTATTTGGGCGCTTTTTCGTGTATGTCGCTCTACTTTTTCAACCCTGCCAAAATAGAACTAGGTATGTTTTCAGTTTTTCTGGGAAGTATAGGTTACTGGAATAGTTTGGTTTTTTACAATGCTTTTCTGCCTGAAATTGCTGAAGTAAATGACCACGATCGAATCTCTGCTCGAGGA
>JBKDKG010000011.1:0-4070 GCA_046345095.1 Flavobacteriia bacterium | reverse complement strand
TTCGGGTGAGGATTGAGATGTTATTCCAAGCGCACTTTCATGCAGTCGCACTAGTCCTTTAGAGTAGCTCCCAATCCAAATATAGCCAGAAGAGTCTTTTTCTAGGGAAAGAATGTGGTTTTCAGGCAGGGAGGAGTTATCTGTTGTATAATTTCGCCATTCGTTCATTTTAGTTCGAATAGCTAATCCGTTTAAATGAGTACCAATATAAAAGTTTTGATCTAGGTCAAGCTTCATTGTCGTTAGACTATTGGAAGGAATTCCTGAATTAGACACATTAAAAACCATCCAAATTTGATTGCCAACATCTGTAAACAAACCTTGAGCGGTAGAAGCATACCATGGTTTGCCCAGCTTGTCAACTTGAACCGTTATGCTCGAGTTATCCGGTACGCTATTGTCAAGCAACGTGTAATTTGTAAGTAGATTATTCTGCACGTATAGAAGACCACCATTGATAGTTCCAATGTGCATCATGTGATTTTTGCCTTCAGCAATACTTGTAATGTTATTGGATAAAATGCTAGCATTTGCAATTGTCCATGTTTGCCAAGAATTCCCATCGAATTTTGCCAATCCCTCAACGGTTCCAACCCATTTATTGTTCAACGAATCTACTTTTATTGAACGAACAAAATTTGTGGGAATACCAGAGTTGGAAGTGTTAAATTGTGTCCAGTTGGTTCCGTCGAAATTGAATAATCCACCAAGTGTTGTGCCTACCCAGATCGTATTTTCAGCATCTACATCTATGGCACGTATGCTATTATCCGTTAATCCGGAATTACTCGTATTGTAGATAGACCAATTGTCTCCTTCCAATTTGGCAAGTCCCCAATCTGTGCCAATCCATAAATTATTTTGACGGTCGACTTTTAGGCATTGAATGGTGTTGTTGGGTAGGAATGAATTCGATTCATCGAACGTTGTCCATTCAGAAGTTATTTGAGCGAAAAAAAAACTTCCGCTGCATGAAAACAGCGGAAGTAAGATATATTTGAAAAAGAAATTCATTCTATTCTACCACTACACGCGTAGTATAATTTTTTCCTTCAAAGAATACATTAAATAAGTAAACTCCTTTTGAAATTGATTTCTTATCGACTTTGAATGAATTCAATCCTTCCGAATGATTGAAGGATTCAGTATGAACTTTTTGTCCAAGAAGGTTTAGAAGTTCAACCTGCACCGTTCCGGCATAATCCGTAGTAAATTGCACGGAAAATTGACCATTATTGGGATTTGGAGCCACCTTTAAAGAACGTTGGAAGGAAATATTCTCTCCAATGCCAGCACAACTTTGAACAACTGCTTGAACAGGCACCATTTCGCTTGCACAAGTGCTGTTTGCTGTCAGAATTTCCCAATCGTAGAAGTAGTAGTAATAGGACGCCCCCGCAGAAGCTCCGGTTATACTTAGAATTCCCGGTAGATCATAGGGATAAGTTGCACTGTTGTTATTTCTGTATAAACCAGTTGTACCAATATTTTTACCAACTAATCTTAAATTCGAATCAATAGGTACTGAGAAATTTAAATCTACCCGACTTTGTCCAGCGGGAACAGCAATGGTCGTAGTTGCTAAAACACTCGCGTTTTTATCCTGCAGTTGGACAGTGATATTCCCTGCCGATTGTGAATAAATCAATGCTGATTTCAAAGTGAAAGGCACAATACTATTGAATATTTCATATTGATCTGAAGAGACATATCCTCCGCCACCAATACCATTTGAATAGGGCTCGGAGTTCAATGAATCATTGTATGAATCTTGATTTTGAACGTAATAAGTCGTTGTTGCAGTTAGATTAGGTGTTGTGAAATTGTTTCCTGTTCCAACAAGAATGCCTTGATCATCGAACCAAGAAACAGTTCCCGTTGCAGTTGCGGATAAATCCATACTTCCTGAAATACAAACTGTATCGCCAATCGCCGCAGGGGCAGTTGGAGCAACAGTATTTACAACAAACGGTTCAGAGGTATTCGTACCACAATGATTTATTACAACACATGTGTATGAACCCGGTTGGTCAACCGTGATTGATTGTGTTGTTTCACCTGTAGACCAAGTAAAACTTGTTCCAGCCGTGGCTGTTAAAGTAATTGCTTCGCCAGAACAAAGATTGTGAGAGTTGTTGGAAGAAATTGTTGGAATTGCACCTGATCCTGCAGGACTTTGCTGTGTTAATGTGACTGGAACTGCGGTGAAGTTATTGGAGTCATTTTCTTCTAAGAAAATATTGTTTTTATCAGCTTCCAAAACGATATAATAATCGCCATTACAGGTGTTTGGTGGGATGTTTATCCACATTCCATCCAAATGTTTACCATAAACATCCAACCATCCTGAAGAAATACCTTGCTCAATCATGGAACAATTGTAGTTCCCACCTCCAAGATTCCAATTAGGAAAATCGCTATTATGCAGAGTATTTCCCCCCAAATATACTGTGCTATTATCTCTGCAATCACCGTCATAAGTGCTTCCAGGACTTCCACAAGGACCAAAGTCCATTAAACAAAAACCAATCTTTGCGCCTGATCCAACAATTGGCCAGTTTAAAGGGTTTGGATCGGCAGTCTGAATACGTAAAGTCATAACCGCCCAATCATCCACATGGTTGTGTCCATGAGAAGGGTGGTATGTGACACTACCAGCATATCGATCAGTATAACTCATTGCATTGCCAGATTTGTGGTAAATCCTTTGAGTTATAAGTTGTTTTGGGTTAAGATAACCATTAGGACAAGTAAAAGAACCAGTAGAAGCTACATTAAAAACGGTGTCATTTCCGCATAGAAATGTTCGGTTTCCATTATCGTCTTGGCCCCTTACAGTGAATGAGCCATGCCCAATATTTGGAGTTGTTCCGGTAACGCGCAGTCGACCATCATCGGGACCTTGACCATTATAATTGGTGCCTGCCCCAGTTTGAGGATATTCTGTAAAACCACCATTGCTAATTCCTTTCCATGAAGCAGTGATATCAGGTAAGAGTAGACAATCAGATGATCCGTCTTCGCAGACACATGAGGTAGCGTTTGTGGTTGTGCATTGCGAATAAACTTGAAGAGAAGCAAGTGGAATAAGCAATAGTAAGTAGTTCTTAATCATTCATGTGAGTTTAGCATTGATTTATAAAAATAATAAATTTCTGAGAACATGACAAAAGTTCTTTTTTCTGACTTTTGTGTCTGTTAAATTTGTAGCTAAAATGGGTTAGCTAATGTTTTCTAAAGGTTCAAAACTCTATAGTATTTCTAAAATGAAATGTCCTCAATGTCAAGAAGGAGCATTTTTTGTTTCTCATCCATATGATTTATCGAAAATGGGTGATATCCATGAAAATTGTGATTGCTGTGGCTTGAAATATAGTAAAGAACCCGGTTTTTATTATGGTGCCATGTATATTGCCTATGCAATAGGGGTAGCAATTTTTGTTACGCTGTGGACCTCGTTCAATCTTTTTATTACAAATGTTTCTGTTGGGTTTCAGATTTTTGTAATAGTTACCGCTACTGTTTTGCTTTCTCCGTATATCTATGCGCTTTCAAAAATAATCTGGGCGAACATGTTTATCACATACGATGAAGATGCGATCGATAAATTTAGAAGTGCAAAAAACAGCTAGCCCTCTCGTATATTTGATTAAGCTATTCTTCTCAAGCCCTTATTTTGTTTAACTTTGACATTCTTTTTTTTAGAATATGTCTGAAATAGTAGTTATAACAGGTCTTCCGCGATCTGGTACATCCTTGATGATGCAAATCATTGATAAAACGGAAATCGCTGTGCTTTCTGATGGAAAACGTGAGAGCGATATAAGCAACCCAGAAGGATATTATGAATTGGAAGCAGTGAAAGGAATTGTCAAAGACAATAGTTTTTTGAATGAAGCACAAGGAAAAGCAGTTAAAATTGTTGCTCCGCTTCCTATTTATCTTGATACGCAGCATAAATACAAAGTCATCTTTATGCGCAGAGACATGGATGAGATTCTTCGTTCGCAAGAAAAAATGCTTTCGAAAGATCAGCAAAGTGAACGTGAAAAATTCAGAACGATTTATGA
>JBKDKG010000010.1:0-3336 GCA_046345095.1 Flavobacteriia bacterium | reverse complement strand
GCTTGTCAAACGAACCAAGCGTCAATTCGAGTGAATCTATTTCACCCGTGCGCTTGAAGCATGTTCGTTCCTCTGGCTTTTTGCAGGCCGCTACTATTGAAAGAATGAAAATATAAACAACCAGCTGCTTCATTATCGTTTCTTAAAATTGAACGTATACCCTAGCCCCCACTCAACGTAATCTGCTCGGGCCCAATGGGATTTCAGAACAACCTGCGCATTTAAACCATTCGGGAAGTAATACCGCATCCCAACACGGTGATACATAAAATCTTCAGGCTGGTACTTATCTTTGATATACATCCCCATCCCTAGAACAAAATGCAGGCGATCCAACGGCAATAAATAACCGATGTATGCTCCCATCTGCAAAATATCCCATTGCGATTTTGTTATTTCAGGTTTATATCCCATAATAGCTTGCTTTGAAATGATATCAAATGCAGCCTCAAATCCAACTTTAGGCCGCGAGAAATAACGCAAATGAGTACTTAAAGCGAAAACCGGGTATTTCTTTCGATTTGTAGGGAAAATTTCTTTCACAGATCCTATTGCTGTCATTCCAAACAACCATTTCTTAAATGGAACTGTATTACGCAAAAGAAACGTGTCTTTTTCTGCCTTTTGAATAACCCTGCCGTAACCAATCGAAAAATAGGGAAGATTTACCCCTAAATTGGGAACTTTTGTCGCACCATTGCTAAAGTGCGTCATATCCAAACCAAGCGTAAATATATTTCTTCGAAACAAAAATTGACTTTTCAACCCGAAACAAATCATCGCATTGACATGCGTGCTCATCGCAACATTTTTAGGATTTGTTTCTTGGTCAAATACTTTGGCTGCATATCCTAACCCGGAACCAATCTTCCCACTAAATTGGTAATGTTTTGAATCAATGAATGGAAATTCAATAAAAGCATAGGCCCCACCAAATCGACCTAAAATCTCATTGTTTCCAACAGATCCAAAAAATCCAGTTACTCCGTAAGTGGGATACGAACTTGGCGCATGCCATTGTTTGCGTCCTTTCGTATTTACAAACCATGTCAATTCCCCTGCCAACGCTTGATCTTCTGGCAAATGCCCCATACCCCCTCTGTGGGCTGCTAAAAAGCCGATTTTTTGACGGTACTCAATACCCCACTCCATTTTCCTTTGAGAAAACAGTTGACCAGTCATTGTGAGTAGAATGAATAATTGCAGCAGACGCATGACAACAAAATTAGTGAAATGAAAACGACCTTTGAAAAAATTCTAATTTTGATTAAAAAAACAATGGACAATCGACTTCAAGCTTTTCAACGATTATTAGACATCATGGATGATCTTCGTGAAAAATGCCCCTGGGACCAAAAACAAACGCTTGAGTCGTTGCGCCATCTTACCATTGAAGAAACCTATGAACTTGCCGATGCAATCACTGACAATGATTTAGATTCACTCAAAGGAGAAATTGGCGATCTCTTTTTGCACATGGTCTTTTATTGCAAAATCGGCGATGAAAAAGGTGCTTTCGATGTCACATCCGTATTGAATGGCATTTGTGAAAAGTTAATTTCACGACATCCACATATTTATGGCGATGTAAAAGCCGATTCCGAAGAGGAGGTCAAGGCGAACTGGGAAAAATTGAAGCTGAAGGAAGGAAAAAAATCGGTACTTGAAGGAGTTCCGAAGTCACTGCCATCCATGGTTAAAGCTGCACGAATTCAAGAAAAAGTGAAAGGAATTGGATTTGAATGGGATAATCCCGAAGATGTTTGGGATAAAGTCAAAGAAGAATTGGAAGAATTTCACGAGGAAAGCAAACTAAACAGCAAAGAAATGGAAGAGGAATTTGGTGATGTGCTGTTTTCGTTGATCAATTACGCCCGCTTCAAGAACATAAATCCTGAAAATGCCTTGTCAAAAACAAACAAAAAATTCATAGACCGCTTTCAACTAATGGAACAATTGATCCAAGAAGAAAAGCAGGAGATTGAATCCATGTCGCTAACAGAAATGGACATTTATTGGGAGAAAGCAAAAGCCATCCTCAAGAAAAAAAGCACATAAATCAACACCAGCTACCGTTCAAATAGTTTTGAATGCAAAAGCAAACCATATCGTCAGAAAGTTTTATCTTCGGACTTCTTAATGAACTAGTAACTATGAAACACATATACCTAATCCTTCTCAATCTTTTATTTGTTGGTATCGTTAGCGCTCAAGATCACACTGTTAGAGGTTTTATATATGCTAAATCAAATGGAGAACCAATTGGATTTGAAAAAGTAAAACTCCTTAAAAAAGCAGATAGTTCATTTGTAGCAGGCGCATTAACAGACGTTAACGGGTTCTTTTCCATTCCAAAAGTCAATATGGGTAGTTATTTGATCAAAGTTGACAACCCAGCATATGTAGAATATATTCAGTCCATCGAAATCAAAGTTGCAAAAGGAATTTTTGATGTTAAAATCGAATTAGAAAAAGCGAAAGTCAAAGAATTTCAAGACATTACAGTAACTGCCGAAGGCAAGCAGAAAAAAAATGAGGTACTTGTTTCACAGATAAAATTGGACAAAAAAGGCCTTGAACGCATTCCATCTGTAGGTGCTGAAAATGATATTGTTGGTGCATTTTCCGTGACTCCTGGTGTAATTACAACGGGAGATCAAGGTGGTCAGTTGTATGTACGTGGAGGAACTCCCATTCAAAACAAGACCTTATTGGATGGTATGACCATTTACAATCCATTTCACTCTATTGGATTCTTCTCCATCTTTGAAACAGAATTAGTTAAAAACGTTGATATCTACACTGGTGGATTCGATGCTCGTTACGGAGGAAGAATTTCTTCAATTATGGATATTTCTTACCGTGACGGAAACCGCAAAGAATTTGGAGGGAAATTGTCTGCCTCGCCTTTCCTTGCGAAAGCTGTACTTGAGGGACCTATGGGTAAAAAGAAAGAAAATGGCATCAGCCCAGGATCTTATGTTTTATCAGCGAAGCACAGCTTATTGGATTACACGTCAAATACACTCTATCCTACTGTAAACGAAGGCAATGGACTTCCTTTTAATTTCACCGATTTATACGGAAAAATGACATTCAATAGCGATGGAGGATCAAAATTCAGTGCTTTTGGTTTTCACAACCGAGATTCAGTAAATTATTCAGTTGCGGACTTGGATTGGAAAGCTTCTGGTGGAGGGATGAATGTGCTTTTGGTACCAAGTAGTTCTTCAATGAAGATCAAAGGGCACGTCAAATGTAGTTCATATGAAACAACGTTCACTTAGACCGAAACAGATCCTCGCTTTCGTAAAATTGGCTGATTTGAGTTAGTCT
>JBKDKG010000009.1:0-6683 GCA_046345095.1 Flavobacteriia bacterium | reverse complement strand
GTTGTATGTCGAATCCATCTGGTAAAATTATCGAACTTCCAATTAAGTCTAATTTCCGTGAAGGACTATCCGTTTTAGAGTATTTCATTTCTACTCACGGTGCACGTAAAGGTCTTGCAGATACTGCCTTGAAAACGGCAGATGCAGGTTACTTGACACGTCGTCTTGTGGATGTAGCTCAGGATGTTGTTATCAATGCCGATGATTGTGGTACTTTAAGAGGTATTGTTGCAACAGCATTAAAGAAAAATGATGAGGTTGTAGAACCATTGTACGATAGAATTTTAGGTAGAACATCTGTTCATGATGTTTATTTACCTGAAACTGACAATTTAATTGTTTCAGCTGGTGAGTTGATTTCGGAAGATGTTGCTCATGCTATTGAAAAGGCAGGTATTGAAGAAGTTGAGATTCGTTCAGTATTGACTTGTGAAATGAGAAGAGGAGTTTGTTCAAAATGTTACGGACGAAATCTAGCAACTCATAGAATTGCACAACATGGTGATTCAGTAGGTGTAATTGCTGCACAATCGATTGGTGAACCAGGAACTCAGTTGACACTTCGTACCTTCCACGTTGGGGGTACTGCATCAAACATTGCTGACGTTTCAGATATGAAAGCTAAAGCGAATGGTAAACTTGAAATTGATGAACTTCGCACTATCGAAAAGAAGAATGCTGATGGATCAGTGAAAGTTGTTGTAGTTGGACGTTCTGCTGAATTGAAAATTACAGATGAGAAGACTGGTATCGTAGTCATGAATGCTAATATTCCTTATGGAGCAGAAATGGTTATTGATAACAGTACGAAAGTGAAGAAAGGTGATGTGATCTGTAAATGGGACCCTTATAATGCGGTAATCGTTTCTGAGGTAACTGGTAAGATTGTATTTGATAGCATTGTTGAAGGTGTTACTTTCCGTGAAGAAGTGGATGAGCAAACTGGATTTACAGAAAAAGTGATTACAGAATCGCGAGATAAAAAGAAAAACCCTGCAATTCACATTGTTGATGCAAAAACAAAAGCTGTACTTCGAGAATATTCTTTGCCGGTAGACGCTCACATTTCCGTAAACGAAGGTGACAAAGTTGAAGCAGGCGAAGTTCTTGTTAAAATACCAAGAGTATCTGGTAAGACAGGTGATATTACGGGAGGTCTTCCGCGTGTAACTGAACTTTTCGAAGCACGTAATCCTTCAAACCCAGCAGTAGTAGCTGAAATTGATGGTATTGCAGAGTATGGTAAAATCAAAAGAGGTAACCGTGAAATTCAAATCACATCCAAAACAGGTGAGGTTCGCAAGTATTTGGTACCACTTTCTAAGCATATCTTAGTTCAAGAAAATGACTTTGTTCGCGCTGGACAGCCTTTGTCTGATGGAGCAACAACTCCAAATGACATTTTGAATATCGAAGGTCCAACAAAAGTTCAAGAATATATCGTTAATGAAATCCAAGAAGTATATCGACTTCAGGGTGTGAAAATTAACGATAAACACTTCGAGGTTATCGTTCGTCAGATGATGCTTAAAGCTGAAATCGTTGATGCTGGTGATACGAGATTCTTGGAAGGACAGTCAGTTCATAAAGCTGATATCATGGAAGAAAACGATGCGGTTTTCGGAATGAAAGTTGTAATTGATGCGGGTGATTCAACTACTTTGAAAAACGGGCAGATTGTATCGGCGCGTCGACTTAGAGATGAAAACTCTCAATTAAAGAGATCTGATAAACAATTGATTGAAGCAAGAGATGCGGTACCGGCAACATCAACACCATTGTTGCAAGGTATTACAAGAGCATCCTTACAGACTCAGTCGTTCATTTCTGCAGCATCCTTCCAGGAGACTACAAAAGTACTTAATGAGGCTGCAATTTCTGGTAAGGAAGATCATTTGTTAGGCTTAAAGGAGAACGTTATCGTAGGTCACTTGATCCCTGCTGGAACAGGTGTTAGAGACTTTCAGAAAATGATAGTTGCTTCTAAAGATGCTTACGAAGAAATGTTGGAAGAGAATTAATTCTTAAACATAATTGAAAGGGAGCAGCATAGTTGCTCCCTTTTTTTATCCAAATAGTATTATAATTAGTTGCTTAAAAGTATTTTATAATGGAGAACAAAGACGAAAACCAATTGAATATTGAATTAAGTGAAGATGTGGCATTGGGAGTATATTCAAATTTTAGCATTATTACTCATTCTCCTTCAGAGGTAGTATGTGATTTTATTCAAATGATGCCAGGAATGCCGAAAGGAAAAGTGCGTACAAGAGTTTTAATGACACCTCAAAATGCAAAGCGTTTTATGAGAGCATTGATTGACAATGTCCAGAAGTATGAACAACATTTCGGTGTTATTGATGACTCTGAAAATCCTGGAATGCCCCCAATGAATTTTGGTACGCCAAGCACGATGGCTTAAACAAAATATATTTGTTTCAAGCTAACTGTCTTGTAACTCATGTAACGGTCTCACTACATTGAAACTTTGGTGAAAATAAGGGTAAGACAATGAAGAATATTCAAATAGAAATAGATGCTTGGTTTCTTTACAAAAAATTATCTGAGAACGAAGAGGACCCAATCTTGGCAGATGTTTTTGAACAGATGAGTGAAATAGAATTAAGTCACGCCATTGCGTTTGCGAAAGAAAATAAGGTCGATCCCACTCAAATATGTAAGCCGTCGTGGCGAGCAAAAACAATTAATCGAATCGGCAAAATTTTTGGATACGATTATGTTCTGGGGGCTTTGATGGATACGGAAAAAAGTTTGGCCGATGCCGTAGTTTCTCAGAAGAGAAAAAACAAAGTGCCTGTCGTTGGAAATGAAGATTCACACGTAAAAATTCTACGTTCAATATTGGATAATGACACGCGAATAGCGGGAAATCAATTGTCCAGATTTGAAAAGAGACATAGATCGGTTGGAGGAAATGCCATTCGAGCGGCTGTATTAGGTGGCAATGATGGTTTGGTTTCAAATTTCAGTTTGGTAATGGGAATTGCGGGAGCTACAGTTGCTCAAACAGGTGTTTTATTAGCGGGAATGGCAGGCTTGTTAGCGGGTGCGTTGTCAATGGCGTTGGGCGAATGGATTTCCGTTAAAAGTTCACAAGAGCTGTATGAAAATCAGATGCAATTGGAGATGGATGAACTGGAAACCAATCCTGAGGGTGAACGTAAAGAGTTGAAGCTTATCTACATGGCCAAAGGAATTCCTGAGGATCAAGCTATAAAAATAGTGGATGAGTTGATGAAAGATAAGAATTTAGCACACCAAGTTTTGGTTAAAGAAGAGTTAGGTATTAATGCTGAAGAATTAAAAGGTTCGGCCATTGAGGCTGCGTTGTCTTCTTTCTTCCTATTTGCAATTGGAGCAATCATTCCTGTTTTACCGTTCATGTTTCTTTCTGGATACCAGGCTATTGTGTTAAGCACGCTACTTAGTGCGATTGGTTTGTTTTTAATAGGGGCAGCAATCACCCTTTTTACAGGACGAAATGTTTGGTTTTCTGGATTTAGACAAGTTATCTTTGGACTCGCAGCTGCAGCCGTGACATTCGGTATCGGGAAACTGATCGGTGTGTCAATGGCAGGTTAAAGAAGATCATTTAAAATGAAGAAATTATGAACGGAGCACATTTTCATTTAGTAGTTAATCACTTGCCAATTATTTTTCCCATCGTTGGCTTGATTGTTTTGGCCGTTGGAATCGGATTTAAGTCTGAAATGGTAAAAAGAACTGCTTATTTTGTTTTTAGTATTGGAGCAATTACCGCTGCAATAGCTATGAATTCAGGTGAAGGAGCAGAAGAAATTGTAGAAAATATTCCTGGTGTGACTGAAAATCTAATTCATGAACATGAAGAAGCTGCAGAACTTTTTGCTCTGCTCAGCTATGTTTTTGGGGCATTCTCATTAGTTGCTTTATGGTCGAGTTGGAAAAACAAGTCATACAATGT
This sequence comes from Flavobacteriia bacterium, assembly GCA_046345095.1. Classification (GTDB taxonomy): domain Bacteria; phylum Bacteroidota; class Bacteroidia; order Flavobacteriales_D; family Crocinitomicaceae; genus M0103. Next base: position 2,719 of record JBKDKG010000009.1, on the reverse strand, counting down.
GCTGCTTAGCTATCTAGCTGCCGTTTTTGCCATTTTATTGATTATTCTTGGAAAGCAAACAGGAACTTCAGGGGGTGAAATTCGACACACCGAAATTCGATCAAACAATGCTGCAAATCAAAATAATCAAGTTGAACATGATGACGAAGATTGATTAAAAATCAAGTACTTCTTTCCAATCAGTTTTGTTTCCACAACTATCTGTAACAGTTAGTTGAACAGTATGTTTCCCTTTTATGTTTGCCGGTTTACTGAAAATCAGGTAGTTTCCTTTACGCTCAAATTCAAGTACGTACCAGGCTCCATCTATGTATATGTCGTAGTCAAATAGTTCAGTTTGAAATTCTCGTACGGACCAACTAAGCTGATTTTTTCCTTTGCAATTGGCTATTGAAAAATTTCTGGGACTCACCGAAGGAGGAATACTATCTATTCTTAAATTGTATTTTCCCATTGATTTTTTTTCACCATTGATCCATCCTGCATTGGTCATCGCATCAATTGAACTTTCTTTCCCTCTGGAATTTGTGGATGCAATAAAATAGTATGTGTTACGAATTGCGTTTTCCGGAATTTTCATTCTTACTTTCAAAGGTAATTGAACAGGCTCTCTTGCATCACTCATTGAAATAGAGTTAGTTATAAGTATAGAATGACGCAGGGGTTGATAAAATGTGAATTTATCGGCAGCGATTGCCATATTTTCATTTTGAAATTCATAGGCCGAATCAGGGAGAAAAAACTTTTTTGAATCAAAAGTTTGAAGAGCTGAATTAATTGTTCCTTTCTCTATTTTTAAGTCAAAGGAAAGTGTGGATGAATTACCCTTTTCATCATTTACTAAAAAAGTTATACTATTTCTGTCACCTGGTTTGACTTTGAGTATACCTGATTTATCTAGAGGATATATTCCGAGTGGATTATGTTTGGTTCTGAACGATTTCTGAAATTCTTGACCTTTATCTGCGTAAGCCCTATAATCAACGTGATCATTCACATAGCGTGTATTATCAAATGAAATTCGATCCATGCGCTGTGAAAAAAATTCTTTCCCGTCCACAAATAATTTGGATTGATAGATACCACAGTTGTTTGACGCACCATCCAATTGATCTGAAGTTTCAAAGGCAAAACCAATTCCTCCTTCTAGGCTGCAAAATTCAGCGGGAATACTGATTAGATTGTTTGAAACCGTATAATTTTTACCGACGCGCTGTACTGGAATTTTTTTTGATTTCCCGGGTAGTAAATAACCTTCTTTTGACAATGCATATACCTTCATTGCATTAATCGTTGGCGCTCTGTGATCTGCTAAATCGAATCCATATGATAATGGATTCAGGGCATCTTCTGTTTCAGTATCCCTTAATTCAAAATGAAGGTGAGGAGCGAAGGAATGTCCCGTATTTCCTGAAAGTGCAATTAATTGTCCCCGCTTAATGGGAAGGTCATCGGCACGAAAATAAATATCCACTTCAAAATTTTCTTGTTGCGTCTGTATAACTTTAATTAATGAATCTATTTTTCCTTTTAGAATGGAACAGTGAGCATAAACACTTGTGATACCATTTGGGTGATCTATGTAAACGGATTTTCCGTAACCATCGGGAGAAATCTTAACCCTTGAAACAAAACCATTTTCAATTGAAAAAATTGGAAGCCCTTCTTTTCCATTTGTTTTAAAGTCAACGCCCATATGGAAGTGGTCCGGTCGAATTTCCCCAAAATTTGCGGCAAGTTCTAAAGGTATGTTTAGAGGGGAACGAAAATTGGTTTTTTTAGGTTGAGCAAATAAAAAACCTGCCCAGAAAAAAGAAATAAATAATTTGAAAATGCAATTTTTCATCAACCAAAAGTAAATCTTTTAAAAAAATCTGCAGGGATTCGTTCTAAATAGTTGCGCATATACTTTTCAATACTAACTTTGTAGTAAAGTCGTAACTGATGACAGACACAATTCAGCAGATCATTGAAAAAATCCGATCTAAAAGCATCGAGATACATAGCCAATTGATCAAAGAGCGAGAAAAAAATACTGTTCTTGAGGCTGAAAATGTTGCGTTAAAAGCTCAATTGACTGGCATGGCTGATACACAGAAAGTGTTGAATGTTGAAATGTCTGAGTTGAAAATTGCGTTAGAAGCGGCTAGAAATCAAGTTGTCGAAACTCCAATTTCCAAAAACAGGAAAGACGAGGAGATTGATGAGCTGGTTAAGGAAATCGAATACTGCATTAGTCAGTTAAAAAAATAGTGAATGGGTAAAATATCCTTGAAAGTCAATGTTGGTGGCAGAACCTATCCTCTTACTGTAAATGAAGAGGAGCAGGAGCGCGTTTTAAAAGCAGCAGATGACATTAACAAGGCTATCAAAATGCTCCAAGAGAATTATGCAGTGAAGGATATGCAAGACCTTCTAGCAATGTCTGCTCTGCAGTTGTCTACTAAATCCACTAATCAAGCGTCTTCATCAGCACCGGTTGCACCCGATTTTTCTGATGTTGAAGCGAAACTCAATGACCTTTCGAAACAATTGGACGCATTGAGTTAATCGATTTTCTTTTCTTGTTTTCTTTCTATCGGACAGCTTGCAGTTGTTTAATTAATTATTTGATTTAAATGGATTTAATTTCAGTATTATTAGGACTTGCAGGAGGTGGAGCAGGAGTATTTGTTCTCCAAAATGTAGTTTTAAAGAATAAAAAAGAGCAGCTCATTAG
>JBKDKG010000008.1:0-10819 GCA_046345095.1 Flavobacteriia bacterium | reverse complement strand
CATCTGGAAAGGTGAAAAAGCTCACCCAAGATGGTAAAAGAAACAAAGTCATCAATGGTACAACTGATTGGGTATATGAAGAAGAATTTTCAATCACAAAAGCATATGACTGGTCGCCAGACAGCAAATACATTGGCTTTCTTCGTTTTAATGAAAAGGAGGTCAAAGAATTTAATCTGACTTATTATGGTGAATTGTACCCACAAAATTATTCCTATAAATACCCGAAAGCTGGAGAAGACAATAGTAAAGTTACAGCCCATGTTGTGACAGTAAAAACGGGTAAAATTTCGCCATTAGATTTAGGTGAATATGAGTACATACCAAGAATTGAATGGTCTGGTAATTCGAATAAGTTAATTCTACAAACCTTGAATCGTCATCAGAACGATTTGAAATACCACTTAATTGACTTGACGGGTAAAAAAATCTCACACAAGGTATTTTTTCAAGAAAAATCAGACAGCTATGTTGAAATAGATAATAACCTGCTGATTCTTTCGGATGGAAATACGATTTTGAGAACAAGCGAGGCAGACGGGTTCAATCATATTTACAAATTAAGTTTTAATGGTAAAAGTGAACAGATCACTAAAGGAAATTGGGATGTCATAGAATTTTACGGTATTGATGAAAAAGAAGGTCAAATTTATTTCTCTGCGGCTCAGAAAGATGCTATTTCGAAAGGTATTTACCGAATCAACATGGATGGCTCTGTTACAACTGCTATCTCCTCTGAAACTGGATACAACGAAGCTGAATTTACGACAGGCATGAAATATTTCGTGAAAACTTATTCTAACGCTAATACTCCACCCATTTATACATTGTGTGACAATTTCGGCAATGAAATTTCTGTTTTAGAAGATAATAAAAAACTTAAAACAACCCTTTCAGGATACAATTTGTCAAAAAAAGAATTTGTAAAATTTCAATCAGGAAATACCATACTAAATGGTTGGATGATTAAACCAGTTAATTTCAATCCAAATCAAAAATATCCAGTTTATGTAACTATTTATGGTGGTCCAGGACACAATGAGGTTGCAGATTCATGGGATGGAAACGATTACCTCTATCATCAGTTACTTGCTCAAAAAGGATACATCGTTGTTTCCGTGGATCCGAGAGGTACGATGTACAGAGGAGCCGCATTTAAAAAATCAACCTATATGCAGCTGGGAAAATTGGAAACAGAAGATTTTATCAATACCGCCAAAGAACTTCAAAAGCTACCATATGTTGACCCCAATCGCATCGGCATACAAGGATGGAGTTTTGGTGGATTCATGACGTCACTTGCCATGACCAAAGGTGCAGATTACTTCAAAATGGGAATTTCTGTCGCACCAGTTACGAATTGGAGGTATTATGATAACATTTACACCGAGCGATTTATGCGCACGCCTAAGGAAAATGAAAATGGATATGACGACAATTCACCAATCAATTTCGTTCATTTACTAAAAGGAAAATATTTTCTTATTCACGGTTCTGGGGATGACAATGTACACTACCAAAACTCGATGGAAATGATCAACGCTCTTGTTCGCGCAAATAAACAATTTGATTTATTTATATATCCCAATAGGAATCATGGAATATATGGTGGAAATACACGAAATCATTTGTTTACCATGATGCTTGATTACACTTTAGAAAATCTATGATAGATGAAGGTTCAATTTTTTCAAAATTATTCTGAATTCATTGTTTTTTGAAAGAATTTCTTTGTTAATTTAGGCGGGATAAAACGAGAAAAGCTAAAAGCATGAGCGAGGTTGCCAAAATCGAACTGGACGGTAAAACATACGAATTTCCAGTTGTAGTAGGAACAGAAAATGAGAAAGCTATTGATATCAGTAAGTTACGCGATACAACTGGCTATGTTACTTTAGATACCGGTTACAAAAACACCGGTGCGACTAAAAGTAAAATCACTTTTCTAGACGGAGAAGAAGGTATTTTACATTACCGTGGATACCCAATTGAACAATTGGCTGAAAAGGCAACTTTTCTTGAGGTAGCTTACCTTTTAATTTATGGTGAACTTCCAACACAAGCTCAGCTCGACAATTTCAAGAACAGCATTACAAAGCATACATTGGTTCATGAAGACATGAAACAATTTTTCGAGGCTTACCCAGCTAAGGCTCATCCAATGGGAGTTTTGTCTTCAATGATCTGCTCACTTTCAACTTTCTATCCAGAGTCTCTCGACCCAAATAGAAGCACTGAAGCAAAAGATTTGACAATTCATCGACTCTTGGCGAAATTGCCAACGTTGGCGGCTTGGTCGTATAAGAACGCAATGCGTCATCCATTTATGTATCCACGAAATGAATACGATTACTGCAAGAATTTCTTGCACATGATGTTCGCAATGCCAACAGAAGATTACAAAATCGACCCGGTAGTTGTTGATGCGTTAAACAAGCTTTTAATTTTACATGCCGATCACGAACAAAATTGCTCTACTTCTACTGTAAGAATAGTTGGATCATCACAGGCTAATCTTTACGCTACTATTTCAGCTGGTATTTCGGCACTTTGGGGACCACTTCACGGTGGTGCAAACCAAGAAGTAATTGAAATGCTAGAGAAAATCCATCAAGATGGAGGAGATGTAGACAAATGGGTAGCAAAAGCAAAAGACAAAGAGGACCCTTTCCGCTTGATGGGGTTTGGACATAGAGTTTACAAGAACTTCGATCCGCGTGCTAAAATCATCAAAAAAGCGTGTGATGACATTTTGACAAAATTAGGGATCAACGATCCGATGTTGGAAATCGCTAAAAAATTGGAGAAAGTGGCATTGGAAGACGAATATTTCAAAGCAAGAAACCTTTATCCAAATGTTGATTTCTATTCAGGAATCATATATAAAGCATTAGGGATTCCAACCGAAATGTTCACTGTAATGTTTGCCTTGGGTAGACTACCAGGTTGGATTGCTCAATGGAAGGAAATGACAGAAAACAAAGAACCTATCGGACGTCCACGCCAAATTTACATCGGATATACACCTAGAGAGTACGTTGATATTTCGAAGAGATAATTAAAAAAGCACGATTCAGTCGTGCTTTTTTTATGATCATTGTTTTTCTTCAGACGATTTTTCCTTCCTCGATCCATGATAGATCGAAAACTTACGGAAACTACACTCCAGTTCACCGTTGTATAAACGAATCTTTTTATCTGGACGCAAACCCAAAGACTTAAATCCTGACTCAGATGAAGAAATCATCCAACAATCAAAACCCTTCATCTCTTGCTTCATCCAATCTCCTAGTTTCTCATATAAAACTTCGATATCAGTCCCCATTCTTTCACCATATGGTGGATTTGTCAAAACAATTCCTCCATTACCTGGGTTTTTAACTTCATCAAACTCTAACACAGAAGTTTCAACAAATCGACCAATAGGTAGTCCACGCAAATTTCTTCGCGTTTTTGTAATCATTTCCGCATTGTGGTCTGATCCATAAATACGACACGGCAAAGAACTAATTCGTTTGGTGCTTGCTGCATACATTTCTTCCCAAACCTCGGCGTCAAAATTTTTAAAATTCTTAAATGCGTAATGCTGTCTTTCTAAATTCGAAGGTAAATCCGCTGCTAAAAGTGCAGCCTCGATTAATAGTGTCCCCGAGCCACAAAAAGGATCAATAAAATCCGATTTTTTATCCCAACCTGTCATCCGAATCAGAGCAGCCGCAACAACTTCATTCAATGGCGCCTCCCCTGTCGCTTGCCGATATCCACGTTGAAAAAGAGGAACTCCACTTGTGTTTAATGAAATGGTGACATTTGTATTATTGATATATAAATCAAACAATACTTGTGGACCTTTGACCTGCACATTTGGACGATTGCCTTCTTTATCGCGAAAAGTATCAACGATAGCATCTTTCACCAATAGAAAAGGATATTGCGAATGCTGGAACACATCCGTAAAAACGGCACCTTTTACAGCAAATGTTTTGTCTACTGAAAAATAGTTTGTCCAATCGATTTCAAGGCTTTTTTTGTATAAATCTTCCTCTCTTCGAATAGAGAACTTATGAATTTCAACCAACACAGAAATTGCACAACGCAAATGTAAATTTAAGAAATAGACATCTTTCCATGTGCCTTTTACCTGCACAGCTCGGTTCAATTGCTCAGTAACTTTATATCCTAATTCGTTTAACTCATCAGTCAAGACTTCCTCTAGACCAAAAAATGTTTTTATCGTAATTGTTAACTGTTCATCCTTCTGAACGTTCCGTTCACTGAAATTTGGTTTTGTCAAGTTGAAATACTTTTAAATTTGTACAAAAGAACAAAATTGAAATCAATTCTCGGCTATCTACTTTCAATCACTATTTTGCTGACTTATTCCTTCAGTCATGCACAGCAGCGCATTGGACTTGTATTAAGTGGTGGAGGTGCAACTGGATTGGCGCATATAGGTGTTCTAAAAGCCTTAGAAGAAAGAGGAATTCCCATTGATTACATTACTGGAACATCAGCTGGAGCGCTTGTAGGTTCTATGTATGCTGCAGGTTATAGTCCTGAAGAAATTGAGTCTTATGTGCTCAGTGAAGACTTTCAATTAATGACCAAAGGTCGACTAAAAACCTCTCAGCGTTTTCTTTACAAAGAAAACGACATGGACGCAAGTTTGATCAATTTTTCATTTTCAAAAGACAGTATTCTTAAAAAATCGTTGCCCACGAATTTTATTACTTCCTCTTTTCTTGATTTTGAAATGTTGCGTTTGCTTGGCGTTACAGGTGCTGTTTGTGGTGGAGATTTTGATAGTCTTTTTATCCCTTTCCGCTGCGTTGCTTCTGATATTACTAACAAAAAAAGCATCGTTTTTAGTGAAGGAAATTTGAATCAAGCTGTGCGAGCATCAATGACATACCCCTTTTATATCAATCCAATTAGAGTAAATGGAACTTTATTGTTTGATGGAGGTCTGTACAATAATTTTCCGGCTGATATTATGTATCACGATTTTAATCCAGATTTTATTATTGGCAGTAATGTTTCTTACAATGCGAAACCACCGCAGGAGAGTGACCTCATCTCGCAAGTGACCAATATGCTTGTTAGCTATTCTGATTTTACCCTTCCTTGTGATGCGGGTATACTTATACAACCCAAAACTACCATCTCAACTTTTGAATTTGAAAATGTACAGGAAGCAATTCGTGAAGGTTATAATTCTACTATCCTGTACCTTGATTCTATTCAGACAGGGATCACACGAAAGGTTTTGAAAGCTGAACTTAACGAAAAACGAAGAAAATTCAGAGAAAAATTAGGAGATTTTCAAATCTCTTCCATTTCTACCAATACAATCGGAAAAAATGACCTCTCCTATGTGCGCAAATCATTAATTCGTGGAAGAAAAGATGAATTAATGGATTATTCTACATTTGAAAAACGTTATTTCAGACTCTATGCTACACCTCAAATCGATTTTATCTATCCAACGGTTCAACAAAAAAAAGACAGCACCTTCAATTTATCATTGGACGTGCGAAAATCGAAAGAATTGAAGTTAGATGTTGGAGGGCATTTTTCATCTCGACCTGTCAATACAGGTTATATCGGACTTACCTACCGCTCGATCGGTAAGACAGCATCTTCCATTCAAGCATCCTCTTATTTTGGAAAATTTTATGGCTCTGCAAAACTCAATTATACATTTGAAATACCATCCACCTACCCTATTTCCGCATCTGCTTATTTTGTTATGAATCGCTGGGATTACTTCCGAAGTTTTGCTACTTTCTTCGAAGACGTACAGCCATCTTTCCTTGTTCAAAATGAAATGTATTACGGAGTAAAATTCAACCATCCAATGGGCAATAATTCAAAAAGCACGTTTGATTACAGAATGTTTAATTTGAATGATGATTATTACCAAACAGAAAACTTCAACAACAAGGACACTTCCGATATTACTGAATTTAATGGTAGTTCATTGAGTTGGGAATTCATTCAAAACTCGTTGAATCGAAAACAATTTGCGAGCTCGGGTCACTATTTCATGTTTAAAGCAAGGTACGTTGCCGCAAAAGAAACAAGTATGCCTGGTTCAACTTCGGTATCCAATGATACAACAATGAAAAACCATTCATGGATTAGTTTTAAAAGCGAATTTCAATCCTACCTAATTTCAAACAAATTTTTCCATTTAGGACTTCATGGACTTGGTGTGTTTAATAGTCAATCGCTTTTTTCAAATTACACAGCAAGCTTATTAGCCATGTCTTCCTTCTCTCCTATACCAGACGCAGAAACATTCTTTCTCCCTGAATATCGATCACCTCAACATCTTGGCGCTGGATTAAATTTTATATTTTCTCCAACATCTAAAATCGACATTCGTTTGGATGGTTATTTCTATCAACCTTTCGTCATATTAGTTAAAAACGCAGATGGCTCACCTAGCTATTCCAAACCATTTAAAGGTGACACCTATACAGCGTCAGCATCTGCCATTTTACACACTTTCCTGGGACCAATTCGTGCAACACTGAATTATTTCCCAAAGCAAGTTACCCCACTCTATTTTCAAGTGAGCTACGGATACGTTCTTTTTAATGAGCGCGCTATCCGCTAATTCAGCTTCATGCTTATCTTTGTCTTTTCTTAAATGAATATGGAAAAGATCATCTGTGGAATCCAGCAAATGGGTATTGGTGTGCCAAATGTAGAGGCAGCATGGAAATGGTACCGTAAATTTTTCGGTGTTAACGTAAAAGTTTTTGAAGAGGCAGCCGATGCTCCTTTAATGACGCGTTATACCGGAGGGAAAGTACATTCCAGAACAGCGACTCTTGCATTAAGCATGGAAGGAGGCGGTGGCTTCGAAATTTGGCAATTTACAAGTAGACCAACTGAGAAGGCGGTATTCGATATAAAAGTGGGTGATTTTGGCTTGTACATTTGTAAAATCAAATCAAGAAATGTTGCCAATAGTTTTGATTATTTCAAAAAAAATGGCGCAGAACTATTGAATTCGGCTCCAATTATTGCTCCAAATGGAAAACCAACCTTTTTTGCAAAAGATCCCAATGGAAATATTTTTCAAATAGTGGAAGGACGCGGTTATTTCTCCTCAACTGGCCATTCTTCAGGATGTGGAGGTGCTGCAGGCACAATTATTGGAGTAAGTGATATTGAAAAAGCGTTGCCACTTTACCGGGATATTCTTGGATATGAAACTGTAGAATATGATACCACAGGAACATTCGAAGATCTTCAACTATTACCTGGAGGAGAAGGACAATTCAGAAGAGTTTTACTGACGCATAAAGACGCTCGTAAAGGACCATTTGCTCGACTTTTGGGACCAACCGAAATAGAATTGATTCAATCCATGGATCGCACAGATTCTAGAAAGATATTCGAAAATCGTTTTTGGGGTGACTGGGGATTCATTCATCTTTGCTTTGATGTGCAGGGGATGAATAGTTTGATGAAAGAATGCGAAGAAAAAGGCTTTCCTTTTACAGTTGACAGTTCTGATACATTTGATATGGGTGAAGCAGGAGGTCGATTTTCTTACATTGAGGATCCCGACGGAACTTGGATTGAATTTGTAGAGACACACAAACTACCAGTCATTAAAAAAATGGGGTGGTATATCAATCTCAAAAATAAAAAGCCAGGAAAATACCTTCCAAACTGGATGCTAAAAGCCATGGGACTAAACAAAGTCAAAGATTAGATGTAGTAATCGGTCGATTTGATTGAATGAACGGTCAGTTAAACTTCTTTTTTTTGAATATATTTGAACCTTATTGATAGACCATGAAAAACCTGTTCGTATACCTTTGCCTTCTTTTTTTTGGAGGATTACTCTTTACCTCTTGCAGTGAAGAAATCGACATGATCGATGGCTTTGAAGAAACGGCTGTAATCTATGGCTTATTAGACAAATCTGAAACTATTCATTTTATAAAAATCAATCGAGCATTTATTGGACCAGGCAATTCACTTGAAATTGCTCAAATTCCAGATTCAAGTTATTTTGATCAGGTTGATGCTACAGTTACAGAATTCGTAAATGGAAGTCAAACGCGCCAATGGACACTTCAAGATACAACAATTGAAAATAAGGACACAGAAGGTGTCTTTTACGCACCGACTCAAAAACTTTACTATTTCAGCACTGCATCTTCATCTCCACTAACTGCAAATGCAACCTATAAACTGCATGTTTCATTGAACAACGGGGAATTTGAAGTTGATGGAGAAACTGAATTAGTTTCTGGAATTTCAACAAGTGCCGATGGTCAAAGCTTCCGTTATACATTTGCTGACGATCCAGGAAGCTATACGCAAAAAGGAATCTCTGTTTTGGTTGGAAATTCACATGTTGTAAATGCAACACTTAGAATAAACTATGAGGAGATTGAAAGTGGTGTCGATACAGTAGCTAGAAGTTTTGATTGGAAATTAGGAGAATCAGAAGTTAGTCCGAATGGCTCTAAAACTTTTACGATGAATGGAAAGAGCTTTTATGACCTTATGAAAGTAGATTGCAATACTTCTGATCCTACAATCAATACCCGAAGATTAAAATCAATCAAGGCAATAATTACTGGTGGCGCTGAAGAATTTTACAATTACATGACCGTCAACAAGCCAACATCAACTTTGGCTCAAAGCAAACCTACCTATACGAACCTGAAAGTTTCTGCTGGACATCGAGTAATTGGAATTTTTTCCTCTCGTTTGACATATTCAACTGAGAAGTTTTATATCAATCCAAGCAACACGAGTCTTCGAATGTTGGATACAAAAAGTACGATTGAATTGTGCACTGGTCCTGTTACGGGCAACTTGTTTTTCTGTAGTCAGCATCCAGCAGACAATGGTTTGAACTATTCCTGTCAATAACTTTTTTCGCACTGCTTCATAGCTGGAACTTAGTTTCTGTTCTTCTTTCTTAACTTTATCTCGTGGCCGAGAGAAAAACGATTTTTGTTAATGTTATACTTCCTATTCCCATACATAGGGAATTCACGTATCGTGTACCATTTGAATTAAATGAGCAAGTTATTGCAGGTGGAAGGGTGATTGTTCCATTTGGTAAATCAAAACTTCTAACAGGAATAGTTACAACTATAAGTGACGTTGCGCCAACAGATTATCAAGCAAAATACATTGAACACATTTTGGATGAGACACCTATCATCAATGAAATTCAATATAAATTCTGGAATTGGATTGCGGGTTACTACATGGCTGCCCTTGGCGATGTCATGAATGCTGCTTTGCCTGCTAATTTCAAATTAGCCAGCGAAACAAAGATCGTGCTACATCCGGATTTTGAGCATGGAAACGTAGTACTAAATGAGCGTGAAACCGAAGTCGTGGATACGCTACAAATCCGTGAAACTCTAGATTTAAAAGAACTTTCTGACCTTCTAGGTATAAAAACAATTCAACCGCTTATAAAAAAACTCATCGATAAACGAATTGTGTTATCGTTGGAGGCATTGAATGATAAGTTCAGCCCAAAGACAGCTACTTATATTGATTTGCAACCAGCATTACTCGATGAACAGGAAATGAATGCAAAAATAGCTTGGTTAGAGCGACGAAAAGGAGCAAATAAACAATTAGAAGCCCTATTGACCATACTGCACAAAGGAAATTATTCCAATGGAGCTTTTACCGCATTGTTGAAAAAAGAACTTCTAGATCTAGAAATCTCTGCGTCTTCGTTGAATAGTCTCGAAAAGCACGGAATCATTCAGCAACAGCGCTATGAGATTTCTCGCTTTGGCAACCATTCTGAAGAACAACTTGCATTCAAGGCGCTATCTAATGAACAACAAGCTGCACTTGATGAAATCAATACATCATTTGAAAAAAACACTACAACCTTGTTACACGGAGTAACTGGTTCAGGAAAAACAGAAATCTACGTTCAATTGATTCAGGAACAGCTCGATCATGGAAAACAAGTGTTATTTCTTCTTCCAGAAATTGCGTTGACAACTCAACTTATTCAACGACTTTCAGCCTATTTTGGCGATTTAGTTGGTGTTTATCATTCAAAATTCAATCAGAACGAGCGCGTTGAGATTTGGAACCATGTGCTCCACAATGATCCATCGCGTTTTAGAATTATTCTTGGAGCTCGCTCATCTGTCTTTCTGCCCTTCCAGGAACTCGGGTTAATAATCGTTGATGAAGAACATGAATCAACTTTTAAGCAATATGACCCTTCCCCAAGATACAATGCCCGCGATGCCTCTATTGTTTTGGCTCATTTGCACAATGCAAAAGTACTTTTGGGTTCAGCAACACCATCCATGGAAAGCTATTTCAATGCAAAAACCGGTAAATATGGATTGGTAGAATTGAATTCACGCTTTGGTGGATTGCGATTACCAGAAATTTTATGTGCAGATGTAAAGAAAGAACGACGACAAAAGAACATGGAGTCGCATTTTACTACATTTTTAATCGATGAAATCCGCGAAGCACTCAATAAGAAGGAACAGGTCATTCTATTCCAAAACAGAAGAGGTTACACTCCTTTGTGGAGCTGTGAAATTTGCAATTGGACGCCACGCTGCAAGAATTGTGATGTTTCATTGACTTATCACAAACATTCCAACACGCTCAAATGCCACTATTGTGGATTCGGTTCGCCTCCTGTAGGTTCTTGTTCTTGCTGTGGTTCAAATCGACTGAAAATGTTAGGATTTGGAACTGAAAAAGTAGAAGATGAACTTTCAATCCTCTTCCCAAATGCCAGTATTAAACGCTTGGATTTAGACACTACAAGATCTAAGAA
>JBKDKG010000007.1:0-9151 GCA_046345095.1 Flavobacteriia bacterium | reverse complement strand
GTAGAAGATACAGAACTTCCAACAATTACTTGCATAGCTGATTCAACGGTTAGCACCGATTTAGATGTATGTTCTTACACTAACTCTGGAATTGGTCTTGATGCTACTGGTGCAGATAATTGCAGTGTTACCTTCGATTATGTCTTGACTGGGGCAACAACTGGTTCAGGAACATCAATTGATGGTGTAATATTCAACCAGGGTGTGACAAACATTCTTTGGACTGCTACGGATGGTTCTGGAAATACAGCAACTTGTTCTTTCAACCTAACAGTGAACGATACGCAAGTGCCAGATGTATTGGTTTGTGGTGCTGTGATCGATACAACAGTAATCGCTGAGGCTACGGTTTGTACTTATACAAATATTGGAACTGGATGGGATGCTACTGCATCTGATAACTGTTCGGTAGCTTCAATTGTATGTGATCTTACTGGATCAACAACAGGAACGGGCTTATTGACACTTGATGGTGTTGTTTTCAACTTAGATTCTACAAATGTTCTATGGACAATCACAGATGCAGCAGGAAATATTTCGACTTGCACTTATAACGTCATTGTTCGTGATACTGAATTACCTGTGGTAACAACTTGTGGTGTAATTACCGATACAAACGTAGTTGCCGATCCAGGAGTATGTACATATACAAATACTGGTCTTGGTTGGGATGCTTTAGGATCTGATAACTGCTCAATTGATAGTATTTCTTATACATTAAGTGGTTCGACAACAGGAAATGGTTTAACAACATTGGATGGTGTTTCTTTTAGTACAGGTATTACTGCTGTTACTTGGATAGTAACAGATGGATCAGGAAATACTGCTACATGTTCATACAGTGTAATTGTTACAGATACTCAAGCTCCTGTAATTGCTGCAGTGTTGCCAGATACAACAGTTGAATGTTCACCTGTAGCTCCAGAAGCTTTTGATAATTGCGGACCAGTTACCGGAATATCAGATTTCACAGCTTATTCTGGTGACACAGTGGTTGTTGTAACATGGACCTTCACAGATGCTTCAGGAAATACGGCAACATCGACTCAGACAATTACATATGACGATGTTACAGCTCCGGATGTTCCTGTTATTGCAGATGCAGTTGCGCAATGTGATACTACAGTGAGTGCCGCAACAACTTCCGATATTTGTATGGGAACAATAACTGGTACAACCACGGACCCATTGACATATTCAACTCAGGGAACATTTGTAATTAACTGGACGTTTGATGATGGTAATGGAAATACAGCAACCGCTACTCAAACAGTCATTATTGAAGACGTTACTGCGCCTTCGATAACTGCGCCAGCCACAGTGAATGTATATCCGAATAATGCTGGATGTACTGCAACAGGAGTTGATCTTGGATTACCAACAACATCAGACAACTGTCAAGTTACATCGGTTGTGAATGATGGTCCTTCAGTTTATCCATTAGGAGCAACAACAGTTACTTGGATTGTTACCGATGTCGCAGGAAATACTACATCTGCAACTCAAACGGTAAATGTTTTACCATTGACTTCAACAGTGGATACAGTTGCATGTGATGTTTATATATCACCTGATGGTATTGATTTGACATCATTTGGTTCGGGAACATATACATCAGTAATCCCAGGATCATTCGGATGTGATAGTACAATTACCATTAATCTTACTTTAAATCAAAGTTCAACATCAGAAATTACCCTGTCGGCTTGTGATAGCTACTCAGCTCCAGATGGTCAAATCTATACGAACTCAGGAGTTTATACTGCAATCATTCCAAATTCTCAAGGGTGTGATAGTACAATAACAATCAATTTGACAATTGATTCTATTGAAACTGCTGGAATTCAGTTGAATGAACTAGTGTTTAGTGCAGATCAATCGAATGTTCTTTATCAGTGGGTGAATTGTGGTAATAATTACTCTTATGTTGCAGGTGCTACCCAACAAACATTTGAACCTCTTTTGAGTGGAGATTATGCTGTAATATTAACCTACAACACATGTGTAGATACTTCGGAATGTTTAACAATCGACATCGACCTATTAGTGCCTCAAGTTGTAACGCCAAATGGTGATGGTAAAAATGATGTGTTTGAAATTCAAGGTATATACGACCATCCAAACAATGTTCTTGAAATCTATAACAGATGGGGAAGTTTAGTTTACCGTCAGGAAGGATATCAAAACACGTGGGGAGGAGAATGTACAGAAGGTCTTTCATTTGGAGGAAATATCTTGCCAACAGGAACATACTTCTACATCCTTGATCTAGGAGACAATGATGGTGCTAAACCAAGTAAAGGTTACATATTCCTTACGAAATAATTAGTAAGTCAGATTTTAAAAAGAATAGTGATGAAAAAGATACTATCAACTTTCGCAATCGTTATGACAGCATGTGTGGCTTCAGCTCAGCAGGAAGCAATGTATACACACTATGCGTTCAACACACTATCTATAAATCCGGCTTATGCTGGAAGTAGGGAAGCGTTAACAATAACGGCACTTCATCGCTCTCAATGGGTCGGATTTAAAGGAGCGCCAACTTCTCAAACAGTTAATTTACATGCGCCCATTGGTGAAGACATGGGTGTAGGGTTATCGGTAATGCATGATAAAACAGGACCGGTAAATGCAACTTCTGTTTTTGCAGACTATGCCTATAAAATACCGTTGTTAACTGGTAAATTATCCATGGGTATAAAAGCTGGAATTGATATGTTCAATATTGATTTAACTCAATTGACGGCTATTGATGCTGGAGATATAGCTGTGGCAAATTATTCAAAAGTGAATCCAAATGTAGGCTTAGGAGCACATTTTGCTACTGACAAGTATTTTATCGGTTTGTCAAGCCCTAGATTATTGCCTTTGCGATATTACGCTGACAATGTGTCTGGTTTCAAATCGAATGAAAAAATACACGCTTATTTAATGGGAGGTTACGTCTTTGACATTAATCCAAAATTGCAACTAAAACCAATTGCTTTAATTAAGACTACCGGCGCTGCTCCAACGCAAGCAGAGCTAACGGGTATAGCAACTTTAGACAAGCGTTTGGAGTTAGGTGCAATGTTTAGAACTGGTGATGCTTTTGGAATTATAGCAGGATTTAATTTTGATAATAGCCTAAGAGTTGGTTATTCGTTTGATTGGTCTTATGGAATAAACACTGGTAGATACAACGCGGGTAGCCATGAAATAGTGCTACGATATGATTTTATTCAAGGTGTAAAGAAAAAGATTGTTTCGCCAAGAAACTTTTAATCAATCAACGCGTAAAGAATCTAAATAGTTCTAACCAGCACAGTTTTAAAAAACTTTAAGTGATGAAAACTAAAATCTTAATATGTTCTGTTCTCCTTTCTGCTCCTGTATTTTCTCAGGACAGTGTTCAGGAACCAAGTGCTTTCAAGCAAACGACAGATCAAATCATTCAAGATGTTAAGGAGTATTTCAAGAAGAAAACCCCAGAACAGAAAGGTGATATTATGTATAACTACTACAATTATTCTAGAGCCGCTGGGTATTACTCTTCTGAGGATTCTCTTTCAACTCAAGGATTAAGAAGGTTAGCTGATTCTTATGCAAAAATGGCGCAATATGAATTGTCTTTGCCTGTTTATAAGCAATTGGTAGAACGTTCGGATTGTCAATCAATCGACATCTACAATTGTGCAAATATGTTGAAGATGAATGGCTCTTACGAAGAAGCAGATTCTTACATGAAGCAATATGCCGAAAAAGCACCAACAGAAAGAAGAGCATCATTTAATTCGTCAAAATATGAAAAGTCAGCTTCGTTAATGAAGGATCTTAAATTATTTGAGTTGACGAATGTTGGAATGAACAGCGAAAAGCAAGAGTTTGCAAGTGGAATGTATTATGATCAATTGGTTTATTCTGCAAGTACGCCAAGGAAAGGTTTGGTTATTAAGGAATACTTTTGGACAAGTGAGACCTTCCTTGATTTGTATTTAGCAGATATTGACGGGGATACAATTCAAAGTTTTAATGCATTGGTTCCAGCATTCAATAAGAAATACCATGAAGGACCTGTTGCATTCAATGGTTCGTACAGTAAAATGATCTATACCGCAAACAATTATTCTCGTAACAAGAGCCAAGATGGTAGCATAAAGCTTCAAATGTATACAGCTGACAAAGATATTGATGGAAATTGGTCAGACCCTGTAGCGTTTCAATACAATAATCCTGATTATTCAGTTGGTCACCCATCTTTAACTGCTGATGGTAAAACATTGTTTTTCTCAAGTGATATGCCTGGTGGATTTGGTGGTGCTGATATCTACAAATGCACACTAGTTGGAGATACAACATGGTCGAAACCAGAAAATTTAGGTCCGGAGGTAAATACTGAAGGAGATGAATTGTTTCCTAACTATATTGAGAAAACACAATTATTATTGTTTGCTTCCAATGGTCAGTATGGTTTAGGTGGAATGGATATCTATTTGATTTCTTTGAAAGTACCGAAGTATATGAAAGCAATGAATTTGGGGGCGCCATTAAATTCTTCCGCCGATGATTTCGGTTTGGTGTTGACATCTACAATGAAAAGTGGATATGTCTCTTCAAATCGCAAGGATGGTGGTAAAGGAAATGATGATATTTATTATGTCAAATTGTTAAAGGATTTGCCTAATCCTTGGAAAGAAATCAATGGTGTAGCATCAAATAATTTTGGAAAATCGTTAGCGAATACTAAAATTAATTTTAGAAATGAAACAGGAGATTATGTAGATTCTGTAGTAACCGATGCTAATGGTAAATATTCTTTGAATCTTCCATCTGGAATGAAATTCACAATGGACGTTACGAAACCAAGTTATAGATCATTGACAAATTTACTATCAACGAATACGACTGACAATGTCCTTTCTTTAAATCCTGTTTTAGATCACCGCGTTATTGTTAAAGGACATATTTCAAATTCTACGAAAAATGAACCTTTGGCGAATGCCACTGTGGCGCTTTATACGAAGGATTTTAAAATAATTGATTCTGTAAAAACAAGTTCAGATGGAAGTTACTTCTTTGATGTACTCGACAAAAAAGAATTTGCAATTGTTACCAGCAAAAGCAATTTTCAAACGGACACAAATTTTGTGAGTTCTGAGGAGATAAATGATGTAATCGAAAACGAAATTGGAGTTCTACAGTTAATACCAGATGGAGTGTATGCTGTGGAAGATGAAATGTTTTTGAAAGTTAGAACAATCTATTTCGATTGGAATAGTTCTAACCTAAGAGCTGATAAGTCTGTACTCGATGAAGTAGTAGGAATTCTGAATCAATTCCCTAATCTTCATATCGAATTGGGTTCTCATACCGATTGTCGAGGTTCTAAAGCGTATAACCAAAAACTTTCTGAGGCAAGAGCGCAAGCATCAGTGAGATATATCAAAGAGAGAATAACCAATCCAAAAAGGATTCATTACAGAGGATACGGTGAAACGAAGTTGGTGAACGATTGTGCTTGTGAAGGTACTCGAATCGTTCCTTGCTCTGAGGAAGATCATCAAATGAATCGTCGAACTGAATTCAAAATTATAACTAAATAATTTTGAAAAGAAAATTGCAATGTTTGTCCAAAAGAACACCGTTCAGGCAATCAAAAGCTATTTTAACGAACGACTGAAACCTCAGTTTTTCGAAAATGAAATAAAGTTAATAGTCCGAGAATGCGTTTGTCGCAGACTCGGACTTTCTGTTTCAGAGTATTTAGTTAGCGAAACTTCTTTGTTGTCAGAATCTGATTTACTCTATTTTAGATCTATTGTAAAAAGACTTCAGTCCAATGAGCCTTTTCAATATATAATCGGTTCAACATTATTTTATGATTTAGAATTAAAGACAGATAATAGGGCGTTGATTCCGCGACCAGAAACAGAAGAATTAGTTGATTGGATTCTTTTAGAATATGCTAATGCCAGTTCATTAAGAATCCTTGATTTGTGTACAGGTTCTGGTTGCATTGCTTTGGCATTAAAATCTAAACTTATTGATTCAGCAGTATATGCAGTAGATATTTCCAATGATGCAGTTAATCTAGCTACAGAGAATTCAAACAAGTTGAATTTGCATATTGAATTGAATGTTATGGACGTTTTGAATCCAGATTTATTTAAGTCGTATGCTACAAATTCATTTGACTGCTGGGTGTCTAATCCACCTTATGTACCATTGAAGGATTCCTCGGAGATGGCTGCTAATGTAATTTTGTTTGAACCTTCAATTGCGCTATTTGTAAAAGATGAAACTCCACTACAGTTTTATTCAGCAATTGCAGAGGAAGCAATGCGTTATTTAAAAAAACAGGGTCGTCTGTATTTTGAAATTCATGAACAGTTTGGCGAACGTCTTATCAATTTATTAACTGAGATTGGATTTGTTAACATAGAATTGAGGAAAGATTTACAAGGTAAAGATAGGATGATGATGGCGCAAAAGCCGTAAATTCACAACATGAATGCGCAGGAAGCAAAAGAAGAAATTCTTCGTTTGTCATCATTGATCAACCATCACAATTACTTGTATTATGTAAAAAGTGAACAGGAGATCACGGACTATGATTTTGATATGCTATTGAATCAGCTAATCAAATTAGAGAAGTTGTACCCTCAATTGGTATTTGAAAACAGTCCAACAAAACGCGTCGGTGGTGATCTGACAAAGAAATTTGAAACCGTCCAGCATCGATTCCCAATGTTGTCATTATCGAATACATATTCTGAAGAGGAAATTACAGAATGGGAAGCGCGTATTAAAAAAACGACAGATGAACCAATTCAATTTGTTTGTGAATTGAAATACGATGGTGTGGCCGTGGGAATTAGATATGAAAAGGGTCAATTAACAAGGGCGGTAACAAGGGGCGATGGTTCACAAGGCGAGGATATTACGACTAACGTAAAAACGATTCGAACCATTCCTTTGTCACTTACAGGTAGTTTTCCGGATGATTTTGAGATTCGAGGTGAGATTTTTATGCCATTGAAAAGTTTCAAAAGATTGAATGACGAGCGCGAAGATATTGGAGAACCAACTTTTGCTAACCCCAGAAATACTGCATCTGGCACATTGAAACTTCAAGATTCTAAAGTTGTGGCAGAAAGAGGATTAGACTCATTTTTATATGGTGTCTATGGTGATGATTTACTATTCAATGGTCATTTTGAATCTGTTCAATCAGCAGGTTCTTGGGGATTTAAAGTTCCGAATACAATTGACAATTATATTGTTCGAACAGATTCCATTGCAGGTATAATGGACTTTATTCATTTTTGGAATGAAAAAAGACAGAGTTTGCCTTTTGAAATAGATGGAGTTGTAATTAAAGTAGACAATTACGAGCAACAGCGGCGGTTAGGTTTTACAGCTAAATCACCCAGATGGGCTATTGCCTATAAATTTAAAACAGAGCGCGTCGAAACGAGGTTGAATTCTGTTACGTATCAAGTGGGAAGAACAGGCGCAATTACACCTGTTGCTAATTTGGAACCCGTACAATTGGGTGGTACAACCGTAAAACGTGCGTCGCTTCATAATTTAGATCAAATTGAAAAGCTTGGGTTGTGTTACTCAGATTATGTCTTTGTTGAAAAAGGAGGAGAAATTATTCCAAAAATTGTTGGAGTAAATGAAGCGCTTCGATCAAATACAAACCTAATTGATTTTCCGTCAGAGTGTCCAGAATGTCGAGCTAAGTTAATTAGAAGAGAAGGAGAGGCTCAGCACTATTGTCCAAATGAATTAGCTTGTCCACCGCAAATAAAGGGGAAAATTGAGCATTTTATAGGAAGAAAAGCAATGAATATTGAAGGATTGGGAGCTGAGACAGTAGATCAATTGTTTGAAAATAGATTGCTCCAAAACGTTGCTGATCTGTACGAATTGACTTTTGATAAGTTGATAGGACTTGAAAGGATGGCCGAAAAGTCTGTTGAAAATCTCTTAAATGGTGTGGAAGCCTCAAAAAAGATTCCATTTGAGCGAGTATTGTTTGCAGTGGGAATTCGATTTGTGGGAGAAACAGTCGCCAAAAAATTAGCAAAGCATTTTAAGTCGATGGATAACATCAAGAATGCTAAATTTGATGAATTATTAGAAGCTGAGGAAATTGGAGAAAAAATAGCTATTTCAATCCAACAGTTTTTTCTTGATGAAGGCAATCAACTAATGATTGAACGTTTAAGGAAAAGTGGATTGCAATTGGAAGTTGTAGAAAAGGAAGCTGTATCTGACGTGTTAAATGGGTTGTCATTTGTTGTTTCGGGAGTTTTTCTTTCTTTCTCAAGGGACGAATTAAAAGAATTAATCGAATCCAATGGTGGTAAAAATGTATCTTCTATTTCCTCTAAAACGGATTATGTGGTGGCAGGAGAGAATATGGGACCTTCAAAACTAAAAAAGGCAACAGATTTAGGAATTAAGATACTATCTGAGGATGATTTTATTAAATTGCTGAAAAATTAAAGTGAGTCAAGAACTATCAATATGGTCAAAAATAAAAAGGTTGCTTATTGTGCTGCCTTACAACGAAGAATTGGAGTACTTCGAATACCTTGCTGCATTGGATGAAATTTTGAATGAAAGCAATGTGCAAGACCTGAAAATAATTGTACCCCTACCAAAACAAGTAAAGAAGGAAATCCTTCCTACGCATCGATTAATTCATTATTTCTCGCCAAAAGATGTTTCATTCTTTGGGAAATTGAGAGATGAAGAAATGGAACGTATTATCGTGCAACCCTATGATGCAATGATTTGGTTTTACACGGATGATAAGAAATTAATGAAACTTTTGAAAAACGTTCATTCACCTTGGAAAGTTGGTGTCAATGTATCAAATGATTTCTTTTCGATCAAAGTTGAGAGTAAAACAGAAAAGCCTGCAGAGGTTATCCAATTTACATTCAAAACATTAGATAAAATTTCGGGATATGAATAATCCTTTTAAAGGTTCAGGTGTTGCTCTGGTAACGCCATTCAAAGCAGATTTTTCAGTTGACTA
This sequence comes from Flavobacteriia bacterium, assembly GCA_046345095.1. Lineage (GTDB taxonomy): Bacteria > Bacteroidota > Bacteroidia > Flavobacteriales_D > Crocinitomicaceae > M0103. The sequence goes on along the minus strand of JBKDKG010000007.1, from coordinate 114 downwards.
TGACGCTTTAAAAAAAATTGTTCATTTTCAAATTCAAGGAGGCACTGATTTCTTGGTTGTGCAAGGTACAACGGGTGAATCACCGACACTCTCTAGTGATGAGAAAATCAAAGT
>JBKDKG010000006.1:0-20877 GCA_046345095.1 Flavobacteriia bacterium | reverse complement strand
CCACTGAAGTATTGAGTGATGCTGCTGCTGGAACCTACACATTGATCCTTTTGGATGGCAATGGTTGTGTCACTGAAATAGATGAAACAATCCCATCTGTATCAGAAATTGCCGCTGAAAGTATCGTCCAAGATGTAAAATGTTATGGCGACTCAACAGGAACGGCTCGTTTGATTATTGCAAATGGCCTACCTCCATACCTCATCGAATGGTCGAATGGAGACTATGGAATATCCGCAGATAGTTTATCAGCAGGAACGTACCAAGTTTCCTTGGAAGACAACAACGGTTGTACCTCCTCTTTGGAAGTTCAAATTGAGCAACCAGACCCAATTTCTTTGAGTGTTTCGACATCACAAACAGATGGTATCTACAATATCTCTGAAAATGGTGTTTGCGACGGATGGATTGAAGTAAACGTGAGCGGAGGAACACCAGACTATGAATACGTTTGGAGCACTGGTGGAACTACGAACCAAGAGAGCAATCTTTGCGCTGGAACTTATTCGCTGATTGTGACGGATTACAATGGCTGTTCAGTTGTGAAATCTGTGATCATGAAAGAACCAATGGTGTTGGAAATGCCAAATGGTTACTCGCCGAACAATGATGGAGACAACGATGCCTTTGTCGTTCATGGATTGGATGCTTATCATGAAAATGAAATCATCATCTTCAACCGCTGGGGGAATATTGTTTTCCAGAAAGAGAATTACATGAACGATTGGCAAGGTGAAAATACCAATGGCGAACCGTTACCAGATGCCACTTATTTCGCAATACTGACAGTTAAGATCAATTCCGATAAAACAGTCACACTCACAGGGTATGTGGACCTAAGAAGAAAATGATAACCTAAAAGATCAAACGATGAAAAAAATAGTAATTATGGCAGCTTCCCTGTTCTTCGGAACAGGGGCGTTTGCCCAGCAAGACCCGATGGTCAGCCAGTACATGTTCAACGGCTTGTTTTTGAATCCAGCCTATGCCGGTTCTCACGACTATTGGACATCCACACTTTGCTACCGCAATCAGTGGGTGCGATTTGATGGGGCACCTGAAACGGCAATCGCTGCAGTAGATGGACCAATACCTGGAAAAAACATGGGATTAGGACTTGTGTTGATGCACGATCAAATTGGGGTAACCAAACAAAATACGGCCATGGCAAATTATGCCTACCAGTTAAAATTGAACGAAAACTCAAAATTAGCCTTTGGAGTGAATGCGGGAGTATCTCAATACGCTGCACAACTCACCAGTTTGACAGTTTGGGACCAAGACAATGTTTTCCAGAATAACCTCACAAGCAGAATCTTACCGAGGTTTGGAGTTGGTGCTTACTATTTTAGCAAAAGACATTATGTTGGAGCTTCAATCCCTACCCTGTTTGCTTATCAGAAAGATTTCAACTTCAATTTTGACCTTTCAAAATCAAGCTTTTTAAGGAGACACTACTTGCTTACAGCAGGCTATGTTTTCGATTTGAAAAAAGACTTCAAGCTGAAACCTTCGATTTTATTGAAATACCTGAAAAATGCGCCTTTAGAAGCTGATTTCAACTTAAGCTTGGTGTATCGTGATATGATCTGGTTTGGAGCCTCTTACCGAACAGGTGATGCGACAGTATTGTTGGTAGAATACCAGCCAAACAAACACTTCCGCATCGGTTATGCCTATGACATCAGTTTTTCACAGCTGAGAAAATACTCAAACGGATCGCATGAAATCATGATTGGAGTTGATTTTGGAAAAGATCTTGTGAAAGTAAAAACGCCACGTTATTTCTAAATATTCCAAACATGAAAACAATAATAAAACTATTGATCATCAATATGCTATCGCTGCTATTGATCGGGTGCACAAACTACCATCTTCGGAAGGGTAATGAATATTATGATTACATCGCCTATTCGAAAGCAATTCCTCATCTTGACAAAGCCTATTTAAAAAATAACAATCCTGAAACAGGTATAAAACTTGCCGATTGTTATTTCCATACAGGTAATTTGGATTGTGCAGAAACGCTTTACAAAAGTGCCTATGAAAAAGGGAATCACTCTCCGCAATTGCTTTTCGATTTGGGTCAGATTCTCATGGCGAACGGAAAGCATACAGAAGCCATCGATTATTTCAAAATGTACTTGCAAACGCATCGCAATGACATGGTTGCTCGAATGCTAATTAGTTCATGTAACTCTGTAATTCAACGCTACCGCGATACAACACTGTTTGAATTGAAGCCTATTAAAGCAGATCAATTCAAAAATGCATTCAGTATTGTAGAGTACCAAAATGGAGCAGTGTTTGCTGCTGATAAAGAAGTGTTTTCAGGAAGAAAGACCGCTGCCTGGACAGGAAATTCCTACCTTGATTTGTACACTATGAAAAAAGACACGGCAGGCAACTGGATGGAACCGGAACTTTTGCAAGGCGATGTAAATGGTCGTTTTCATGAAGGGCCAGCAACCTTTTCCGCGGATGGAAACACGGTTTATTTTACGCGAAGTAATTATTTCAAAAAGAAGATGACGGTGAATGCTTACAGTGAGAACAATTTAAAAATATTCAAAGCGTCATTGATTGAAGGAAAATGGAAAAACCTTGAGGAATTCCCTTACAACAGCGACGACTATTCCACAGGTCACCCTACTCTTTCTGAAGATGGCACAAAGATGTATTTTGTATCAGACATACCTGGTGGTTTTGGAGGAACAGACATTTATATGTCAGAATGGATCGATGGTAAATGGTCAAAACCAATGAATTTAGGATCTGTCATAAATACACAAGGCAATGAAATGTTTCCTTATTACCATACTGATGGCGCACTCTACTTCTCGTCAGATGCACACAACACAATTGGTGGCTTAGACGTTTTTATCACATATAATGACGGGAAGAGATGGGCCACTCCTGAAAACTTGAATTATCCACTCAATTCAACGAAGGATGATTTTGGTTTTTCAATGAGTAAAAACAACCAAACTGGTTTCGTCTCTTCATCCCGATTGGATGCCGACAAGATGTACACCTTTGACAAACACCCACCAAAATTCAATCTTTTTGGTTTTGCACATGAAAAAGGAACGAAAACTCCGGAAGAAGGCGTAACTGTGGAAATAACGAACAGCATAACAGGAGAAGTAAGCACTGTTGTCAGCGACATCGAAGGGAGATTCAGAATTGCACTTAAACCGGAAGCTAGATACGCACTTCTTTGCACGAAAATCGGATGTTTCTCCAAATCGGATGAAATTTCAACAATTGGCAGAAAATATTCAGAAGATTTTTATGCTGACTTTGAAGTAGAGCACATTGTAATCGATAAGCCAATCGTACTGGAAAACATCTATTATGATTTCGACAAATGGAATATTCGTCCGGATGCGGCGCTTGAATTGGATAAATTGGTGAAATTATTGAACGACAACCCAGACATTGACATCGAAATGGGATCTCACACCGATGTTAGAGGAAATGATCAATACAACCAAGTCCTTTCGGATAAACGCGCATTGGCTGCTATCAACTACCTTATCTATCAAGGCATTGATTCGAAACGATTGACATGCAAAGGGTATGGTGAAAAAGTATTGGTTAACAAATGTCAAAATGGCGTGATTTGTACAGAGGCAGAACACCAGAAAAACCGTCGAACAGAATTCAAGGTGACGCGAATTCGAACTAAGAATTAATCAAATGGGGCTCAATTCGAGCCCTTTTTTGATTTCCATAAAATCGAAAAAAGTTTATCGTCTCAAAGCGCATCGAGGCTTTCGTCTAAATAATGTCTTAAAATCTTGATGTCCTAATATCCTGAAGTCCAAAAAGCCTATTGTCTATCAGCGACTTGCACTGAGCCTGCCGAAGTGAGCGGTCTCTCCACTCACAGTCCAGAAGTCTTGAAGTCTTTTGTCTTTGAGCGACAGCGGTCTTTCATCTTAAAGTCCTAAAATCCTGAAGTCTTAAAATCTTAAAACATAAAAAATCCTCACTGAATTCTGATTGCAGCGCAACGCAATTCCTTTGTGGCCAATTAACCAATTCATTAGTTCCAGGGACAAATTCCCGCCCTGTTCGACTTATGTTAAAAAACCATGAAGATTCACAAGATCAAGCACCTTATTCATCTTATAAAACAAGAAGGAACGGGCACCCCAGCTGACTTAGCAAACAGGCTGGATCTTTCAGAGCGGATGGTCTACAACTATGTAAGTCTGATTAAAGATGAATTACGTGCACCTGTGGCCTATAACAAATTCAAAAAAACCTACTACTTCAGTGAAAGAGGGAATATTCATTGGGAATGGAAAAACTGAACCAACTACAAACATGAATATCAAAACATTGGTCTCACTTACCGAACTCATTCAAAAACGCTGCACAGGCACACCATCCGAGCTTGCCGAAAAACTGGGTATTTCCGAACGCATGGTTTACAAATACATTGAAGACTTGAAAGAAGAATTCAACGCCCCAGTAAAATACAGTCGCAGCGAACGCACCTACTTTTATGACGGCGAAGGACATTTGCATTTGTTTTGGGAGAAGGAAGAGTGAGAGGTCAGAGCGGGAGTGAGTGCGAAGAGCGTAATGTGAATGTATATTGTCAGGGTTTTCGCAACATAGTGGTCTCTCATCTATCAGCAGCTGAGTCAATTTTAAAATGAACAAAGAGCAAGGAACAAAGAATAAGGACTAAACCACTGGAAATGAAAGCAACTCGTTGAATACCGTCTTTGAATTCAAAAAATTAGTGCCGTTCAAAAAATCAAATCGTTGTTCCTTGCTCCTTGTTCCGAAAGGAAAGTAATCCATGTTTTATTAGATATCTGCAGAAATATCCTTCCAACTAAGCACCTTCCCTGCTGTTCTATTTTGGTTAAATGAACCTGTGTGAACCAACGTTTTACTTTCAATGAAGTGCGGAATAAACTTTTCAAAATAGCTCAGCCCTTTAAACATGTCGGGCATAATGGTTTCACTCGCCTTTACTTCGACTAAATTCAATTTTTCCGAATCCTGCCAAATGAAATCTACTTCATGTCCTACCGCATCTCGCCAAAACCAGAAATCCAGCATCCTATTTTGATGATAGTTCTGTTTGACGTATTCGTTAATGACAAAATTTTCAAATAAACTACCCTTAAAAGGACTGATCTTCAAACTGGAAGCATCCTTAATTTTGAGCAGAAAACAGAGCAGACCCGTATCGTAGAAATATAATTTAGAACTCTTTGTAATGCGCTTGTTAAAATTCGAATGATAGGGTTGTAATTGATAGACGATATAACTCGTTTCTAAAACCGAAATCCACGATTTTGCAGTTGGTTGCGAAATACCGCACTCATTGGCAAGCGAATTCAAATTAAGCAATTGTCCTGCACGTGCTGCACAAAGTGATATGAAATTCCTGAATTGTTTTAGATCTTTCACTTGAATCAGTTCCGACAAATCGCGTTCTACATAGGTTTGCATATAGTTAGAGTAAAAAGACTTTGAAGGTATTTCCCTGTCATAGATCGCAGGATAAAAACCTCTTTGAAGATTCACAGCATAATCTTCATTTAGCCAACCTGCCTCTTGCATTTCCTGAATATCAAACGGCAATAGTTTAAACAAGGCAACCCTACCTGCCAAACTTTGTGTTATGTTACGCATCAAATGAAAATTCTGTGAGCCGGACAATATGTACTGCCCCATCATTTTATCTTCATCCACCTTGGTTTGCAGATACGAAAACAATTCCGGAACCCGTTGTACTTCATCGAATATGACCAAACTGTTGTATTCTGCCAGAAACCCGTTTGGATCGTTCAATGCGTAGTTTCGATTGTCTAAATTTTCTAAATTAACGTACCTGTACGCAGGAAATTGGCTTTTCAAAAATGTCGTCTTGCCAGATTGTCTTGGGCCTGTCAATACCAGAATCGGATATTTTTTTAGATAAATATCCATTTCTTTTTTAATCATTCTTATCGCGCCCATAAAGAGTTGTTTTACAGTACAAAAATATACTTAATTTTGAAAATACACTATACTCAAGTTTGAAATTACACTATATATAACTTTGAAATTACACTATACTTCACTTTGAAATTATTTTAGCATTCAGATTAGAAAGAAGCAAAGAGCAAGGACAATGACTAAACCTCTGGAAATGAAAACCGCCTCATTTGAATACGCTCATCCCATTCGAGTATAATAGTATGCCACTAAAAATCAAATCGTTGCTCCTTTCTCTTTGTTCCGTAAGCGACGGCGAGTCTTTCATCTTAAAGTCCTAAAATCCTGATGTCTTAACATCCTAAAATCCAAAAACCAAAAAAAAACCAAAACTGAAGTGTGATTGCAGTATCGCTCTGTTAATTAGCAAATAAATTCAACAGATTTACTGCTACTATCAGCAAGGGCGAATTCCGAAAAGCTGGAGAGTCGGGGGAATGAAAATTATGATTTATGTTTTTGTTATGTTGTAAAACCGATTATTGGCCCAGTTGTGATGATTGGTTGATTTTTACTTTGGGCGTAATTGTTTCGATTGGATGGCCTTGTTTATTTTGTGGTTAAGACCTAAGATTGAAATAAATGAACCACGCATCACAGAAAATAAAGGATCTGATGGAAAAGTTAGAAGGTCAATTCAAATACCTATTAATCATGCAACATATTGTTCTAATAAGTTTTAGCATCTTCTTTTATCAGATAAGTTTTTCCCAAAAAGAACCGAAAGAAAAAGAAATTGAATTCGAGTTATCAGTAAGGGATACTGTGTTTGAGGGAAGCTACTCCGGATTTGTGGATAAAGTGAATATTAATGGTAAAAATCGGAAAGCTCCTCAAGGTGAAGGAACGTTCAAAGGAAAATACCAAGGACTTGCGGATAAAGATATTTGGTTGGTATATAGCGGTACATGGCTGAATGGATTTTTTGATGGAAAAGGCAAAATGTTCAAGTTAAAATCTCCTAAAGGCACTGAACCAAATTGGAAAGAATTAGAGCTGAAAATGCAAGATTCAATTGACTATCCTCTTATTTTTTTAGACGAATATTTTAATGGTAAGTTCTCCAACAATGCTCTCAATGGTGACAGTTGTACAATTATTTGCTCTAAATTTTCTTATTACGGTGAAGCAGTTAATTGGATTCCTAACGGCGAGGGAGTGATGAATTACAAAGAGGAAATTGTACTATCAACCAAAACTTATTTTACTCAGAAGTTTAAAGGGCAATTGAAAGCCGGTAAACCTAGCCTTGGGGTTTTGACACTAATCAACGGCGATGAATTGAATGGAGATTGGTCTAATCTTGTGTTTAATGGACAAGGAACGCTGAATTTTGTGGATACAGTCTTTTTGTCTTCTCTACCTTACAGGATTTTAAAATTTGAAGGATCATTTTCTAATAGCGAATTTGCGGATGGATCAATGCATTTGTTTAATGGCAATGTCCTGACCGGTAATTGGAAGGAAAAATTGTTTAATGGAATTGGGGAATTAAAAATTGAAGACACAATTGTCATAGCATCGTCCAATTATCCAAATTCAACCTATAAAGGAAATTTCATTCAGAGTCAATGTGAAATAGGCGCCATGGAACTGTATACTGGTGAAAAACTAACAGGAAACTGGACAAATCTGAAATTTACAGGCAATGCCACAATGAAAATGGCGGGCGACATTATTTACAGTGGTGAATGGGTCAATGGTTCGATTCAAGGGAAAGGTAAATTGTCGAAAGCTGGAGAATATGAATTCAGTGGGACATTTTTAGACAACAAACCACAGGGATACGGCGAGCTGTTGTTCACTATGGGGGAAAAGAGAACGGGAGAATGGACGGGTACTATAAACGCTAACCAGGTGAAGCTTCAGCCAACAGGGAAGATAAAGATTATTTCAGCCAAAGGACATGTTCGTGAAGGAAAATTAGAAAACAATTTATTTGTCGGAAATGGTTCAATAGAATTACAGAACGACAGAATTTACAGAGGAACAATGACCATTGAGTCGAACAAAATAATTTCCGGAGAAGGTTCCCTTGTTTATTCTAATGGAGACATACTTCAAGTAATCTGGGACAAAGAGGGATACACCGGCACAGGACGACGAAATTTTGGCATAACGGAAGTTGGTGATTCGCTCTACGAAGAAGGGACGTTCAGAAATGGGGTTTTGTACGGTCAGGGAAAAAAAGGTTTTATGTATCAAATATTTCCTGAAAATCACGGAGAAGAATATTACTCCACCTATGAAGGTCTATTTAAAGATGGAAAAATGCACGGAAAAGGTATCCTACTCAGCCAATACCCCTTCATAGACCAAATTACATTTGATGCAATTTGGCAAAATAACTATTCGATTTCCGGAATAATTATAAAGATATATGAACCGGAGGATGGTTTTTTTGAAGAAAACTATGACGGACAGATTAGTGGAAATGAAGCCCATGGGAATGGGAAGCAAGTTGCAAGGCTAACCATATTCGATGAGTCGGGGAAGGAAGTTACCACTGAAGATGTTTTCACAGGGACTTTTGTGAAAGGATCACCCAACGGAACCGGTAAATTTGTATACTCCAACGGGAGCATCTACGAAGGGGAGGTCAAAGACGGCCAGCCAAATGGAAAAGGAACCATGACGCTAAAAAATAAAACCGTTCTGTCTGGAAATTTTGTAGCTGGTGAATATCAAAAGCCGTTTGAATGTAAAACTGCAACAATTGGAACTCAAATTTGGATGGCTGAAAACTTAACAGCAACTAAGTTTAGAAATGGTGATCCAATTTATGAAGCAAGGTCAAAAGAAGATTGGATAAAAGCTGGTGAACAAGAAATTCCTGCATTTTGTTATTATAACAATGATCCCTCAACGGTTAAAAAATATGGTGTTCTATACAATTGGTATGCTGTAAATGATCCAAGAGGATTGGCGCCAAATGGATGGAAAATTCCTAGTAGTCAAGATGTTTTCGTTTTGAGAAATTTTACTCAAAAACCGATTTATGATCAACAATCAAAAATTGAAAAAATGCGAGCTGATGGCCTTACTGAATCTTTAATAGACGTAGAATTAAAAAAACTCGAAAAATACTTTCTCCAAGCAACATGTGATTTAGGAGGGGTGCAATTATACTCTAAAAATGAATATTTTTCATTTGAAAGGTTTAATATTAATTCAAATGAGATCAAATATTTCGGCAAAAATAGCTACGGATTTAATGGTCAAAATGAAGTTAAAAGGGATACTTATCCTGGCGAATTCAATGAACCTTCATCTTTTCATGGTGCCACTTACTGGACTTCATCTCGTTGTGGAAATACTGCTTTCACATTAAGAATGAGTGGAATGGCAGGTGCTATTAACGGACACGACATACGTGAAAATCATCAGTATGAGCCGCATTGGTTATACGATGATAATAATTGCTATACTGGATTAGGGTATGGTCTTCCAGTTAGATGTATTAAAAATTAAACGATTTACAACTTATTTAAAGGGAAATTTCAACACTCCATATAATGAGTCATATGGTAAATTATATAATGATTATGCCGTCATCGATACTAGAGGGCTAGCACCTACTGGCTGGCATATTCCAACGGGAGCAGATTGGTCAAAGCTAGAGGATTATCTGGAAAATAAGTATGGATCTGAATACAAGGTGCACCTTAAAAATAACACACTGTGGCCAAGTGAAATCGATGATTATGGAAAAAAAACAAATATGAATGGTACAAATAATTCTGGATTTTCCGCTGTTCCTGGCGGCTACGTTAATTACGACGGTGAATTTTCTTTTGGACCAGGCACCAAGGCCTTTTCCAATGCTGGTATTTTATGGTGGTCATGCACGACAGGCACGTTTAATGGTGATCGTATGTTCTATAGTTGGGAATTAGTAAACAGTTATTATTATAACTTTAACCATACATTATCATATCTATTTGATGGTGCATATGTACGTTGCGTAAAGGACTGATAGATACCCACATGCATTTAATTTATTTTTCTATTTTCAATCTATGAAAACATCGATTCAATTTTTAAGCACAATAACAATTGCCGTTATTCTAGTAGCTTGTTCGGAACCTACTAAAAATGAAGTGTCTGATAAAAAGGTGCTTACGGACACCTTGGCAACAGCTGATCAGCCGATTGCAGATACTCTGGTAGAAGAAAAAGTGATCATCCCAACGATTAAAATAGGAAGTCAGGAATGGATGAAGGAAGATTTGAAAGTCATCACTTACTTGAATGGTGATCCCATTTCCGAGGCAAAATCAGATAAAGAATGGCAAAAATATGGAAAGGAACAGACTGGTTGCTTTCGGAAATTAAAAAATGGAACATTCGTTTACAATGGTTTCGCCATGACTGACAAGAGAGGAATTGTCCCTGAGGATTTTCAAATACCAACAATCGATCAGTTTAAAACTTTATTCAATCACTTAGGAGGTGGATCTACTTCGACTGGAAAGGCGACACAAGCGCTAGCAACCTATTCAGTCTTTGTTGAAGAATGGGTTGGAGATGAGATAGACGGTGGATTGGAAGAGGTCGAGGTTAAATCAAACGCTCAATCAGGATTTAATGCGATGAAAGGTGGCCATATGTATGATTTTGGTAGCTCCAGCGAGGGTAATTGTTCCTATTGGTGGACGTCTTCGAGATCTGCAAGTAAAAAGACAGCTGTTGATATTGGCTATTGCTCGCAAGATTTAGGAGGTGGACAAGGTAATTTCAGTCTCTCCTATGGGTTCGCTATTCGTGCAATAAAAAAGTAATGCGAATTGCATTTAGTGATAAGAATTATGAGGGGATTGGGAAAATTTAATACTGAAATCTCATTGCAGCCAAAGCGATTAATATTACGGGATTAACTTATATAACTTTATTAACATGAAAAAAATCAAAAAATTATTGTTTGTGGGCGCATTCGCTTTTATTGCATCCTGTGGTTCAAGTGAAACAGGCGACACAGCTAAATCAGATAACACAACGGATTCCACGGCGACGGAATCAGCAAATTCTTTTAAAGAATCTATCTACAATGGAAGCAAAGTAAAAATTGGAAACCAGATTTGGATGGCTGAAAATTTAAATGTAGATGTATTCAGTAACGGAGAACCAATACCTGAAGCAAAAACCGCGAAAGAGTGGAATGATGCCGCTAAGAATGAGAAGCCTGCTTGGTGTTATTATGATAATGACGCTGAAAACGGGAAGAAATTTGGTAAACTTTACAATTGGTTTGCGGTTTCAGATCCACGTGGATTGGCACCAAAAGGCTGGCATGTCTCATCACACGAGGAATGGATAGCATTATCCGCATTTGTTGGAAGCCCCGTAGGTAAAAAAATAAAGAATGATAGCGGATGGGACCTATCAGGTTGGACTGAATCAAATGGTGACAATTCATATGGTTTTAATGGACTTCCAGGAGGGTGTCGGTCGGATGATGGAACATTCCTTTCTTTAAATGGTTACGGATATTTTTGGACTTCAACAGAAAACAATATTACGACTGCACACGGAAGATCATTAGCAGTATATGACGACATTGACAGAAAGAAATCTTCAAAAGGATCGGGATTGACCGTAAGATGTATTAAGGATAAATAATTAAATCGGCGAGGAAATACATTTACAGTTAGGAAAATTGTATTGCAATAGAATAACAACTATATCCAAATTTGTTGCCTCCCATTAACTTCAGTTGTGGGAGGTTTTTGTTTTTTTCAGTGATGATCATTAATTATGTGCTGTACTTTTAATTCAGCCGAGGCACTTTATTTTGTAACTTAGGTATATATGCGAATAATACGTTGCACGCTAATGATTTGTTCTGTAATGTCCTTTTGTAGAGGACATACCTTGGCTGGCACCTCTGAATTAGATCAAGCCAAAGCAAAAATATATTCCGAAATTGTTCTGGGGCACTATAATCAGGCACTACAACAATTGAATATTTCTTTGAAAGAACCGTCATTAAAATCCAACCAGCGGTATGAATTACTGACAATTAAATCAAAGATCTATTTTTGGGAGGAAAAATTAGTAGCATTCTTTAGCTCGGCAACCGAGGCGTACAAGCTTAAAAAGAATGAATCACCCGTCTACGAAGCCTATTATTTTGCGCAAAAGGCACATTATTTTCATTATCAAATGGTAGGTGATTCGATGGTGATATACGCTGAAAAGGCATTGAACACGCTAAGAACCAACTGGAAAGACCGCCAAAAAATTGAATATTTTTTCATTTATCAGATTTTCAGCTCAATCTATCTTTATAAAAGTGTATTGCCCAAAGAACATCGTTTTTTAACAGAACATGAATTCAAACTTTTTAGACTTGAGAATGTAATTAACTATTTGGATTCTGCCCTCCTTTACGTGAAAGAATGTAGTCACTTTCCTCAAGACAAGGCAATTATCTATCGTTCCAAGGGAAATAGAATTATGGATGTCGTAGGTTACCAAATTCGAACTTCCGATAAAGACCTGGAATATCCAACTTTTAAAATAAAAATGGCGCATAGGGCAATAAATTCCTATTCGATAGGAATGTCAATGCTCGATAATAAAGAACTTGTGCTCAAAACTGGTTTAAAGAGCCTAAAGGCATTGGCATTTTACAGTATCAATGAAAGTAAGAAAGGTGACCATCAAATATGGCCTTTAATCACAAAATACAATTCAAAAAATAATGCATCGACAGCGGAAAAAATAGCATTTTTACATGGAATTCAATACTTTACACAAAATTTAATCGCACGAAAAAAATACGATCCCCGAATAAAAAAAGTTATTAACGTCTATATTCAATTATTGCCCTTTTGGTACTGGCAAATTCTAGCTGAAAACAACAGATTGAATGATACCTATGGAGATTCCCCTGCTACGATGCTCTTACTAATTCATACATGGCACGAATCAATTAGCAAATCCAATAGACAACTGAACAACATCATCCCGAATTTGATTCTTAGCAACTATCTGTATTACAGTCAAACTGCTAAAAATAAATTTCAGACAACCAGAAAAAACAATCCAAATGAGCAACTTATTCATTTCAATGAAATACTTAATATTCACAATTTTCAAAAAAGATTAAAAGATGATGAGGCCCTGATAATCAAAATAAAAAGCTCCATGCTAAAGGTAAATTATTTACTCGTCACTAGAAACGCTTTCTACAAAAAATCATTCGAAACAAATGCTGATGATAATTCAAAGAGTTTTAATACCAAATCCGTTTCAGAGTTTAAAAAAGATGCTTTTCTAAACTACCGTCGAACACCTTTTTATTCTTTATTGAATTACAAAAAATTTAAAACGTTGTATGTAGCAGCAGATATTGATGAAAATTACGATTTCATGGTTACTGACTTAAAGGGAAATTCTTTTGACAAACTTAATTTTCTAAAGCGCAAACTAAACATTATCAAACTCTATAACCCTATAGATTTCTTCTCTTCAACTCAAAATGAAGAAAATTTTATCGGAAGAAAGATCCAGCCTTTTTATATTTCTAGAGAAACAATTGGAAAACTACCCTTCACTGAATCCATCTTTAAACAAAAAGTTGCTGGACTTTATTACATTGAACAGATGAAAATTGGCACATCTCACCTTCTTGGGCATGGCGAACTCTTCACAGACAAAGATTTAGATCAATTCGCGAGTAAAATTCAGAAATACAACTTGAATAATTGGTTTTCAAAAAACCACAAAATATATAGTGATCTACTTATTTTAAATTTTTGTTTTTCAGGCTACAAACGAACCACCTTCCTCCCTGACCGTGATCTGCACAATTACCTGATCTCGAAAGGAGCCAAAGCTGTCATTGCTTCGCCTTACCAAACAGTGGATCAAAGTTCGGCCTATATTTTTGAGAAGTTTTATACCTACCTCGATCAAGGCATCACTGCCGAAGATGCCTTGCAAAAAGCGAAAATGGATTACCTAAAAACACACAAAGGTTCGTTGGCACATCCGATCTATTGGTCCACCTATGAACTCACGACTAATGTGAAAGATCTAAGAATGGCGCCAAGACCAAAACCTTTCCCATGGGAATGGATACCTATTTTTACATTTCTTTTTGGAGTGGGAGGAGCTGCTTGGTGGAGTTTGAGGAGGTGAGATGGATTGAATAAAGAGCAAAGTGCATGGACTAAACAACTGGAAATGAAACCAGCTCTTTGAATAACGGCTTTGAAATCACAAAAAAATAGTATCGTTCCAAAAATCAAATCATTGTTGCTTGCTCTTTTTGTTCCTTAATCATTGTCCCTTACTTTATCTGCTTTGCGCAAATAACAATAAAAATGTTGATTGAAATTTTAATTTTAATATCGGCTTTTGTATATTTGTGTGTTATCCGATTTTATGTGGAAAAAAGAATTTATTATTGATAAGGAAATACGGGAACATCTGGACCGATTGGAATCCAAGAAAAAGGAATTGGATGCTCATCGTCCGCTTCCGTCGTTCATAATTGAAAAAATCAAAGAGAATCTTGCATTGGAATGGACTTATAATTCCAACGCGATTGAGGGAAACACGATCACACTTCGCGAAACACAATTGATTCTGGAAGAAGGCATAACCGTGAAAGGAAAGAGCCTTCGTGAGCATTTTGAAACCTTTAATCACCACAAGGCTATTGGCTACTTATATCAACTAGTAGATTCCTCCACCACATTGCGCGGAATTGACATTCTAAAACTGCATGAGATCGTTTTGAACAACATCGAAGAACACTTTGCAGGCAGAATCAGAACAGGAAATGTTCGGATCAATGGAGCCAATTTCACTCCTCCATCTGCATCAAAAGTAAGTGATCTATTTGATGAGCTGGTTGAATTTGTGCAACTTAATCCGAATGAGCTTGATCCTGTGAGTATGGCCACTTTGTTTCACCATCGTTTCGTTTGGATCCATCCTTTTTTTGATGGAAACGGCAGAACCGTGCGTCTAGCCATGAATCTAATCTTGCTACGTGCGGGATATCCGCCAGCTATTATCCTCAGAGCCGACAGGAAAAAATATTACGAAGCGCTCAATCAAGCTAACAATGGTCAGTATAAAAAGCTACAGTTGATGATGATTCAGGCTATTGAGCGCACACTTAACATCTTTCTTGGTGCGTTGCCCGGTTTAAATTATGAATACAGCTCCATCAATAATCTCATAGTGGAAGAACAATTGCCCTATGGCCAAGAATACCTTAGTCTATTAGCTCGTCAAGGAAAGATCGATGCCTACAAAGAAGGGAATGTTTGGTATACCTCTAAACGTGCTGTTTCCAACTATATGGAAAACCGCAAGCGAAAAAGGACTTGAGTATACTATGGCTCTAAAATGGTCGGCTAAAAGTCGGCCATTTATTTTTTTAGTTCTGTTGAGGCATAAGGTTTCAAATCAAGATCCTGCGTATTCTTTAACTGTTCGAGCCATTTATCTCGCTCCTTCTGATCCCCTCTGGATTTAGCTATTTGAAGTAGAAAATAAGCCGATCGATCTGCAAATACACTTGAGCTGTTCGCATTCTTTTCATATAAGAATCTTGCTTTCGCTAATTTATTCAACTTTTGATAAACGATACCTCCAAAGTAGATCAAGGTGTCATTTTCATGCTCTAGTTTTTCTATCTTCTGCCATTCTTGAAGCGCTCGCTGCGGTGATTCCTTGTCTATCGCATACATCAGTTGCGCCCAATCTATCTTTGACTCTTCACCCATAAAAATGGGAATCCCAGGCTCCTGAAAAGTGGCTGATTCTTTCGCTAATTCCTCCTGAGCGTTCGTTTTAACCGGTCGGTTCATAAGGAAAAAGATTCCAGTTCCGAACAATAGGATAAAAATGGCTGCAACCTTTAAGAAGGAAAGCTTCCGAACGATTGGCTTTTTTGCATTAATAACATGCTCCTTTGTTTGACGGAGGTAAGTTCGAATAGCAGCTGAATTACCATTGTAATGATCATAAAGTACCAAGAAACCTTGTTCCTCCTCAGTGAGATCTGAGCGCAGACGCATTTCCGACAGCACTGCATTTAGCTTTTCCGGAGAATCTAATAGTTTAATGAGTTCTTTTAGTTCCATAATATCCAAATGAAGATGAATAACTTCTGCCAACGAACAACGAGTAATTTACGCGTCAAACTCAATTTATTTCGCACTGTTTTTTCTGATAGATTAAGCTCTTCAGCGATAACATGGTTCCTATATCCATCCAAATGCAACTCTAATAATTTTTGCTCCTCATCTGAGAGCTCAGAAATGCACTGATTCAATTTTACAATCAATTCTTTTTCAGATGAATCTTCATAAAAAGAAGCTTGATTTTGAGGTATGGTTTTAAGAATTCGCTGACGATTCGCAACAACCTTCAAATGATCCATACACTTGTTTCTAACAATTATTGATAAAAAAGACTTAGGGTCGCGCACATGACACCATCGATCCCTTCTCACTTCCTTTGGAGCCAACAAGAGTTCTGCAAAAAGCTGGGAAACAATGTCTCGTGCATTTTCAATATCTCTTGTATAATAAATCGCTCGCACTACCAATGGCTCAAAAACAGCAACATACATTTCTCCTAGAGCATGATTGTCTCCTTCTAAAAAATCAATCCAATGTTTTTCGAACCCTTTCACTACCTATCGAAAATACTAATTTTCCCTCAACCTCAGCCCTTCAAAATCTTTCCGTCACCCATTTGAATGATGCGATCAGTGCGATGAGCGAATTCATCGTCATGCGTAACAATCAAAAGCGAAAGTTTTTCCTCCACGCATAACTCTTTGAAAATATTAAAGACAATATCAGAATTCTTGCTGTCCAAGTTTCCTGTTGGCTCATCGCCCATAATGATGATAGGATTGTTAATCAATGCCCTCGCAATTGCTACGCGCTGTTTTTGTCCACCTGAAATTTTAATAGCTTGCTTCAATGCTTGATCCTCTATGCCCAATAATTTTAACTTGGTCATTGCATCGTGTTCGATCTCTTCTTTCGATTTCAATCCCAATTTACGTGCAGGCAACATCACATTTTCAAGCACTGTAAATTCTGATAACAAGTAATGAAACTGAAAAACAAAACCAATTTTTTCATTCCGGATTCTCGCCAAATCATTTGCAGGCAAACCTGAAATTTTTTGTCCGTCCAACCAGATTTCTCCCGTGTAATCCGTATCCATCGTTGAGAGCAAATACAACAATGTCGACTTCCCACACCCCGATTTCCCCATGATCGAAACAAACTCACCTCGATCCATTGAAAAAGAAATATCGCTCAGCACCTGAAACTCATCCGGCAAGTGAAAGTATTTATTGATATTTTTTGCCTCCAGCATTTGCATCCTATTGTCCTCGAATTACATCTACCGGATCCATTTTTTCTGCCCGTCTCGATGGCAAATAACCCGCAAAAAAAGTTGAAACCATTCCAAAAATGACTCCGATGATGTAATATTTGATCTTGAATTCCACTGGAAATGTTTTGATAGTAGGCAGTGCAGGCGTATCAAAAGGTGTATTGTCAATAATAACCGAAACACCATAACCCACAATCAAACCAATGAGACTGCCTATCAAACCGATAATAACCGCCTGACTGATAAAGATATATTTCACATCTCTACCTGAAAAACCAGTTGCCTTTAGAATGGCGATGTCATTCATTTTTTCATAAATCAACATGTTCAAAATATTGTAAATACCAAATCCAGCGACAATCAACAATGTGATTGAAACAGCATATGAAATCATAGTTCTCACGGATGATCCTGTCTCGAATTGCGCATTCGCCTGCTGCACATCTACTGCTCTTAGATCAAACAATCGCTCCATTTCTTTCGCTAAAACAGGGGCTTTTTCGAGATCAAATAATTTAATGTTGATGTCTGTAATGTAATTATCCGATTCGCCCATCAAACGTTGCGCTGACTTTAGATTGACAAAACTTTGAATATTGTCAATATCCGCCAAACCACTTTGGTAAATCCCAACTATTTTGAGTGCCAAAATCTCTCCTTTTGCTGAAGCCAATTGAATGTTATCCCCCAATTTCAATGAAAGTTTTTTAGCTACTCCAGCTCCCAATAAGATGCCATTGTCATTTTGTTGTAGAGCCTTTGCACTTCCTTCTACGATATAGTCACCGAGATTGTAAAGCAATGCCTCTTTCATTACATCTACACCAGTTATTGAACCATTCAGCTGTATTGAACCACCCAAATAAAATCCTTGTGCCTTCACTTGGGGATTCGCTCCTTTAATATAATTCTGCTTATTTAAAAAAGCCAAAAGCGGAAGTCCATTGTGTATTCGCGATTGACTGCCCTTGGGTTTTACTGACTCAACAAAATGTTCTTTCATTGAAAACGGCGAATAAAGATCAATCGGCTGTTTCTCGGAGGGCTGAATTTCGTTGTACAAATGAATATGAGGCGTTCGATTGAGAATCAATCCATCCAACAAACCATTCAATCCATTCATAAATCCCATCATGATGATGTAAGTTCCAATTCCAAAAGTCACACCTAACGCAGCAATCAGGGTTTGTTTCTTGCGGGAAAGCAAATGTGTTTTAGAAATGGAAAGAATCAATCGTAAATCCATATCTATTTGGGTTTATAAATCACTTGATTTTCTGACAATCCAGAAAGTATTTCAATATAACTCCAATTAGAAAGTCCTGTCTTTACAGTCACCATGCCTTTATCAGTCTCTACCTTATTCCCTGGCTGAAGGTATTCCCGCGGAATAACCAATGCTGATCCCTTTTCATTGATCACGATATTTCCCTCTCCTGTTAAACCCATGTACAACTTTACAGGTTGTTTTTTAAAACGTGCTTCTACAGCAAATGTCTGAGTGCGTTCATCCATTTTGGGTGCAATTTCAGAAATAGTCGCCTCAAATACCTTGTCTTTGTATGCTTCTAATGTAACCAGTACTTTCTGTCCGATTGAAACTTTTGAAATATCCACCTCATCAATGAGCATTTTGAGTTTGAATTCATTTTGATCACCTATCAATGCCAAAAGTTCTTGCATATTGACGTACTCCCCTTTTTCTTTGTTTACTTGATAAATCTTACCGTTTCTGTTGGAGCGAATGAAATAATCATTGGTTCTCAATTTACTTGCGTTGAGGGCATTACGAGACTGACCCATTTGATTTTTCAATTCGATTTCTTTGCGGTAAATACGTTTCTTTAACGTTTTGACATTGTTCGATGATAGTTCATACGCCAAAGCTGAATTATCATATTCAAACTGAGAAGCTGCATTTTTTTCTCTCAATGCTTTGATTCGAAAGAAATTCATGGAATCATTTTGCGCTTTCAACCGGGCTATTTTTAATTCCAACCGCATTTCTTCCATGACATTTGATTGACCCTCAAGTGTTTCTCGAACAAGCTCATAGGTCAAGGCTGCATTTTCTTCATTCAACTTAGCCGGCTCATTCGTTAAAACAAAAAGTAAATCACCTGCTTTCACCATATCGCCTTCTTTCACTTTTTGATCATCCATGTATCCAGAAATGGAAGCATTCACTTTGTACAAATCCAACGGCTCTAGCTCAACGCTTGAATAAACTGCCTCTATCATATCAATTCGACTTGCAGTAGTAGTTTCCCGATCATCCGAACAAGAAGAAATGGCAATGATTCCAGTCAATATGGAGAATAAAAAAAACGCTCTCATCATACTTCAAAAATAAAGATAATTAGGTGTAACATAATTATGCTACATGTGATTCATTTCAGTTAAAAAAATGATACCTATCATACTTTTCTATTCATTTCGAAGCATTTGTCTTTTGAACCAAATCAACATTTACTTGTTACATTTATACTTTAAAAGTTTAAAATGTCCGAGGTAATTAAAGCATTAAATTGGCGCTACGCAGTCAAAAAATACAATTCAGAAAAAAAAGTCAGTAAAGAAGATTTAGATACCATTTTAGCAGCTGTTCGTTTATCACCTTCTGCTTATGGTCTGCAACCGTTAAAAATACTTGTTATTGAAAATCAAGAATTACGGACTGAATTGCGCTCATTTTCTTACAATCAGCCTCAAGTAACAGATGCTTCTCACCTTTTGGTTCTTTGTACTTTCAATGAAATCAATGAAGAAATAATTGAAGGTATGATTGAATTTACAGCGGAAGCCCGAGGAAAAGAGGTAACAGAACTTTCACGCTACCATGAATTTCTGAAAGGTGCTATTTTACCCATGGATACAGAAGAAATGAAAAAATGGAACGACCATCAGGTATACATTGCACTTGGACATCTTCTGCAAACGTGTGCCCATCTTCGCATTGATTCAACACCAATGGAAGGTTTTCAATCGTTAGAGTTTGACCGTATTCTTGGTTTAACGGAAAGAAATCTGCATTCTGTTGTTGTATGTCCAATCGGTTACCGTTCTGACGAAGACGCCAATCAGTACATAAATAAGGCAAGAAGGTCTTTGGAAGATTTGGTGGAATTCATTTCTTAATGAACCAACAACTTTACCTGCAATTTTTGGGATTTACCCTCAAAACGGACGAAATAAATCCCTCTACCCAGATCATTCATATTTAGTAGAATTCCATTTGTTTGTTCTAATTGAATGGCAACATCTCTTCCCATGGCATCTTGCACATGAATCGATGGTATGTCGCCATACCAGCCAGTAATTTGGTAAACATTTGAAGAAATTGTTTTTACAGTCAGCATTTCTGAATTTGCTTGCGCTGTTGCAGATGTTGCAGATGAAATCACAACCGTAGTGAGGAGCGTATCTGTTCCACATTCACTTGTCGCAATTAAACTTACAGTGTAATTCCCCTCTACAGTATAAACA
>JBKDKG010000005.1:0-2020 GCA_046345095.1 Flavobacteriia bacterium | reverse complement strand
TAACTCCATTTTTAACAGTTTTATCCGTATCATTTAGGTTAATGATATAATAATAAGATCCAACTGGCATTTGTTCACCTTGGAATTTACCATCCCATGGGTTATCAGAATAAGGATCATTTTTTGAAGAATTATGCTCGAAGAGTAATTCTCCCCAACGATTAAAAATTCGAACTTCATTTTCTGGGTATTGTTGATCAAGATTTAAAAGGTCCCACTGATCATTAGTGCCATCACCATTTGGAGTGAAACCACTCGGAATGACAATGTTATCAATTAAATTTGTTAGGATATATTCTTTTGTATTGTTTGAAAAATCCCAAGATATTTTGGAAATGGATGCGTAATTTGAAGCACTCAAAGATGAGGTAATTCCAATTGCTCTCCACATTGCTAAAGCGCTATGCCAATCTGCAAGACTATTCCAATTGCCATCATTTGCCGGTATATAGTCGATTTGAATATCTGATGAAGATGTTCCTGATAATCGCTCAATAGAATGATAGAACAATGTGTTTGCCTGTGAAATGCTATTTTCATGTGAGGCCACTAGGTAACCATCATTATCTGAATTGTAGTTATTAAAACGAACAGCAAACTCTTGATTTGATGATGAGTTTGGTGCGATATGAACGGGTCGATACCTTAATGTTCCGTCACTTGAACCAACAGGGAATAGGTATGAATCTTGTGAATTTGTATTGCGAATTAGATTACCCGGAATCAAGCTGCTCACAAATCCTTCATTTCCAAAAATAGAACTATTCTGAACTGAAGCAGGATCTGTGTTTTCAATCGTTAATGTGTTTGTGCCTGTATACAATTCTCGATCGCCAAGTGATAAGAATCCATTTGGACTAACATTTGAATTTACATTTAACAATGATTTTCTTCTATTAATACCAGTGCCAACCCCAACTAATTGTAAGTTGTTAAAGGTGGTTATTGTACCGTTATCAGAAGTGATAAATTGCTCTAAATCGCCATAAAGTTCAACAGTACTGGAAGATCCGCTGAATGTAGCATTGTTTATCCAATCTTGTTCAATGTGGTACGAACCTGTGCCGGAAAGCAAAGAATTATTATCAATCTTTATGGTTCCTGCAAGTGTGGGCGATGAAAATCGGGTAACGTAAAGCGTTCCATCGTTAGTTATTTGACTTGAAGAATTGATATGAAATCCGCCGTTGCATTGAAAAACAGCTCCGTTCAAAATTGCAATTTGCGCCCCCGAAGTATACATTGTTTGAGAGAGGAATGGTTGAATTGCCAAAAGAAAAGCAAACATACCAGTAGCAATAAGTGGCTTCATTATTAAGTTTTTCTAGTTTTAGGTGCCGCAAAATTAGTTAAAAAAGATTCAAACCAAAATAAAATCTTCTTTTTCCTCAAAAACAGATTGTTGGATCATTTTTCAACAGTTTCGATTCAGCCTAATATTGACTTCTATTATTTCATTACTTTTGTCTCACATTGAAAATTATATGGAAAACGCATTACATCAGGAAGCAACGTTGGAGCAGGCAGTCGATCTAGGATTGCGTGCTGATGAATTTGAAATGATTAAGGAAATTCTTGGGAGAACGCCTAATTTTACTGAAACGGCTGTTTATTCGGTAATGTGGTCAGAGCATTGTTCGTACAAGAATTCAATCGTATGGTTGAAGAAGTTGCCTAAGGATGGTCCGCACATGTTGGTAAAGGCTGGAGAGGAGAACGCCGGACTTGTAGATATTGGTGATGGACTTGGATGCGTTTTCAAAATAGAATCGCACAACCATCCAAGTGCATTGGAACCTTACCAAGGTGCAGCGACAGGCGTTGGTGGTATCAATAGAGATATTTTTACGATGGGAGCTCGACCAATTGCACAATTGAATTCACTTCGTTTTGGAAATATAGAAAATGCCCGTACAAAATGGTTGGTAAAGGGTGTAACAAAAGGAATTGGTGATTATGGAAATGCTTTTGGTATTCCAATCGTTGGAGGTGAAGTATTCTTTGATGATTCGTACAATAC
>JBKDKG010000004.1:0-2113 GCA_046345095.1 Flavobacteriia bacterium | reverse complement strand
GAATGCGAGTGATTCCAATTTCTTTTTCAGCACTGTCGTCTGTTTTGATATGAATGGAACCACCAGTGCATATCGGTGTTTTATCCTGCGTAATCTGATATCCTTTTGGAAGATCGGGGTAGAAGTAATTTTTTCGTGCAAAGTATTGATTTGGTGCAATCTCACAGCCACAGGCCAAACCCAAACGAATCGCATATTCGATTGTTTTCTTGTTCATGCGCGGCAACGTTCCAGGATGTCCTAGCGTGATTACGCTCACATTGTTGTTGGGATGCGCACCATATTCATTCACATCCGAAGAATATGCTTTTGATTTGGTGAGCATTTGCGCATGTACCTCCAAACCTATAACAGCTTCGTATTTATCTCTTATCGCTTGATCCATCTTAAATTCTCGAGATCAGTTCACGCATAATAAGCGTCATTTTAGGTTCTTGTCTGCTTGCTACATCGATAACATCTTGAAGCGATACTTTGTGGATTTTACCAGGAACACCCAAGTCTGTGATAATCGAAATCGCAAAACAGGGAATTTCCATGTGTCGGGCAACAATGACCTCAGGTACCGTCGACATCCCAACAGCGTCGGAACCAATCGCACGAACGTAACCGTATTCAGCTGGCGTTTCCAATGTTGGCCCTGTCAATCCTGCATACGTTCCAACAGACACCTTGATGTTGTTTTCTGATGCAATTGTTTGCGCTAAGGCAATCATTGCAGGATCATACGGTTCACTCATGTCTGGGAAGCGTGGCCCCAATTCATCAATGTTCTTTCCAATCAGCGGATGCGCCGGAAAAAGGTTGATATGGTCATTCAAAATCATGATTTCACCAACTTCAAAATCCGGATTCACTCCTCCAGAAGCATTGGAAACGAAAAGACGTTCAATTCCCAGAAGTTTCATCACGCGAACAGGAAAAGTGACCTGTTGCATGTTGTATCCTTCGTAGAAGTGAAAGCGACCTTGCATCGCAACCACTTGTTTGCCGCCCAATTCACCAAAAATCAATTTTCCTGAGTGACTTTCAACTGTAGAAACAGGGAAGTTTGGAATGTCCTGATAAGGAATTTCATCAATGACCTTGATTTCTTTTACCAATCCGCCCAAACCAGTACCAAGAATGATCCCGATTGAAGGTTGAACGTTGGTTTTGGATTGAATGTACTCAACCGACTGCTTAAATTGTGCTAACATAACTATCTATTAATTCTTTAAAACGTTTTTCATCTTCCAGCTGAACAGTAATTGGAACATAATACCAAGGGTAATTTTCCATTCCGGTTTTTTCTTTCAAACTTACCAAACGCATGTAGTCTTTTTCAGTTGTCAGAATAACCATCTGTTCGGCTGCAAAAGTATCAAATTTTTGATGAATTTCTTGAATTTCCTGTGCTGTAAAATCGTGATGATCATTGAATTTTATCAATGAAACATCGAAGTTCTTTTCCAAATAGTGTTGAAGTGGTTCAGGGTCTGCAATGCCTGAAACGAGTAGCACTTTTTTGATGCTTGCGATTTGCTTTCCAAAACCGATCCAATTTCCATAGGTAATTCGTGAGAAAAAGATTGATTCTGCTGGGAATTTTAATTGGTTTTTAAAATTCGCTTTCTCCTCATTCGAAACACTTTCAGGACATTTTGTAACGATGATCACATCCGCTCTATTTCTTCCGGCAATGGGTTCACGTAAATTTCCTGCAGGCAAGATGCAATCCTTGAAGAAAGGCTTATTGAACTGTGTGAGTAAAATTGAAAATCCTGCTTCAACGGCCCGGTGCTGAAAAGCATCGTCAAGAATAACAAGTTGATTTGACGGGAAGTGTTTGTAAATTTCCTGAATTCCAGTTGCTCGTTTTTCACAAACTGTGACATGCACGTTCTCATTAAAACGTTGCGCATAGAGTAGGGGTTCATCGCCTACATCAGTTGAGGTTGAGGTATTTGATACAATTTTGAATCCCTTTGATTTTCTTCCGTATCCGCGACTTAGAATGGCCGTTTCATACTTCTTGTGAAGATAATCTGCTAAAAAAACAACATGAGGTGTTTTACCGGTTCCGCCTGTACTTAAATTGCCGACACAAATTGACTTTCCGGGAATCTTGTAT
>JBKDKG010000003.1:0-10489 GCA_046345095.1 Flavobacteriia bacterium | reverse complement strand
CTTATACTGTTTCCGGTTCGGATGAATTCGGATGCATTGGAACAGCTCAAGCGATCATAATTGTGGAAATTGACTGCGATGAATTGTTTGTTCCTACCGTGTTTTCACCGAATGGTGCGGGTCCTGAGGCAAATAATCAGCTCTGCCTATTTGGAAATTGTATTACAGAAGTTCGTTACGAGGTGTACAACCGTTGGGGAGAGACGGTGTTCAGCACTACTGATCAGTCAAAATGCTGGGATGGAACATACAAAGGAGAGCCTTTGCAAACGGGAGTCTATGTGTATAGTCTTTATGCAAAACTCTTTGATGGAACAATTAAAGAACAAAGCGGTAATCTAACAATTTTAAAATAAAGAACACAGAACATGAAAAAGAATCTAAGAACTTTATTACTGATTTTCGGATCATCTGTAATTTTTAATGCCTACTGTCAAGATGTGCATTTTTCTTTTGCAGAGTATTCGAATATGAACCTTAACCCGGCTCTTGCAGGTGCAAACTCACCGATGCAGGGTGTAATAAACTATCGCAATCAGTGGAGCAGTGTTGGTGAACCATTTCAGACAATAGCAGCTTCATTTGATGGACGCTTCAACGAGAACAAGAGGAATAAATCTGGGATCTTTGCAGGAGGTATCAGTTTTTATAATGATCAAGCTGGGGATATACGTGTTTCCACGAGCTCAGTCAACCTGAACCTTGCCTATCATCTTTTGATCAATGACAATAACACGATAGGATTGGGAATTTATGGTGGATTTGGTCAGCGATCCTTAAATGCTGCCAGCGGTAAATGGGCCACACAGTATAACAACGGCAGCTACGATGCATCCATTAATTCAGGAGAAGTCTTTAGCAATACAAATTTTGGATTCGTGGATGCCGGTGCAGGCTTGTTATACACCTACAACTCCGGAGGTGGTTACATGAGACAAAATAAAAACACACGGATAAACGCAGGGCTGGCTTTTTATCATGTGAATCAGCCGTATTTTTCATTTATCAGTACGAATACCGAAAAATTGTACATGAGGATTTCCGGTTTTGCGAATGCAGAGATCGGCATTGCAAACACTTCTGGTTCCATTTTGCCGGGTGTTTATTATCATCGCCAGGGTAATGCACAGGAAATTCTGCTGGGTGCAAATTACAAGATCCTCATGAGCGAGGGTTCAAAGGTGACAGGATTCAACCGACCTATGGCATTTTATGTAGGGGCTTTCGGTCGTTTGAAAGATGCATTTATTGCCAAATTCATGTTCGAGTTCGATCAATTCATGACGGGTGTTTCCTACGATGTGAATATGTCTAGTTTAAACGATGTTTCTCGTGCCAGAGGTGGTGTTGAGCTTTTTCTGAGATTCAATGCAAGTAGCGGATATAGATCAAAATCGAGGATTTGATTTAAATAGAAGATACGAACCCCCAAATTTGAAACTCGAACAAGGTACTTTAAACTTTTCAGAAGAATTGGGAAAATACAGTCAAATACATATCGCTCGATTTTCGAAAATACCGAGAATTGATAGTAGAATTTCATTTACCGGTCTGTGCATCAAATATGTTGGGCTAAATGATACAGATAATTGTTACATTTTTTACCCATATCTTTGTTTCTAATGGAATCAATAATTAGTTATAAATCGTCAAATCCGTTGTTAATTGACAAAATTTCGTCAATAGTTTTTTGGCGTAGGTCTGCGAATTATAACGAATCTATGATTTTTCTTCCCAACAATATATGTGGTTTTGGATTTACCTTGTCTGGTAATTTATTAGTTAAAAACGAAACCGACTTTCAAGTAATGCCAAAATTTGGCACTAGAAATACACTAACCAAACCAAGTGAAATAAAAACATCTGGAGATTTTTTGAATATTTCAGTCCGACTAACAATTCCAAATGGATTGAGTTTATTTACAAAAACGCCAATGAATGTTGTTTATGAAGAAGACGCAATTTCTTTAACCGAACTTTTTTCTAATCAAGAAATTAATGATCTTGTAGATTTGCTTTTACAGACTGACAGCGATGAAGAAAAAATTAAAGTACTGGAATTATTTTTAGTGTCTAGGCTAACTGTTTGTCACCCACCTATTTTCGTGGCAATTATCACCAAAATTCATGATGTTAAAGGATATTGCAATGTGACACAATTAGCATCTTTATTCTCGATTTCAGAGAGAACAATTCATCGATTGTTTAATAAATTCGTTGGGGTAAATCCTTTAAATTATATTCACCTCATTAGATTTAGAACAGTATTGAATAATTCTTCAAATCCAAATACCGACTTGTTAAGCAATTGGTTAGACGTCGGCTATTATGACCAGTCACATTTTATCAAAAGCTTCAAAACCTTTAGCACACAAACACCTTCACAATTCTTCGGAAAAAAATCCTTTGACAAGGTGTCCGATTTTTACAATCATTAGTTTTTTTTGGAATATACCTTTGTGCTTATTGTTAAATGCAAAAAAGCATGAAAAAGAAATCATTGAAAGTGACACTTTGTTTGGCGCTTATATTTTGTGGGCTTGATTTATTTGCACAAGTTTTTCAAACTACCACTTCATTTACTGACGCCCGTTATGGACATTGTTCGGAACAGTCTACAGGTGACAAAGTCCTAATTTTTGGTGGTGTTGTGGCAAGTGGCTCTAACATTAATAGTGTTTATGAATATGATCCTGCAATTAATTTGTGGTCTTCAAAAGCCAGTATTCCCAATGCTTCAGGTTTAAGTAAGAGCACTTGTGTTAAATTAAACAATGGTAAAATTCTCTTATTCGGTGGTTCTCAAAATGGTTCAGCGCCTCAGTCCAATAAAGTATTTGAATACACTGTTTCTTCAGATTCTTGGGTTACTCTTTCAGATTTGCCAAATTCGTTGGGTCGAGAGCAAATGAAATCTACGCTTATAAATGATTCTATCATTTTGTTAACTGGAGGACTTTCTACAATTTCATCGGGTTTGGAATACCCAACAATAAATTACTTGTATAACACGAATACCAATTCATTCACACCTGCCGGAAACTTACCAATCGGTGTAATTAATCATACATCTACCTTGCTTTCGAATGGAGAAGTATTAATTACTGGAGGTTTTGATGGGAATCAAGCGAGAAACGAAGCGTATGTGTTTAATTTACAAAATGGTTGGAGAACATTATCTTCAACATTGAGCCTTGCTGTAAGTTCACATTGTGCAGTACTGGTCAATGGCAAAGTATATATTTATGGAGGATTCAATATCCCTCTATTTGAGTTTTCAAGTAAACTGGATGTATATGACCCAGCTCTTGATGCAATAAGCCCTTTAACTCAAGGTCCACTAGCTTGCTCACAATTTGCGATGGTAGCATTTAATTCAACCATACTCATTGCTGGCGGGAATAAAGTTTTAGCTAATTCATCCTTTGGAGTAACGAATGAAGCGTATTTGTACCATGTAAACACGAATACATTTTCCACAATTGAAACCTTGCCTTCCACACGTGGCGGAATGGAAATTTCAGCATTGGGAACCACCGGTAAATTTATTTTTAGTGGTGGTAACGTAGCCTTGTCTGATCCATTTGATGATGCCATCATTTATGACGCAGCCCTTATCACCTCTGGTATAAATGAAAACAATTTATTGAATTCATTTGATGTATATCCAAATCCTTGTCAAAATGAATTGCATATTGAAGTGAACTCTACTGAAAATTCAACTACATATGAAGTGTTTAATTCGATAGGTCAAGTGGTACAATTCGGTGAGTTAGAACCTAATCATTCAGCCATAAATACAAGTGACTTTCCCCAAGGTTCTTATATCCTTTCTATTAATGGAAATACGCATCAACGTTTTCAAGTAGTGCGATAAAGTTTAAATAGACAAGCTGTCCGATTTTTACAATCTTTAGTTTTCTTTGGAATATAATTTTTGAACTATATAATATGCATTCTGAAGGGAAAAATGTTTTTTGGAACCAGAAAGACCTTAAGCAAACCAAATAAAATAAAAACAAGAGGAGAATTTTTTAATAGTTTTTTGACTTTTTACTTCCTTTTCCCGCTCTTACCGAATAATCACTAATGTATTCCGAATAGTAATTATTCGGAAAATATAGCCATTCCTTCAACAAAATGCTGATTTCATTCCATTAATTTTTAGGTGTTAATAATCATGTTAATTATGAAATTCATTTTTTCATTTGGTAAATGTGCACATGCAATTTTTAGATTCACCGCGCTCAGCTTTGTTCTTTTATCAGTTCAACTCATTCACGTTCAGGAGGTCACTGAGTTCCCGATGCAGAAATCTTCCTTATTGTGGTATATGACAAAACCATCGTTCGTATGAATTCAAGAAAAATTAATTTAGCGGTTCGTATATTATTTCTGGTCTTTACGGGTGATTTTTGCCTAGTTCAAGCACAGGAGGAAATGCATCCTTGCGCTCAAAAGCATGGCCTCACCATGAAAAGTGGTAACGAGAAAACGCTCTCGGTTCAACAGGAACTCAAAGCAAACAAATATGATGTTTCTTACTATCGTCTGGAATTGAATATGACCAACCAGAATGCTGAAATATCGGGGATGGCAACAATCAATGGAAAAACGATAGAGTCATTGGACACTGTGATTCTTGAACTTGATCAAAATTATGTAATTGCCGATTTGCGTTTTAATGGAATCACCACCAATTTTTACCGTTTGGGTTCAGTATTGAAAATTCCAGTTAATTTATTGAGCAATGTCAATTTTTCTATTGAGATAGATTACGCAGGAATAGCGCCTCCAATTGCATCGAATCCTGCAGGAGTGAGTGGTGTATATAACACGTTTGTAGCTGATTTGAATGATCGGATTACCTTTACTGTTTCAACACCTTTTTATGCGCATCAATGGTTTCCAGTAAAACAAGTATTGCGTGACAAAGCAGATAGCTCCACTGTCATCTTAACTGTACCATCCAATTGCCGGGCAGCATCAAATGGCGTTTTAGTGAATGAAACGGATAATGGAAATGGTACAAAGTCTTTTCACTACAGTAATTGGCATCCTATAGGTTATAACCTCATATTTGCCGCTGTCGCACCTTTTACCGAGTACAATTTGATTACCTTTCCTCAGGGTATTGGAGGCCCTGCAGTCTCTATTGATAATCTCTTGTACGGAACAGGTTCTGTTTTAACCAATATGCAAGCCCAATGCGACCTTATTCCGAGTTTTATGGAGCTCTATTCTGGGCTTTATGGACTCTATCCATTCGCTGATCAAAAATACGGTATCATGGCTGCTCCATTCGGAGGAGGAATGGAACATCAGACAATGCCAACAATAGGAACCTTTGAAAAGAAAGTAAATGCACATGAACTAAGTCATATGTGGTGGGGTGATAATGCTGGGTTCAAATCTTTCAGTGATATTTGGCTAAGCGAAGGATTTGCTACTTATTCAGAGTATCTAATGCTAGAAGAAATGTATCCTACTGAAGCAACACCATTGTTACTTGGATGGCACAGTAATGTTAAATCTGTTGTCAGTGGTAGTGTTTATAACACGGATACTTTAGATCTTTATCGCATATACAATAGTCGTTTATCCTACAAGAAAGCTGCTTCGATAATTCATACCCTACGAAGTATTCTCGATAATGATGGTATGTTCTACGAAGCACTCCGAAACTACCTTAACGAGTTCTCAGACAGCGTGGGTGGATCAAGTGAATTTCAGGCAAGTATCGAGCAGACAACTGGACTAACTCTTGACGGGTTCTTCAATGAATGGTTGTATGGCGAAGGGTTTCCGAAATATTCTACAATATGGAATACTGTAGGGAATGATCTTTATCTGGAAATATCGCATACAGCTTCTTTTCCATCGATCACTCCGACCTTTACGAACCCGATCGAAATCAAATTCTCCAGGGCTTCAGGAATCGATACAACGATCCGTTTTTCTATATCGTCAAACCAGGATCAGTTTGTCATACCCGAGATTGGACAGGTCACCGGAGTTTTAGCGGTTGATCCGAATAATTGGATCATTAACAACAACGGAACCAACACCAACGATCCCAATTTTGTCGGATTAAATCCCGTTCAACTGGATCAAGTTAATATTTATCCGAATCCAGTGAATTCCGAACTGACAGTTGCAGTAAAAGCAGGTAAGAGCTACAGGGTCGAAATTTTCAATCTGATCGGTGTACAAATCTATATGGTAGATATCTATTCGACTACAATGTTAAATGTGGATTTTTTGCCAAAAGGAGTCTATGAGGTAATGATTTCAGGTGGAAATAGTTCACAGAAGAAGTATAACCGCCTTGTTAAACTATAAATGACTTCAATTGGAAGCGCGAGAAAATCCTCAAAAAGTGGGTTTGAGCTTTTTGTTCGATTCAATCTTCCTAAAGGAAATGGTTTGCGATCCAGGCTTTGATATGTCCAGTTTATGTACCCTTAATCTGTTTTTACAAAAGAAATGAACGCGCTAAACGAATCAAATAGTATAAATAAAATCAAATTCGCTTTAGAGCACCAGTTAATTATTCTGGTGTTCTTTTTTAGTTTTTTGACACATGCTCAAAATAGATCTTTAAGTAAAATATATCAAGCAAAAGGTGATACCCAAAAGATTCGCTTGTTACTTGATGCTTCGAACTCTGTTATATCACAATCTACTGAAGAGTCCGGAAGTTATGCTGAACGTGCCCTTATTTTGGCAAAGAAAATCTCTTGTGTGGAATGCGAAATTAAAGCACTGATGCAAATTGCGTCAATTGAACGGATAAATGAAAACCAAAGCCGATCTATCGAACTGCTCGAAAAAGCATTGTTCAGAGCATCAAAACTTCAGGGAATAAGTAGGTACAGGAATGAAGCAACTATTCAAGGTGAATTGGGATTGGTTTACCGCACCTTTGGAAAATATCCAACTGCAATCGACCAACTGGAAAAAGGTATTAGGATTTCCATAAAATATGGTTTAACAGCTCAGAAGGCTAAACTATACAATTCAATTGGTGGTGTTTATTTCGAAACAGATGAAAAAGAAAAAGGACTTGATTACTGTTTGAGATCGTTGAAAATTTACAAAACTGAATTACCTGGAAATGTTAGTGATATCTGTTTATTGTCTGCTAACATAGGAAATCTTCTTATTTCAAATCAAAAATATACTGAAGCAGAAAAGATCCTTCGTGAGGCAGAAGAACTTTCTTTAGGCATAGGAAACCCTTACATTAGTTCACTTATTAAAAGTGGACTTGGGATCTGTTACATCAATAAAGCAGAATTTGAAACTGCCTTAAAATACCTAAAAGAAGCACTGGTATATTCCAAAAAATCAGGTAATCTGACCACAGAAATTGCCTTAACGGGTAACATTGGCAGTGTGTACATTTCTTTAAAACAATTTAAGGAAGCAGAAGATTTGTTAGTGCCTACTTATCAAAGGGCAAAAAGATCAGGACAGAAGTTTTTGTCCAAAGAAGTGCTGGCTGTGGTAATCAATCTGTATAAAGAGATGAAGCACTTTGAAACGGCATTCAATTACCAAAATGAATTAATTGAGCTAAAAAATGAAATATTCAGTGAAGACCTAAAGTTAAGACTATCTAGATTAGACGTAAAGATAAAAAATGCCGAAAAGGAAAAGAAAATATCCGAACTGACTATCCTTAACCAAAGGAGAATTTTTGAACTAAAGCAGAATAGATTCTATATCGTCATAGGAGCTATTATAATTTTACTTCTTTTCTCGATAACGGTTTTTATGTTTCTACGAACAAAATATAAAAACCGTGTTCGGATGAATGAATTAGAAAATAAAATGTTCCTTCTTCAAATGAGGCCTCATTTCATATTCAATGTTTTGAGCAGTATTCAAAGTTATATGTCACAAAATAAGGGTATGCAGGCATCGGTATACCTATCCAAATTCGCTCGATTAATACGAAACGTTTTGGAACAGTCTCAGCAGGAATTTACGACAATATCACATGAGGTAGAGATACTGAGGTATTACCTGGAACTACAGCAAATGCGTTTCAACAACTGTTTTCAATACGCAATAAATGTCGATGAGAATATAGATGATGAGATTACCTACATCCCTCCTATGTTGATCCAGCCATTTGTAGAAAACGCAATAGAACATGGACTACAGCAAGTCGAGTCGGGCAAAGTAGAGATCTACTTTGAAATGAAGGTTGACTCATTGTTTGTAACGATAACTGACAATGGTATTGGAATGAAAAAGGGAATAACCAAACAAGATGGATACTCCATCTTCAAAGGGAAATCTTTGTCAACTAAGATCATTAAAGATCAGTTAAAGCAGTATAGTGAAGAATTCAAAAGGGAGTTCGCGTTGTCTTTCAGTGAAAACACTAATTCCACGCACAGCAATAATGGAACAAAGGTTACAATTAAGTTGCCAATTATAGATCGTAATTAATATGGAAAAAGTAGTTGTCATAGAGGATGAGTATAACGTTAGACAGGGATTGATTGCGATGATAAAAGAATATTGCCCTTCACTTGAAATCGTAGGTGAGGCAGATTCAATCAACCAGGGAGAAGGAATAATCAATGAATTAAAACCAGATATTGTTTTTTTGGATATCCGACTTCCCGACGGTACAGGCTTTGAGCTTTTAAAGAGAGTGGTATCAACTAATTTGAAAGTTATTTTTGTTACCGCCTATAGTGATTATGCTTTGAAGGCCATTAAATATTCTGCAATAGATTATATATTAAAACCAGTCATTCCTGATGAGTTGGTTGATGCAGTTGAAAAAGCCACACGTTTCATCCAACAAGAAAAGGAATTTGTGGAGTTGACTTCTTTAAATGAATTTCAGAATAAAAAATTAGCATCTAAGATTGTTGTGAAAACAAAAACGGAATCCTTTTATCTGGAAATCGCTTCTATAATTTGCTGCAAAGCTGATGGGAATTATACAGTATTTCATCTCGATAATTCAAAAACCATAATGGTAGCAAAAACCCTTAAATTCTATGAAGAGATACTCTCTGAACATGATTTTGTGAGAATCCATCAATCATACCTGGTTAACCCAAAATACATTGTAGGTGTTCAGAATGATCAAGTAAAACTTACAAACGGAGATGCACTAGAAGTTTCACGAAGAAAAAAAGGATTAATCGTAAACCTCTTTTCTAAAAACAGCGTATAATAAGTATCCTCTACCAAATACTAACTGCAAAAGTTTCTGAATGATATTGAAGTTATTTTTATTTAAAATTCGCCCGTTCAAAAAAAAACTTTTCATTAAATCGAAAAGGAAAGATAACAGAGAATACTTTTTTCATAAGAAATAAAAGTTTAGGTTTAGGTTTAGGTTAGTGGTTAGGTACTGAACGGCAATTTATTCTCTGTTATCTTTTTTATTAAATCTTTTTGAATTCTGTCTCACAAATTTTGAATTTAGGTTATAATTATTGAACTAATTAATTCCTCAAGAAATTTGCTCACCTATATGGTAACCTCCATGGTAATAGCATGTCTACCTTTTGAATTAAGCGTGTTTTTCTAGTGGAGTAATACCTAAATTATCTTGTTCACTAACGATAGCTAAAATCGGTAAAGTATGACTCTTGATTAAGGAGGTTGTATCTTGTGCATTTTGTGCCAGGTACATTTCAATTTGGGGTTCAAACCAAGATTTGGCTGCCATACCATCACAACCCCAGCCACTTGATGTTTAGCACTAATGGCAGGTGCGATAATCCGCCCATTAAATGTCCAACAATAATGATTTGATTAGTGTCTACATAAGGAAGTGACTTTAATCTTTTCAAACCCACCCCAAAATTTTCAATCTCATTTAACAAATCACACGACTCGCAAGGCGGCGTGTTTTTGCTGTCTCCCAAGCCGCTTTTTTCGATGCGAAGTGTTTCATATCCTACATCGACATAAGCATCTATAATGCGTTTGTAAGGATGATTGTTAGTCTGTTCATAGAGACTACTGCAGGTATATCCCGGAATGAAGAGCATGGTAGGTATTTTAACCATCCTTGATGGGGTTTGTTGATGATCACACTCAGTTGTCCGTATTTGTGCGCAGCTTCGTCGTAAATGACGGTGGCATTTTCCCTCTGTTTCGTATGGACGAGTAACGACTTTTGCTTTGATCGTGAGTTTCTTTTTACCGGGCAACACCGCAAGTGGAACTACTTTTCCTGGCTCATAGCTCAAGAATTGCCATTTTCATTATTGTATTCGTTTTTAAGACTAAGAAGGGCTTTGCGTTATAATGTCTGACCGAATAAAAAATTAGCATCTAAGATTGTTGTGAAAACGAAAACGGAATCTTTTTATCTGGAAATCAATTCTATAATTTGCTGCAAAGCTGATGGAAATTATACAGTATTTCATCTCGATAATTCAAAAACCATAATGGTAGCAAAAACCCTTAAATTCTATGAAGAGATACTCTCTGAACATGATTTTGT
>JBKDKG010000002.1:0-8701 GCA_046345095.1 Flavobacteriia bacterium | reverse complement strand
CATCTAAAGTCAAGGTTGAAAGCTTCTCTTTTGCCCAATTAACAGCTTCTGCTTCTCTATTCGATGATTTAATTGTCGATTTTTTTGAGCGTGCGGCTGAACCAAGCAGAAAAATAGCAAGGAAAACAAGCGGCGCGACTAGAAATACTGTTTTAATGGAAAATATTCTCATCCTACGAATTTACGAAACGAGATGCCTACACTATCGTGCTAACTGTTAATAGTTTTTAAAAGCCCAGTGTGAAAATGACCTTTTGTCAGTATTTCAGATGTGGAATAATTATTGAAAACTCCCCAAAAAGGACACCCGAATTATCTTAATTTTGTTGAACAAAAAAGAACGTATTAAAACATGAACGGCATCATCAAACTTCTTCCCGATCACATTGCAAATCAAATTGCTGCCGGTGAAGTAATCCAACGCCCAGCCTCTGTGGTGAAGGAAATGATGGAAAATGCCATTGATGCAGGAGCGGACAAAATTCAGGTCTACATCAAGGATGCAGGAAAAACACTCATTCAAATTGTGGATAATGGCTTTGGGATGACACCAGAGGATGCAGTTTTTTGTTTTGAGCGACATGCAACAAGTAAAGTTTCTAAAGCGGATGATTTATTTGCGCTAAACACAAAAGGATTTCGGGGAGAAGCGCTTGCTTCTGTAGCTGCTATTGCACATGTTTCTGTTAAAACAAAAAAAGAGTTAGATGAAACAGGATTTAATGTTATCATCGAAGGAAGCAAAATAATTCGCAAAGAAGAATGTATTTCTAGCGTTGGAACCTCGTTTGAAGTGAAAAATCTTTTTTACAATGTTCCCGCACGAAGAAACTTCCTTAAATCAGACAATGTAGAATTCAATCATATTCTCGATGAATTTGAACGAATTGCATTTGCTCATCCGGAACTTGCTTTTCTTTTAAAACACAATGATCAAGAGATTTACAACTTGCAGGCTGGTGTACTTCGAAAAAGAATTGTTGATATTTTGGGGAAAAGTTCAAATGACAAATTGGTACCCATTGATGAAACAACTGATATCGTTCAATTAACTGGATATATCGGCAAACCAGAATTCGCAAAGAAATCACGCGGAGAGCAGTTTTTATTTGTCAATGACCGCTTCTTTAAAGATGCCTACTTTAACAATGCTGTAAATAAGGCGTTCGAAGGGATGATTCCTCCAAAAACATTTCCTTCCTATTTTATCTATTTAAAAGTAGATCCTTCCAAGATTGACGTAAACGTGCATCCCACCAAAACAGAGATAAAATTTGAAGAAGATAGATTTATTTATTCCATTCTTCTAAGTAGTGTTCGTCAGGCACTCGGAAAATACAATATCTCACCTACTTTGGATTTCGACAGGGAAACCAGTTTCGATCTTCCTGCATCCATGAAGAATCAGCCAGCAGTTGAACCAGTTGTTGCTTTTAACCCAGAATACAACCCCTTTCAAACAACAAGCAGAACAACAAGTAATGCTGTAAATACATCTCAGACTTTCACAAAAGCAATCCGAGCAGAAGGATTTGGAAGCAATGAGGTTCAACCAGAGGATTGGCAACAATTTTATAAGATTGAGGAAGAAACGATTGAGGGAACACAACAATTGGATCTTGAAGATCAAAACAGTTTTAAAGGCAACTTTTTGGTTAAAGGAAAATTTCTTTTAACAAATTGCAAGTCAGGACTTTTGGTCATTCATTCAGAACGCGCACAAGAACGCATTATTTATGATGATATTATGACCCAGTTTATTTCAAATCCGATTGCTGCTCAAAAATTACTTTTCCCGTTTACTAGAGATTGTTCGGCATCAGAAATAAGGGAATGGAAAAATAATTCTCAACTCCTTGAAAGATTAGGCTTTGAAAGTGCCATTCTTGAAAATCAACTTGAAATTCATTCTGTTCCAGGAATTATTCAAGAAGATGCTATCCATGATTGTCTTAACATGATCATAGAAAACATCTCATTTAAAGAGATTGATAAAGGAGAGATTGCGCATGAATTGATCCGTTCGGTAGCAGTTGCAACATCAAGAAGTAAAAAGATAGTAAACGACAAGATGATAGTTGAACATTTAATCGATCAGCTTTTTGGTTGTTCGGAGCACACCTACTCACCTTCAGGTAAACGCATTATTAACACCATTTCGATGGATGAAATAGCATTAAAATTCTAATATGTTTTCATTTTTAAACAACTTACCGCAGGTAACCAAGAACTTACTTATTTTGAATGTGCTTTTTTTTGTAGGCGCACTTGTATTT
Source organism: Flavobacteriia bacterium (assembly GCA_046345095.1). GTDB lineage: Bacteria > Bacteroidota > Bacteroidia > Flavobacteriales_D > Crocinitomicaceae > M0103. The sequence goes on along the minus strand of JBKDKG010000002.1, from coordinate 6,425 downwards.
GCCGGAAAAGGAATTGATGTTTTCTCATTGCTGGGAACACATTATCTAAACTCTCCTCTTTTCAAGCCTTTTCAAATTATTACATACATGTTCATGCACAGTTTGTCTGATTTCACACACATCCTGTTCAACATGCTTATTTTGGTAATGTTTGGTGGACATTTAGAGAGGCTTTGGGGACCTAAACGCTTTTTCATTTTCTATTTTGCTTCAGGATTAGGAGCATTCCTACTTTATAACTCAATTGGCATGTGGGAACTTATGCAGTTGAAAAAAACAATTATGCAACTTGGAATTGATATTGACATTGTGAATCATAAAATTCGAGCAGGCTATATTGATCAAATTGTTTATCAAACACCCGAACAAGGAGTTGCATTACAGCGATACTATGATCTGTCAACCAGCACAATGGCGGGAGCGTCTGGTGCATTGTTTGGCGTGATGGCTGGTTTTGCAGTGTTATTTCCAAATACTGAATTGATGTTGCTTTTTCCTCCAATTCCTGTTAAAGCAAAATACCTAATTGGTGCTTACCTGATTTTTGAAATTTACAGTAGTTTGTATGCATCAAATGATCACGTAGCCCATTTAGCCCACGTTGGAGGGGCAATTGTTGGAATAATTTTAGTGCTGATTTGGCGTAAAACCGATAGAAATAATTTCTGGTAAAATGAAAACAGAAAGAACTTTTATAGATGATTTGAAATACCAATTGAAATATGGTGGCACGACCGTTCAATTAATTTCTCTGAACGTCGGAGTATTTTTGTTGATAAGTATATTGGGAGTATTTGCCAGGCTTATGGGTTTAGAAGCTGAGGCTGAAATGAACGAAATTCTATCAGCACTTTTTTCGCTTCAAACAGATACAACACAATTGATTACCCACCCTTGGGGCATCTTCACAAGTATTTTTGCTCATTTCTCCTTTTGGCATTTAGCTATGAATATGCTCTTTCTCTATTTTTCCGGAAAAATTTTTGAATCCATTTTTGATGCGCAACGAATGTGGGGAACGTATCTTCTAGGTGGATTAACTGGAAGCTTATTTGAGATACTTGCTCATTATATTTTTCCAGTTTTACAAGGCAAAAGTGTTGTGATTGTTGGTGCTTCAGGCTCGATTATGGCCATTTTCGCAGCAATGGCTTTTCATCGTCCGCGACTCCAAGTAAATTTGTTTGGTATAATTCCTGTTCCACTTATCGCTCTTGCAGGTTTCTTTATTCTCACAGATATTCTATCTTTAGGATTGAATGACGGAACTGCTCACTTTGCTCATCTTGGTGGTGTGGTAATTGGAATGGTTTCAGTTCAAAATTTATACAATAAAAACAACATTATTAGTATTTATTCCTCCTTAATGAAGCGCATTACTGATTTCTTAAAGAATCTCTTTTCTTCCAATTCAAAATTGAAAGTTAAAAAGGGTGGCGCAACAAGAGGTCCCGCATTTAAAACGGATGAAGAATACAATTTTGACAAGAAAAAGAGACAAGAAAAAATTGATTTGATTCTAGACAAGATTTCCAAATCTGGCTACGATTCATTGACAAAAGCAGAAAAGGAATTCCTTTTTGATCAGAGTAAAAATGGGTAATCTTTTAAAGAAAATATTGCGCTTCTCAACCTTTCTAAAGATTGGTACAATTATTTGTTTATCAGGATTATTAATAGCTTATCTTGCACCATTTGTTCACCCAAACACACTTCGCGTAATTCCATTCTTTGGATTAGCTTATCCTGTGATTTTGTTGTTTACACTTATTTTACTTTTGATTTGGTCACTGGCAAGATCAAAGTGGGCAATCTATACACTTTTCGTTCTATTAATTGGCGGCAAACTGCATTTTCGAATGATTTCACTGGGATCAAATCCTGAATTTATTCCTGAATCAGACAAAAATCTATCGGTTTTAAGTTACAACGTTCGATTATTTGGCCTTTACACCTCAGATGAGAATGAACGTTTAGCGAATAGAAATGCTATGTTCAATTACATTGAATCAATTAACCCAGATGTAGCCTGTTTTCAAGAATTTTATCATCAAGACCGTCCTACTTCATTCGCCACTCGTGATTCTCTTATTCAATCACTTGGTATACGAGATTATCATGAACGCTATGCTCATAAATTAAGAGGCCGACAAAATTTCGGTGTTTGCATCCTTTCGAAATACCCAATTATAGCAAAAGGTGATATTATGTTCGATACCCAAAGTGAAAATGATTTTAATTATTGCATTTACGTTGATGTAGTGAAAAACAAAGATACTTTCCGTATTTACAATGTTCACTTACAATCCATTAAATTAAAGCAAGAAGAATACGCTGTTTTTACGAATGATGATGGTCAAACAGTAGAGCCACCTTCTACGTTCCGATTGCTGATTGATAAATTGCGAGTGGCCTATCCAAAACGCGCCGAACAAGCCAGAAAGGTTGCTGAACATGTTCAGACGTCACCCTATCCAGTTATTGTTTGCGGAGATTTCAACGACACACCAATGTCCTATTCATACAATCAATTTGATAAGTTCTTAAAAGATAGCTTTCGGCAAAGTGCATTTGGTATTGGCTCAACCTATGTTGGAAAGGTGCCAGCGGGTCGAATCGATTATATTTTTCATTCAGAAGAACTTCATTCAGCAGATTTTAGTATTCAAGAAAAAGCTTACAGTGACCACAGAGCAATCTCTTGTAAAATATTTAAAGATTCAATTCATTAATGTATATTTCATCTTACAAAAATAAATTATGCAAAAGTTCTATTTCATCCTCCTACTTGTAGGACTGTTTAGCTGTAAATCAAGTAAAAATGAACCAACTCAAGAAGTGAGAATATACGGAACATGGACACTTTTTAAAGAACAAAAAGGATCTAAAGAAATTGATCTCGAGGAAAAACCAACAGCGATTAGTTTAAACCTGAAAGACAATGGCTATTTCATTTTCTTTGACAAAATTAACGATGCTGAAATGACAGAGTCAGGTGTTGGTAAAATCCAAGAAAGATACAAGGGTCAATACGCGATGGAAGATGGTCATCTAGAAATGAAATATTATGAAAATGACTCTTTGATTGAGGAGTCGTTTAAGATAAAAGAGTTATCCGCTGAAAAATTAGTTTTACAGGATGAAAACTCAGGGCTGCTTCAATATTGGAAACGTTAAATTTATTCTGAAAAAGAAAACATGCTCGTAGAGATCAACCCCAACAATATTGATTCAAGACTTATTCAACAAGCTGTAGAAAGTTTAAAAAAAGGAGGAATCATCATCTTCCCAACTGACACTGTTTATGCGATGGGTTGTGATCTTTACAATAAGAAAGGTTTAAATGAATTGGCGCGATTGAAAAATGTAAAATTAAACAAAGCCAATTTTTCCATCATTTGCTCTGATATTAGCAACCTTTCTGACTATGTCAAGCAAATAGATCGTCCAATATTTAAATTATTGAAACAACATTTACCTGGACCGTTTACGTTCATTCTGACTGCAGCTAACGAAATTCCAAAACTATTTGATTCAAACAAAAAGGAAATTGGAATTCGTATTCCAGACAATGAAGTTATCCTTGAGATCGTTCGCCAATTAGGAAATCCAATAGCAACTACATCTTTGCACAATGAAGATGACCAAATCATGGATTATTTTGCTGATCCTTACACCATTTATGAGAAATACGACGAAGAAGTTGACTTCATAATAGATGGAGGATATGGTCGACTCGAAGCTTCCACAGTCGTTGATTGCACAAGTGGCGCACCAGAAATCATTCGTGAGGGAGCAGGACAATTGAATGTCTAGTTATCAGAACTACAGAATTCATCGTTTTATAATCCATCAATTTTATTTTTTAAAGTATTAAAATTGGATATGCAACATGAATTGTTGAAAGAAACTTCAATCTGTTCTTTTAATCTTCCTGATATTCCATGATATTCGTAGTATGGTATTAAGTAGATTTTGGCTGATTATTTTCATTAGTTCCTTGTTGTTTATAGTCGCAGGACTTTTTCTAAACGAGCATTACACAGTAGACTTTGTGTTAAATGGTAAAAAAGACGACCCTATTCTTATTGGTGAAAAATACCTTTATCAATTACCTAAAGCAACAAGGGATACTTTAAAAACAGCTCCTGAAGGTACGTTTACGGTGAATAAAAATGAGGCCGACCCAGACACAACCTACATTTTCAAAGCGAAAAGTGTTCAAGTCTTTAGTGGAATTCAAAAATCGGATGGGCTTTTACAAACATGCAAAAACAGTCTTTTCGATATAATCCTACCTCTTCTTGCGTATCTCGCTTTTTTCTGCGGAATAATGCAGCTTTTGATTGATTCTGGGGCGACCGAGAAATTGGCCCGCAGACTGAGTCCTCTTTTCGTAAAAGTATTCCCAAGTGTACCAAAAGGACATGAATCCATTTCATACATGACAATCAACTTTTCGGCAAATTTTCTAGGATTGGATTCTGCAGCGACACCTTTCGGACTCAAGGCTATGCAAAGTTTACAGGAAATCAATCCAGATAAAGAAAAGGCCAGTGATGCGCAAATAATGTTCATGTGTCTGCATGCTGCTGGACTTACACTTATTCCAACATCAATAATTGGTTACAGGGCAGCTCAAGACGCGGCAAATCCGGCAGATGTCATGCTACCATGCATCATTACCTCGTTTATCGGAACAATTGCTGCATTTCTAATTGTCGGAATCAGGCAACGTATCAACTTTAAAAGTGCCACATTACTGCTTGCTATCACATCTGTTTTAGCAGCGATTATTGGACTGTTATTTTATATCAATTCGCTTGATTTGATTGGTAAAAATTATTTTACTGGGAATTTTTCAGGTTTATTATTGATTTCAATTATTGGATTCACATTGATCTTTTCCTTTCTCAATGAAAGAAAATTCAAGGACAAAGAAACAACCGTTTTTGATTCTTTTGTTACTGGCGCTAAAAGTGGTATGAATACAGGTGTAACAATCTTTCCTTACGTACTAGGAATGTTGGTTGCCATTTCAGTCTTCCGAAACAGTGGGTTATTTGAAGTCATCAGCAATTGGATCTCTCAAGGATTCTTTTTTATGGGCGTTTCAAAAGATGTTACAGATTCACTTCCTGTCGCAATGCTACGTCCATTTAGTTCCGGCGGTTCTCGTGGATTCATGATTGATGCCATGCAAACATACGGTCCGGATTCGTTGACAGGTCGATTGAGCTGCATTTTCCAATGCAGTGCGGAGACAACATTCTATGTAATTGCAGTTTATTTTGGCGCTATTAATGTCAGAAATACTCGTTATACGCTGGGCACAATGTTATTAGTTGATCTCATTTGCGTTATTTCAGCAATTGGTGTGGCGTTGTGGTTTTTTTAAACCGAAATTTATTGAAGAATGAAAAACTGGTTTAAAAAATCAAAAAAAGTTATTTCGCCCTACCTAGCGACTTCAGAGAACAAATTCAAGGCCATTCAAAGAGTTGAAATGAAGCAAATCGATTACCCTGCAAAAATAATTTTAGCCTGGGCAAAGGCCATTGAAGGAAATAATGATTTATTGCTTTGGTTAAAAGAATATGGATATCCTGAGCTCACAATGGCAACTTATGCGATTTATCTAAAAGAAGAGGCTCGAAACTGGTTGTTAAACAATGGTTACCCTCAACTTATGGCGTTTATTAATGCTGCCGAAGGAAATGAGAAAGCACAAATATGGTTGCAAAATAATGATTTCGAAACATTGTACCACATGGCTTTGGCTATTGAAAACGAAGAAGATTCATGGAAATGGCTAGGTAAGAATGTTACGCCGGACATGTTTATACTTACTCAATCCATTAAAAAAATAAAAGATAAGATTGAAGAAAATCACAATGATGTGCACTCATTTGGAAAGAACATTTAAGTTACACAATATCCATTTGATGAACTATAAATTATAACGTATCTCGGCTGCTGTTGCTCCTTTTCCGTATTCTCTAAAATCAGCATCATAGAAGGTTACACCATCTTTTTTTGATAAAAACAATCTGACTTCCTCTTTCAGTATTCCTTCACCGACGCCATGAATTAAAATTATTTTCCGAATGTGCTTGCCGGTTGCTCGTTTGAAAAAACTTCGCAATTCTTTTAGTTGAACCGCAAGTATTTCCGAATTACTCATTCCTAAATGAGAATCCAAAAGTGATTCTATATGAAGATCTATTTCCCAAACATCGATTGGTTTTCTAACACCTGTTAAACTTTCCTTTCGGATAGTATGTTGGGAACTTGATATCGTATCGTCTTCATTTATTTGTGCAACATCATCATCAGGCAAATGGTATTCATAACCGTGAATTTTAACAAGTTCATCGGACTTAAAAGGCCTTTCAAAACCGGATTCATCCTCTACGAGATAATGT
>JBKDKG010000001.1:0-2122 GCA_046345095.1 Flavobacteriia bacterium | reverse complement strand
GGAAGAATCTGTGTTAATTCACCCTGATGGAAAAACATTGTATTTCGCTTCACGTGGACATGTTGGAATGGGTGGATCTGATATATACGTTACGCGCATGGATGCAAAAGGCAACTGGTCACAACCCGAAAATCTTGGCTATCCAATAAACACAAAATACGAAGAGAATTCATTGATGGTGTCACCTGATGGTGAAATTGCTTTTTTTGCATCCGATCGTAAAGGTGGTTATGGCGATTTAGATATTTATTATTTCGAAATGCCAGAGGAATTTCGCCCTACGAAAACACTTTATTTTGAGGGAATTGTATTCGACGCCCTTACAAAAGCACCTCTTTCTGGAAAATTCCAATTAATTGATTTAAAAACTGGAAAAGAGGTTATCTTTTCAGAAGCAGACAAGCAGACCGGAGAATTCCTAGTATCTCTGCCAGTCAATCGAGAATACGCATTAAATGTTTCTTATCCCGGATATACTTTCTTTTCAAAGAATTTTAACATGACCAATCCTGAAGGTCTTGAAGCAATTCACATGGATGTTCCCATGGTTCCAATTACAAGCGATAAGCCCGTTTTATTGGCAAACGTGTTTTTTGATCTTGCAAAATCAACGCTTCGACCAGAATCTTTTGTAGAGCTGGACAAACTTTACGATTTCTTGGCAAAAAATCCAACTTTGAAAATTGAAATTGGTGGACATACAGATACAAGGGGCGATGATAAAGAAAACCAAAAATTATCAGAGGATCGCGCTAAAGCAGTTTATGATTATATACTAACCAAGGGAGTTGAAGCTGCGCGTTTGACTTTCAAAGGTTATGGAGAATCACAACCGGTAATCACTGATGCTTCGATTTCAAAATTAGCAACCGAAAAAGAAAAAGAAACCGCTCACCAATCCAATCGTAGAACTGAATATAAGATTGTAAAATAGTGCATTTCCTAAAACTCATACGACCAATTAATCTTGCCATCATTGTTTTGACGATGTATGGTGTACATTATTACATCACAACCGTCAATTACTATCAAAAGGTTGATGATCACCCAATTGATTTCTTTTTACTGGTTTTTTCAACAGTACTTATAGCTGCTGGAGGCAATATTATCAATGATTATTTTGATGTGCGGGCAGACCGTATTAATAAACCCGAAAAACTAATTATTAGCAAGCACATAAAACGCCGCTGGGCCATTTTAACACATTGGAGCTTTAATGGTGTTGCTTTTTGCATCGCAATCTACTTGAGTATTCGTTATGAAACGCTTTGGTTGGTGTTTATTCATCTCCTATCAATAAATGTGCTATGGTTTTACAGCATGTTATTCAAGCGCAAAGTTTTGATTGGAAACCTAATGGTTGCAGGCCTCACTGGTTTAGTGCCCCTATTAGCTATGGTTTATTTCAAAGTAAGCAATTGGCATTACTTAGCCTTTTCGGAATTTGACCCAACAACTTGGACAGCTGAGATTGATTATGGAATGATTTACTTTCTTGCTGCCTTTGCATTTATTCAAAATCTTGCTAGAGAAGTCATAAAAGACATTCAGGACATAAAAGGAGATGAGCTAATCTATGTAAAATCTCTACCAATGGTTATTGGAGAATGGAAAAGTTTACAATTCGTTTGTGCCCTTCTTTTACTTCTACCCTTGTTTTTCATTGTTCTGATAATTGCAAAATTCAAAACAATTCTAAACTTGGAATTTGATCATTTTCTATTGATAAGTATACCTTTTTTAATGACAACTTTTTTAAATGTGCTTGTTGTTGTTTTGATCTACAAAAAAAAAGCTGAAAAATTAAAAGTCTACGACCTGCTAATTAAACTCTCTATGCTCATAGGAGTTTTATCGTCATTTTACCTGGCAAGTATTTAAAATGAAAATAATACTTGGATCAAAATCACCTCGAAGGAAGGCCCTTTTAAGTGAACTTGGCTTCAGTTTTGAGACTCGGGTGAAGGAAACGGATGAATCTTTCCCTAGTTCATTGCCTTCTGAGAAAGTTGCTGAATTTATTGCAAATGAGAAAGCTTTAGCATTGATTGATAGCCTTTCAAATGATGAAATCTTAATTTGCGCTGACACAATTGTTGTTGTCGACCAGCAAATACTTGGG